>JAFAME010000368.1 GCA_019233695.1 Methylobacteriaceae bacterium
GGGCGAATTCCGGCTGACGATTCCCCTCAATGGCCTCGTCATCATCGAAGTCGGTCCGTGATCGCTCCCGCGAGACCGCATGAGCTGCTCCATGTCATGCCCGCCCTTGTGGCGGGCATCACGCGGTGCACGCTGCTGCAATGCTGACACGCAACTGATTTAGCAAGGGATCGAGCCGTGCAAGGATCGGCAGGGCCCGACCGCGTGGATGGCCGGGCACCAGGCCGGCCATCACCTTGGTGGCCTTCAATTCGCTCTGAGACAGCGCCCTATGCGGCCTTGCTTTACTTTTTGATGTATTTATGATATCATAAAATTCTATCGATGGGAGATCACCCATGTCCACCAGCACTTCAGCATCGGCCGCGGGCCGTCGCGGCGCGATCGCCGACAAGGAACTGCGCGCCGGCGGCGGCTATCTCATGCTGGCCGTCGGTCTTGGTTTGATGGCGTTCTCGGCGTGGCTCATTGTCACGAGCATCCATTCGTTCGGTCTCGAGTCCCTGCGCTTCGGCCTCGGCGCGCTCGGGGTCGTCGTGGCCTTCATCCTCTTGAAGGGCCTCGTCGTTCTCCAGCCGAACCAGAGCCTCGTGTGCCTGCTGTTCGGGGAATATGTCGGCACCGAGCATCGCGCCGGCTTCTGGTGGGTCAATCCGTTCAATACGAAGAGGAAGGTCTCGCGGCGGCTGGAGACGCTCGAATGCGGCCCCCTCAAGGTCAACGATGCGATCGGCAATCCGATCGACATCGGCGCCGTCGTCGTCTGGCGCGTCGAGGACGCGGCCAAGGCCGTGCTCGAAGTCGAATCCTATGGCGACTACGTCAAGGCGCAGAGCGAAACGGCGCTGCGTCGGATGGCAAGCGCCCACCCCTATGATCATGTCGAGGCCGAAGAGGCTGCCAAACTTGACCCGGGCCTGGCCGGCCCCGCAGACACCCCGCCGCCGACGTCGGCGGTGACCCTGCGCGACGGTGGCGATGCGATCATCGAGAGCCTGCTCACTGAAATCCGCACGCGAATGGAGGCCATCGGCATCGCCGTCGACGAGGCGCGTATTTCGCACCTCGCCTATTCATCCGAGATCGCCGGCGCGATGCTGCGCAAACAGGCGGCAAGCGCTGTCGTTGCGGCCAGGCGCATGGTGGTCAAGGGCGCCGTCAGCATCGTGACCGACGCGCTCAATGAACTCGACAAGAAGGATTTTGGCGAGGCGCTCGATGCGGAGCGCAAGGCGGCGATGATCTCCAATCTCCTCGTCATTCTCGTTGGCGATCGCGAGGCGACGCCTGTGATCAACACCGGCACGCTCTATACGTGAGCGATCATGGCCGCACGAGGACGCCCCGCCGGCCCGCAACGCATCGGGTTTCCGCTCCGGGCCGAGCGAGCCATCCTCGATGCGGTGAGGCGATGCGCCGCCGCCGACCTGCGCAGCGTCAACGCCCAGATCGAGGTGCTGCTGCGCGAGGCGCTCGAACGGCGCGGCGTGCGCCTCGAAGCACCGGACGAGGACGGCTCGGGCGAGGCAGCCAAGCCATAGCCTCGGAGGCCCGCCCTGCGTCACTGCCCCCCGTCATCCCGGAAGCCGCGCAGCGGCTATCCGGGGTCCGGTGTCTACCTCGGACCCTGGGCTCGGCGCACTGCTTGGCGGTGCTTGGCCGGGACGACCCCTCAGTGGCGCTCCATGCACCTCAGGCCTTGACCCGATCGATGAGCGCCATTGCGGCGGCAGGCGCGCGGACCTTGGCGCCGCTGATCATGTAGACGAACACGGCGCGCTTCGTCTTCGGCGCAATGCCCTCGTCGACCCGCGGCAGGTCGTCGGGCGTGCCGCCTGCCTCCCATGAGCGGGCGCGCTTGGCCCAGAGGTCGAGCTCGCCGGCCGCATAGCCGGTCTCGTTCTCTTCCTTCGTGCGCTGCAGCCGCGCATAGACGAAGTCCGCCGTCACATCGGCAATCGCCGGATAGTCGTCCGAATCGGCATAGGCGACCGCGGCATTGTGCTCGCGCAGGAGCGCGATGAACTGCGGGCTGCGGAAGCTGTCGTGGCGGACTTCGAGGACATGCATCAGCGGCCGGCCGCCGGCCTCGCGCGGCAGCAGCTTCAGGAAGCCGCCGAAATCGGCCGGGTCGAATTTCTTGAACGGCGCGAACTGCCAGAGGATCGGCCCGAGCTTCTCCCCGAGCTCGAGGATTCCGCTCTTGAAGAACCATTCGATCGGCTCGCCAACCTCGGCGAGCTTGCGGGCGTTGACCACCGCGCGATGCCCCTTCACCGAAAAGACGAACTCGTCCGGCGTCTCGTCGCGCCATTTCCTGAAGCTTGCGGCCGATTGCGTGCGGTAGAACGTGCCGTTGATCTCGATCGTCGTCACGTGGCGGCCCGCGTAGGCGAGCTCGTCGGCATGCTTGAGACCCTCAGGATAGAAGGTCCCCCGCCACGGCTCGTAGGTCCAGCCACCAATTCCGATGCGGATCATGGGTTTTTTGCCTGTGCAACTGAGGGCCTTGCCGTCATGCCCGCTCTTGCGGCGGGCATCCACGCGGTCGAGCCGCTTCGCTGTCCGCCAAAGGCCCAACCCCCGCATTGCAGCAGATGGCACCGCGTGGATGGCCGGGACAAGCCCAGCCTTGACCCGTTGGGCCCTTCAATTCAATCCCGTCTTGGCGCCCACGCGGGCTCCCATGCGCCGCACGCCTCCGGGTTTCCCTGATTTTGCCGCCGAACGCAATGGCTGCCCGGCAGCCCGCGGCCGCATCGATGATTGCCCCTCGCATAAACGGCGGCTCGTCGAGGGATCAGGCGGCGCATGCGAGCGCCGCCTCTTCGAAGTCCGTCCCGGGCTGGAACAGGGCAAAGTCGGCGTGCAGCAGAAGCAAAAGGTCGCGGTCCGGCCGCTTGCTCCGCGTTGGCCATGCAAGCGCGCGGAGCTCGGATCGGTCCTGATCTCGCGTGCCCTCCGCCACATGGGCGAGGCAGCCCTCGTTCACGCAATCAACAAAATCGCTCATTGTCGTTCTCCTGTGCAATCTGGCAGTGCCCACCGGCCTTGGCGTCTCTGCGGCGTCGGCCTACCCAAATGACGATCCACCTCATGCCGAATCGACATCGCAGCGGGAAAAAATGCGTTGAGCGCGTCGCTGGCCTGTTCAGATGAGGAGCAGGATGTTTTTATCGGATCCCCGCTGACATTCTGTGTCAGCAGCAGCAAAAGCCCGACGGCAGGAGCTGTGCCGTGATGGCGAAGGCCTCCGCGCCGACATGTTGCGCTCCAAATCGAACGCCTGTCACAAGTTCCGCAGGCTGCGCGTTGTCGGGCCGCGGCCGGACGCCCGCTGAGGCCGGGGCACTTTCTCATTGACATCGCTGTGTGAGGCCTCATTCGGTCTATCCGCCGGGGATGTGGGATTGGAACAGGTTTGAGCCTCGACCTGGCTTTTCGCAAGGACGCCGTCGGCGCCCCGGACGGACATGGAATGAATTCGTTCCTCCACAGTTTCCGGCCGATCTTGGTCGCCGCTGCGGTGATTTTCTCGATAGAGATCGGCGTGCAGGCGCTTGTGCGGCCAAATGCCATCGAACGGTCGAACTTCCTTGACCTGAACTACATGGCCAACGAGCCGTCCGAGAACTTGTTCATATACGAAAAGCTCAAGAATTTCATTGATGCGCCCGCCGACGTCATTCAGGTCGGCGACAGCTCGGGATTCCTGGGCATCGTTCCAAGCCTCGTCGAGCGCTACCTCAACGGAATGACCTATGCCAACCTGAGCTGTTGCTTCTCGGGGTTTCGAAGCTACTACGAGATTGCCAAGGCGGCGATGGCCGGCAATCGCAAAGTCAAGGCGCTCGTGTTGCACATCGCCCTTACCGGCCTGCCGCAGCGGCTCGACAGCTCGGCGGGTACCTTCGACGGCGACGGCGGCCGAACCTACTCGGCCTTCGGAGCGCCCTGGGCCCGCCTGTCGCCGCCAAGCTTGGCGTTGCGTTCGGTCGTGACCGACGGCGTCTATTCGCTTGGCGGCCTGGTCAGGCCGATGATTGCGGGACTGACCACAAGCGGGATGGTGCGGGACGGGCTGCAATCGATCGACAGGACAGGCGGCTGGTGGTCTGAAGTCGATCTACGCTGGACCGCGGGAAACCCGAAATCCAATTTGACCGGGGAGTGCGGCAAGGACGACATGGTCCCGGTGGATTTCGGCTCGCCGGCGGGACACCGGAAATACTACGAGCCCACGCTGTGGGGCGATCGTTTCTACGCCGAGGCGAGCTTCGAACAGTTTGCGGAGCTTGCCGCGCAGCATGGGGCAAAGCTCGTCATCGCCTTCCAGCCGCACCCTTGCGCCCACATGGAGGCGGCGAGTTTGGCGCTGCTTCGCTCGACGCTGCGCGCGCTGCAGGAGCGGCACTCGAACGTGTTCGTTGTTCCCGACTCGATCCTGGAACACTGGCCGATCGAGATGTTCGTGTTCAACGCGCATGTTCGTGCCGGCTACGAGGTGGAGGACTCGCGCCGCCTCGGCCGCCTTCTCGCCCCTATCTTGGGTGCCTCCTCAAGCATCGCATCGGCAGACGCCGACCGGCCAAACACGCCTCCCCTCCCCGACGCGGATTCGTCGACGCCCAGCGTTTGGTCGGCCGAGCCAAAGAGTGGCCTGATCGATCTCACGCGCGGTGATGGCGCCGGACCGCATCGTCTCGATGCGGTTGTTCCCGACATCAATCCCGGGCCTTACGTGATGTCGCTGACCGTAAAGTCCGGCGGCCAGCAGCTCGTTCGCGCCATCCTATGGGACTCGAAAGCAGGACGAGGCGGGGTCCTGCAGTGCGATCTTGCTCAGGGAGCCGCTGTGCGTTTCCCCGGAGCGTTCGATGCGGGGATCGAGTCCCTTGCCGATGGCTGGTATCGGTGTTGGGTCTCGGTGCAGCTGTGCGACCGGGGCGCTGCCATTGGTATCGAC
>JAFAME010000384.1 GCA_019233695.1 Methylobacteriaceae bacterium
ATCGCCGAGTTCGACGGCGTGCCCAGGCTGTTGAAAATGAAGGCAACCTGTTCTTCCTCGACAAGGCGGCGGATCTGTTCGACGGTGCGCGGCGGGCTGTACCCGTCATCGAGACTTACAAGGTTGATCTTGCGGCCATTCACGCCACCCGTCTCGTTGATCATCCGGAAATAGGCGATTTCCGCCCGGCCGATCGCGCCGTAGGCCGACGCGGGGCCGCTGTAGGGCATGGTCTGGCCGATCTTGATGTCGGTATCGGTGACGCCCGGCGCATTGGCCGCGGCGGCCGCGTCCGGCCGCAGCGCGAGCGCCGCTGCAGCAGTCAGGCTTCCCTGCAGAAGGCTTCGTCGCGTGAACATGTTTCCCCCTTTCCGCCGGTCTGGACTCTGCCTCGCGTCAACTCGGCGGCAATGTCAGCCGGACTTTGAGCCGGCGGTGAGCCGACCGAGCCGCCGCACCACGGCCCTGACCGCACCTGCCGCTCCGGTGGGCATCATATACATGAGCCCGATGAGCAGGACACCGTAGATTGCCCAGGGCAGCGCCTTCGCGCTCTCGCCCAGGAGATCGGCGATCTGATCGGCGTAGATCGGCACGAGCTCGATGAACAGCGCACCGGCGATGACGCCCCAGATCGAGGCGAGGCCGCCGACGACGATGCCCACCAGGAACGACAGCGACAGGAAGAAACCGAAGCTGTCGGGGGCAACGACTCCGGCGACCATGCCGCTGAGCGCGCCGGCGATGCCGGTGTAGAGCGCGCTCACGCCGAAGGTCATCGTCTTGTAGAAGGCGATGTCGATGCCCATCGCCTCGGCGGCGACCGGGTGCTCGCGGATGGCGACCATCGCCCGCCCGATCCGGCCGCGCACCAGGTTGGCGGCCGCCCAAAACAAAAGCGCAGTGCAGGCAAGGCAGACGAAGTACAGCCATTGGTCTCGCGTCAGCGGCAGCCCGAACGGCGCCTTGGGCTTGCTGAGCAGCAGGCCCTGGACACCCCCCGTCCATTCGTCGACCGCCTTGAACTTCAGGAGTTGCGGGGTCGCCAGCGCCAGGGCGAAGGTGGCGAGCGCCAGGTAGATGCCGCCGAGCCGCAGTGCCGGAAAGCCGAAGAGGAAGCCTGCGACAAAGCAGACGATCCCTGCCACGGGAATTGTCGCCCAGTAGGGTACCCCGAGCTTCACGACGAGGATGGCCGTCGTGTAGCCGCCGATCGCAAAGAACGCGCCGTGTCCCAGCGAGATCTGGCCGTTGTAGCCGGTCAACAGGTTGAGGCCGAGAAGGGCCATCGCGTAGATTAGCACCTGCGAGAATTGGTAAACCCGATAGCCGCTGACGGCGAACGGCAATACAGCCGCGCCGGCGAGCGCCGCGGCGATGCCGAGCCGGTGCCACATGCGGACGCTTGCCCCCGCCTGCACTCCCGCCGGTCGCGCCGTTAAGCGCTGGCTTGCGCCTGCCATGCGTCACACTCGCGCGGCGATGCGTCGCCCGAAAAGGCCGGAGGGCTTTGCCACCAACACGCCGACGATGATGATCAGGGCAACCGAGAGCTTGATCTCGGTGCCGACGAGGTAGGCGCCGGCGACGTTCTCGAGAACCCCGACGATGAAGCCGCCGAGCACCGCGCCCCACGGGTTGTCGATGCCGCCCAAAAGCGCGCCGGCGAGACTGAACAGCAGAATGCCGCCCATCATGTTGGGGTCGAGATAGACGATGGGTGCAGCCATCATGCCGGCGATCGCGCCGATCGCGGCGGCAAGGCCCCAGCCGATCGCCAGCATCCAACCGACCCGGATGCCGACGAGGCGGCTCGACGTCGGATTGAGCGCTGCCGCCCGCATGGCAAGGCCGAGCTTGGTGAAACGGAAGAAAATGTAGACAAGCGCCAGCATCGCAAGCGTCACGACGACAGTCCCCGACTCGTGCGAAGACATGAACGAGTTGCCGAACCAGGGCTCGTCCGGAAACGGGCTCTCGAAGCTCTTGATCGTATACGAGTAGCGCCACCCCGCGAGGCTGTTGAAGATGACGAGGAGCCCGATGAAGACGATGACGACGGTGAGTGCGGGCGCCCGCTCGAACGGCCGGATCACCACGCGTTCGATCACCATCCCGATGAGGAACGAGATTGCGATTGTGAGCAGGAACGCTTCCCAGTAAGGCACGCCCCGGTCGATCAGGTCCCAGGCGATGTAGGTCGAGAACATCGCCATCTCGCCCTGGGCGAAGTTCACGTGATGGGTCGCCTGATAGATCACCACGAGCGCCAGCGCGAGGCTCGCATATACCGCCCCCATCGCGAGTCCGGAAAAGACCTGGTGCAGGAAGGCAACCATCGGGGCGTCTGCTCTCAGTAGCTGAGATAGGCCCGCCGTACGGCTTCGTTGTCGCGAACCACGGCGGCAGGGCCGCTCATCGCCATGCGGCCCGTTTCGATGACGCAGGCATGATCGGCGAGGTCGAGCGCGAGATTGGCGTTCTGTTCTACAATGAGCATGCTGACGCCATCGTCGCGATTGATCTTGCGCAGAATGCCGAAGATGTCGGCCACGGCGAGAGGGGCAAGGCCAAAGGACGGCTCGTCGAGAAGGAGCAGCTTCGGGCGCAGCATCAGCGCGCGCGCGATGGCCAGCATCTGCTGTTCGCCTCCGGAGAGGGTGCCGGCCTGTTGCTGCCGACGCTCGGCCAGGCGGGGAAAATACCCGCATACGCGAGCGCTGTCGGCCTTGACGGCCGCTCGATCGCGCCGCGCATAGGCACCAAGCCGCAGGTTCTCATTGACCGTCAAGGCGGCGAACGTGCCGCGACCGTCGGGCACGTGGGCGATGCCCAGGCGTACGATATCCTCGGTTGCCTGCCCGTTCAGAGATCGGCCACGGAAGCTGGCCGCGCCGCCACGCCGCACCATCGCGCAGAGCGCCCTCAGGACCGTCGTCTTGCCGGCGCCGTTGGCGCCGAGAAGGGCCGTAACACCACCATCTTCGACGCGGATGTCGAGCCCATGCAGAACCTGGATCGGCCCGTAGGCGGCAGTAAGTCCGCGTGCTTCGAGGATCGGCGCCATCAGCCCGCAGTCCCGAGATAGGCGCGCAAGACATCCGCGTGGCGCTGCACCTCCCCAGGCGCCCCGTCGGCGATCTTGCGGCCGAAATCGAGCACCACGACCTGATCGGCCACGCCCATAACAAGGTTCATGTGATGCTCGACGAGGAGCATGGTGATGCCGCGCCGGCTGCGGATCGCTTCGAGGTCGCTGCGCAGCTCTTCGACCTCGGCGTGATTGAGGCCCGCTGCCGGTTCATCAAGCAGGAGGAGCTTGGGCTCGCTCGCCAAGGCACGCGTGAGCTCGACGCGTTTTTGTGTGCCGAAGGGAAGCTCGCCTACACGCAGATCGGCGACGGAAGCGAGGCCGAACTCCCCGACGAGGGCGGCGGCCCGATCACGAGCCTCGCACTCCTCCCTCCGCACCACGGGAAAGCCGAGCGCATGTGCGACAAATCCGCCTCTGCCGTGGCGATGCGTCCCCGTCAAGACGTTCTGAGTGACGGTCATCGAGCGAAACAGGGCGAGGTTCTGGAACGTGCGTCCGATCCCGCGCGTCGCGATCTCATGTCTTGCCAGCTCATGGAGCGGGCGGCCTTCGAAACGGATGTCGCCGCCCGCCGGTCGATAGAGCCGCGAGATGCAGTTGAAGAGCGTGGTCTTGCCCGCCCCGTTCGGGCCGATGAGGCCGCAGATCCGTCCGCGCGACACCTGAAACGAGACGCCATCGAGGGCCACGATGCCGCCGAATCGAATCGACACTCCCTCGACGGAGAGGAGAGGCGTGGGATCCCCCTGTGGCGCCAGCCCCGTCACGACATACCGGCGGTTTGCGATGCTTGAGCGCTTACATATTTTGGGCAACCTAGCGCATCTTTTTCGGGCAGGCGATGTCGGAGGACGGGCGGTAGTGAGGGGGACCTCAACGTGCTAGACCGGCCCGCGGCGAACCGAGGCGGAAAAGATGCACAAGGCGGCTGTGCCGATGACCGGGGACGAAGTCCTGGCCGAGTTCCGCGATGCCGGCGCACTGCTCGAAGGGCATTTCATCCTGTCCTCCGGGCTGCACAGCCCGGTGTTTCTGCAAAAAATGCTGGTGTTTCAGGATCCCGCGCGGACGCAGCGGCTGTGCGCGGCATTGGCGGCGAAGATCAGCGCAGCCTTCGGGCGGATCGATGTCGTGGTCTCGCCCGCGGTCGGGGGCATCGTGCCGGGCTACGAGACGGCACGTCACCTGGGCGCCAAAGCAATCTTCGTCGAGCGGGAAGACGGCGCTTTCAGGCTGCGCCGGGGCTTCGAGATTGCCGAGGCGGCCCGCGTCGTCATGGTCGAAGACATCGTCACCACCGGCCTCTCGTCGCGGGAATGCATTGCCTGCATCCGGGCGCAGCCTGGCACGCTCCTCGGCGCCGCCTGCCTCATCGATCGCTCCGGCGGCAGGGCGGCGGTCGGCGTGCCGCTCATCGCTCTCGCTGCGATCGACATCCCGGCCTATGAGGCAGATCGACTGCCGCCGGACCTGGCCGCCATTCCCGCCTCCAAGCCCGGAAGCCGACACCTGCGGGCTGTCGCAGGGCGATAGTCGGCCGATCTCCGGGCGGTGGCGATCGGCTGGCGGCGTCCCTCCGAGCGAAAGGGATGAGCGATCAGGCTCTTGACTGGAGCCGATCAACGAACGTCATTCGACATCCAGGTGAGGAACCTGCATGAATCGGCTGACAGGATGAAACAACCGGACAGGGAGCAGTCTCGATGGCCGTCGGCCGCCTTCGCCTCGGCGTCAATGTCGATCACGTTGCAACCGTGCGCAATGCGCGCGGCGGTGCGCTGCCCGATCCCGTGCGTGCGGCGCTGCTTGCGATCGAGGCGGGTGCTGACGGCGTGACGGCGCACCTGCGCGAGGACCGCCGTCACATCACCGACGACGATCTCGCGCGGCTTCGCGCCTCGCTCACCAAGCCGCTGAACCTCGAAATGGCGGCAACCGAGGAGATGCTGGAGATCGTCTTGCGAACGAGGCCGCATGCGGCCTGCCTCGTCCCCGAGCGGCGCGCCGAGCGCACCACGGAGGGAGGCCTCGACGTGGTTGGCGGCCACGACCGCCTGAAGCCCTTTGCCGCGGCACTGCGGGGGGCGGGGACTCGCGTGTCGCTGTTCATCGAGCCCTCGATCGAGGCGATCGAGGCCGCCCGCGCGATCGGCGCGCCGGTCGTGGAACTCCACACCGGCGCCTGGTGCCACGCCGTCGCCGCAGGCGACCGCGGCAGGGCCGATGAGGAGTTCTCCCGCATCCGTGCCGCCGCAGAGCGCGCTTCAGCATGTGGCCTCGAGTGCCATGCCGGTCACGGGCTCGACTACGGCACGGCACGGCAGGTTGCCATGCTGCCGCAGGTCATCGAACTCAACATCGGCCATTTCCTCGTCGGCGAAGCGATCTTCGTCGGCCTCGTCGAGGCGGTCCGCCGCATGCGTGCGGCGATGGATGAGGGCCGGGCACTCGCGCGCGCGACGCCGCCTCGCTCGTCGTAGCGGATGAGCGCCTAAGCGCTCGTTTTTCGCGGTCTGGTGCGCGGCAATTCCCAAAACGGCGGCGGACTTTTTGCTTGCCAAGCGCGGCCGGTCCGGGGCAGTTCCAGCGGCCGGCGAATGGCGCAGCTGACCACGCGCCGACATTGTGACCGCGAGGACGTGCATGGGCTATGGCGCAAGCTATTTCGAGGCGCATGTCGCCAAATGGATAGAGAGCGGTTGGTTGCCCCAGGCGGGCAAGCTCATCGAGTATGGTGGTCAGGAATTTCATGGAGACCCGGCAGAGCCTCGTCGCAGAACGGTCGAATTCTTGCGCACTCAAGGCAAGAGCGAGGAGGAAATCACGGCGGCAATTGGCAACTCCGGAGCGGTCGCTATTCCGCAAGTGTATCGTCTGCTGGGTATCGAACACCATTCAATTGATGTAGACGAAGCGTTCGGGGCACGATATTTTGACATGAATACATTTGCGACTCCGCCGGAGTGGCAAGGTCAATTTGATATGGTAAACAATGAAGGAACAATAGAACACCTGATAAATCCGATAAACGGGTTCCTGGTAACCCATGAGTTGCTGAAAGTCGGTGGCGTGGCCCGGCACAGCATGCCGCTCACCGGCTGGCGAGACCATGGACTGATGTATCCGACCATAAAGTTCTATGCCAACCTCCTTGGAGAGAACAGGTATGAACTGCTGCAGGCCGACATTCCGATATGCAGGACGGAACTCGATTTCGCCGACCCTCGGTTCAATGTCGTCGATGAGCACGCCCACACGATAAATGACTCGTCGGAGTGGAGCATCACCGATGCATGGCTGCATTTGGTCTATCGGAAAACGAGCGCGGAACCGTTCCGAATTCCCTCCGATCATCTTCAGCTATCGCCCGACGCGGAGAGGCTCGCCGAACGGCTCGGGGCGAATTTTCGCGCTTTTGCGAGCGGTCGCCTGCGACAGGACGCGCAATCGCCGGCCAACGCTGCAAGTGGAGAGGGCGGGAGTGATGGCAATATGAATGAGGCGCCGAGTGTCGCAGCCGCCGATGCCGAACGGTGTGCACTCTTCGAGGCCCTCGAGCGTAGTGTCGCCGCAGCCGCCTCGCGACTGACGGATGCGCTTTCCGAGCAGGGCCAGTTCGCCAAGGAGGAAAGGCGGGTCCTGTTCGATGTGATCGATCGCAACGTCGCCCAAACTGTCTCCCAGTTGAGGGAAGCGGTCGCCGAGCAGGGCGAGCTTTCCAAGGAGGAAAGGCGGGTCCTGTTCGATGTGATCGAT
>JAFAME010000003.1 GCA_019233695.1 Methylobacteriaceae bacterium
CGTTCCTGCTCGATCGCATCAACGCCGCCACCCAGGGGCGCAGCCTCGCAGCGAACATCGCGCTTGTCAGGAACAACGCCCGGCTTGCAGCGAGGATCGCTGGCGCGTTGGGCGACGCCTTGCGCGAAGATGGCATGAAGGGCGCGACCTTCTTCTCCCCGCGGGAGAAGGTGCCGCCCCTTGGCGGCGGATGAGGGGCTACGCTGCTCGGAAATCATCGAAAATCGTGAGGGCGTGGACACCACCGCCGATCGAACGTTGGCGGCTGCGGGCCCCTCATCTGGCCGCTCCGCGGCCACCTTCTCCCATTGGGAGAAGGCGTACCCGCCGCGCTTGCAGAGGGCCGCCCGCCGCCTTAGCGTGATGCAACCGGCATCGAGGGAGGATCAAGACCGTGCGTGCAGGTGTTGCTGCTGTTGTTCTCCTGGCCATTAATTCGGCGGCCACGGCGCAGGAGAGTGCGCCGCGGCCGAGCCCGACGCCGTGCGAATATCTTCGCGGCGATCTCTCCCGCCAGCTCCCGCGCATGGAGGCGCTGCGCATCAATATTGCTCTCCTGAGCGCGGCCCAGCAGGGCTGCATCCCGGCGATGGAAGATCTGCTCGCGGCCGGCGCGGCGCTTCGCTTCCACGATCGCCTCGGCAATTCGGTGCTGGGGGCGGCGAGCCGCGCCGGCCGCACCGACGTGATCGCCTTCCTTCTCGCCAAGGGGGTCGACGTCAACGAGAACAACGTCTTCGGTGTGAATGCGCTGTTCCAGGCCGTTCAGGCCGACAAGGCGGCGGCTGCCGAGGCGCTCCTGGCGGCGGGCGCAGACGCCAATGTCGCCAACCGCGGCGGCATCACCCCGCTGATCGCTGCGAGCTTCAACGGCGATGTGCGGCTGGCCGGCCTCCTCATCGGGAAAGGCGCCAAGGTCGATGCGCTCGATCGGACCGGCAAGGGCGCGCTCGTCTATGCGGCCGGCCGCGGCAACGCCAAGCTCGTTCAATTGCTGCTCGACGCGGGTGCCGATCCGAACGCGGCCTATGATGCCGGCCTGACGGCGCTGATGTGGGCCGCGGGGCACGACAAGGACGTCGCCGACGCCGATGGGGCCAATGCCGTGAGCGTCCTCGTCGGGCGCGGCGCGCGGCTTGATGCGCAGGACGAGCGCGGCCGCACGGCGCTCATGATCGCGGCCGAGCGCGGGCACAAGGACATCGTCGAGCTCCTCCTCAAGGCGGGCGCCGACCGCAGCCTGCGCGACCGACAGGGAAAGACTGCGGCCGACCTTGCCGCCAACGGCACCGTCAAGGACGCACTGGCGGGCGGCTGATCGAGCGTGTCGGCTGTACCGTCATGCCCGCCCTTGTGGCGGGCATCCACGCGGTGCAAGCTGCCGCAATGCGGGGCGGCTGGGTCTACATCATGACGAACCGGCCGAACGGCACGCTCTACATCGGCGTGACGAACGATATTGCCCGGCGCGCGTACGAGCATCGCGAGGGACTGATCGAGGGTTTCACCAAGCGGTATGGCCTCAAGCGTCTCGTCTACATGGAGGCCCATGCCGACATTCGCGACGCCATCCAACGCGAAAAGAGCCTGAAGCATTGGCCTCGAGCGTGGAAGGTTCGGTTGATCCTTGATTCCAATCCGGACTGGCGTGATCTGTACCTGGATCTGGCCTGAGCCTTGCCTGGACGGGTGCTGAGTGTTTTTCGCCGACCGGTGAAGCAGCCCGACGGCGTGGATGCCCGCCACAAGGGCGGGCATGACGGTTCGGGCCTGCAGTTTGGCTTCCGGAAGACCATCGTCGATACCGGCGGTCTACTCCTCCACATGCGCCTTCAGCCGCGCGAGCGCATTGTCCCATCGCCGCGAGACCTGTTCGAGGTAGCCGCGGATGTCCTCGATCGACCGCGGTTCAAGCTCGAACCGGCTCTCGCGGCCGACGCGCAGGCTGTGCACGATGCCGGCCTGTGCCAGCACGCGAAGATGCTTTGTCACGGCCTGGCGTGACAAATGAGTGCCTATGGTCAGACGAGAGATCGACAACGGCCTGCCGCCGCAGAGCTTGGCGAGCACCGACAGGCGCGTTTCATCGCCGAGTGCGGCGAATACCGAGGCGCGCGCCCGCAGCGCGTTGCGCCTATGCCGACTGCTCGACATGCTGAGCGATGTTCTTGACCTGCTGGCTCCAGCCCTTTTCGTTCATCGGGAACGCCTCGAGGCGGCGCTTGGGCGGCAGCTTGTCGAAACCTGTTTCGACGATCCGCAGCAACGTCCCCGTCGCGGTTTCCTGCAACGTGAATTCGACGAGCGTCGGCGGCTCGCCCGAATAGTCCTGGTTCGGATCGATGGCGTAAGGGTGCCAGGTGAACGAGAACAGGCGCTCGGGCTCCATCTTCTGGACCACCGCCTCCCAGCGCAGATGCTCGTAGCCGGGGTGGGTGATCTGCCCGCGTGCGACCTCGCCCGGCTTGAACGGGCCGTCCATGCGGACGCGAAACCATGTGCCGAACTCCCGATGGTCAGTCAGGGCTCGCCAGACGCGGGAGACCGGGGCCTTGAGCTCGACGGTCTTCTCGATGCGATTATCCATGCGCAACCTCCATGTTGCGCTTTGCAATAATTCATGGCGCGGCAAACCGCAACCCTTCTGTTGCGGTTTCAAGCAGAACCGAAGGTTTGTTGCCGTGGCGCCGCATGGATGGCCGGGCTTGTCGCGACAAGCCCGGCCATGACGAAAGAGGATTGCATCAGCTGATGCCCCTTCGTCACGCAAGCCGATCTCCAATTCCCCGGACAGCCCGGGCAATGGGCGGGAGGGGAGTGGCGGGCGCCGAATTTTCCGCTTGACAAGCGTGCACGAACTATGGCATGGATTGCGGACACTGCAGATTTGCGCCCGGGACCGATTGGTTGCCGGGCGTTTTCTTTTGGTCGACGTTCGGTGTGCCGCGACCCGGCGGTCTTCGTCCGGCCACCTCGCCGTTCAGATGTCGGCGCGCCCCAACAGCCAGCAGGAGCAAATTTTTGAGCCTGCCCCGCTTTCCCGCTCAGGCACGCGCGTTTCTGCTTTGTCTTGCCGAGGGATGGTCGATGACAAAGGCAGCAAGCGAGGCGGGAATCTCGCCGCGGACCGTCTACAACTGGCGCCTCAATCCGGCATTTGCCAGGCAATGCGACGAGGCCATCGAGGCCGGCTCAGACTTTCTCGAGGACGAGGCACGCCGCCGCGCCGTTGCAAGCGAGAAGAAGGGGGGCGCGACCGGAGAGGTCCCAAAGGGCCCGGTGAGCGATCGCCTGCTCCTGGCCCTGCTTGCCGCCCGCCGGCCACACAGGTTCGGCCGCATCCGCAACATCCAGCCGGCCAATCCCACCGATGCGTCGAGCGAAATCGTCAAGGCCAGCCTTGAACGCAAGCTGGCTCGCCTCGCTCGACGAAACCGAGCGCCGCGGCTTCCTGGCCAAGCTGACTGACGCGGAGTGGGCGCATCTCCACTACGACTGGCGTTTCTGGGCGCGGCCCGAGCAGCTTCTCCCGCCGGGCGACTGGCGGACCTGCCTGTGGCTTGCCGGCCGCGGCTGGGGCAAGACGCGCACCGGCGCGGAGGCGATCCGCGCGCTGAAGGAAGCGGGTTACCACCGTCTCGGCCTCGTAGCGCCGACGGCGGCCGATGCACGCCACGTGATGGTGGAGGGTGAATCGGGCCTGCTTGCCATCGCCCCGCCCTGGGACCGGCCGCGCTACGAACCGTCGCTGCACCGGCTGACCTGGAGCAACGGCGCGCGTGCCACGCTCTACTCGGCCGAGGACCCGGACGCCTTGCGCGGACCGCAGTTCGACGCTGCCTGGTGCGACGAGCTCGCGGCCTGGCGGCGCATGCGCGAGACCTTCGACATGCTGCAGTTCGGCCTGCGGCTCGGCGAGGCACCGCGGCTGCTGATCAGCACGACGCCACGCCCGGTACCCCTGATCCGCGAGCTTGTCGCGCGTGCCGACGTCAAGGTGATCCGCGGCCATACCGACGAGAACGCCGTAAATCTGGCGCCGCCCTTCCTGGAAGCCGTCATCGGGCGCTATCGGGGAACGCGGCTCGGGCGTCAGGAGCTTGACGCCGAGATCCTCGACGACAATCCGGATGCCCTGTGGCGGCGCCACGACATCGAGCGCCATCGCGTTTCCGTGCCGCCGCAGCTTGTGCGCATCGTCGTCGCAGTCGACCCGCCGGCAACCTCCGGTGAGCAGGCCGACGCCTGCGGCATCGTCGTCGCCGGGCTCGGCGCCGACCGGCGCTTCTATGTGCTGGCCGACCGCTCATGCCGGGGACTGACCCCCCACCAATGGGCGAGCCAGGCGATTGCCGCCTATCATACTTTCGGTGCCGATCGCCTGATCGCCGAAGTCAACCAGGGCGGCGACATGGTCGAGACGATCGTGCGCCACATCGATCCCGACATCGCCTTTCGCGCCGTGCGCGCAACACGCGGCAAGGTGCTGCGGGCCGAACCGGTTTCGGCCCTCTACGAGCAGGGCCGCGTCAGCCACCTCGGCATCCACGCCGAACTCGAAGATCAGATGGTCGAGTTCACTCCCCAACGAAATGGCGCAGGCGCCTCGCCCGACCGGGTCGACGCGCTCGTCCACGGCCTCTGCGAGCTCATGCACGGGGTTGGCGCCGAGCCGCGCATCCGGCGGCTGTGACGGGATGCTCCCCCGCTTTGCGGGGGAGCTGTCGGCGCAGCCGACTGAGGGGGCGGGTGCCGCCGCTTCTTGTCCATCGACCTGCCCGGCCCCCTCCACCATGCTTCGCATGGTCCCCCTCCCCCGCAATGCGGGGGAGGAACCCGGCCCTCATCCTGGCCCTCTCCCCGCAAGGGCGCGGAGAGGGATGCAAACGAGCACTTCATGCCTCTTCTCGATCGCCTTTTCCGGCCCGCCTCGCGCGAGCACAAGGCCTCGCGCGTCGGCGCGCTCGTTGCCGCCTTCTCGGTCGGGCGGCCGGTCTGGCAGGAGCGCGATTTCCAGAAACTGGCGCGCGAGGGCTATCGCCGCAACGTCATCGTCTACGCATGCATCTGGTTCACCGCCAAGGCCGCAGCCGACGTTCCGCTGAAGATCCTTCGCCACCGTGGGACGACCAACGGGGCCGTCGCGCTGCCGCGCCTGAAGGCGCTTCTCGACAGGCCGAACCCGGTCGAGGACGGCGTCAGCTTCCGCCAGGCCGTCGTCTCCGACTATCTCCTGAGCGGCAATGCCTTCATGGAGCGTGTGGACGTCGATGCGACGCCCCACGAACTCTATCGCTGGCGGCCCGACCGCGCCCGCGTCGTGCCCGGCGCCGACGGCCTGCCGCGCGCCTATGAGTTTGCTGTCGGCAGCACGACGCGCCGCGTCGCCGTCGATTTCACCCGCGATGCCTCCGACGCGGCCGTACTGCACTGGCGCGACTACAACCCGACCGACGATTTTTATGGCATGTCGCCGCTCGATCCGGCGGCCTTTGCCATCGACGGCCACACCGGCGCTGCCGCCTGGAACAAGGCGCTGCTCGACAACGGGGCGCAGCCCTCCGGCGCGCTCGTCTATGCCCCGCGCGAGGGCCCCGACAAGCTCGCCGAAGCGCAATGGGAGCGGCTGCGCCAGGAACTCGACCAGGCCTTTTCAGGCGCTGCCAACGCCGGCAAGCCGCTCCTCCTCGACGGCGGCATGGACTGGAAGGAGATGGGCCTGTCGCCGCGCGACATGAGCTTTGTGGAGGGCAAGAATTCCTCCGCGCGCGACATTGCGCTTGCCATCGGCGTGCCGCCCCTGCTGCTCGGCCTGCCGGGGGACAATACGCATGCCAACTATGCCGAGGCCAACAAGGCTTTCTACCGCCAGACGGTGCTGCCGCTCATCGCCAATCTCTGCCGGGCGTGGAACTGGTGGCTGACGCCGTCCTTCGGCCAAGGCCTGTCGATTGTCCCCGACATCGACGCGCTGCCCGTCTTCGCCGACGAGCGCACGGCGGCCTGGAGCCGGATCGAATCCTCCTCGGTGCTGACGGTCAACGAGAAGCGCGCCGCGCTCGGCTATGCGCCGATCGCCGGCGGCGATGTGCTCCTGGTGCCGGCGACCATGTCGCCTTTCGGTAAGGGCGGGGCGCGGACGCAGTCTGGCGCGGCTGTTGCGGCGGCAGATACCGGTCTCGAGCCCGCGCTCAAATTCAGTCCCGATCAGCCGCGCGTGCCTGCCGGCTCTCCCGACGGCGGACAATGGACGAGTGATGAAGCACCGATCGAGCCCGCGCAGAACGAAACATCACGCCAATACTGGGTCGACCTGAATCAGGAGGAGAAGCGGGGCGGACACGCCATCCGCGAGCATGTCGGCCTAAGCGATCAAGATTTTATGGACGAAGTTCACCAAGTCCGTTACGAACCCTTGATCGAAGCAGGCGGATCGGTAGCAGATGGATCATTTGCCACTGTGGAGGACGCCAATAATTTCGTCAATCGAACGCTTGACGATGACAAATCGACAGTTAATCTGGTTGCGGAGGGCAAACGGTCTCGGGCCACACTCAACAAGCGGTTTGGATATCCCACCGGAAAAGAAGCGGTCTGGGAAGACGTCAATTCAGGTCCCTACATGCAAAGAACATACAACGTGAGAGTAATTATCGATTACGCTCCAGATACGCCGCGCGGCTATCTCGTCCGCACGGCGTTTCCCTACAATGAGCCGCGTTGAAGGCAGGAGCTCAAGTGACATGATTGCCGTAGACAGATTGCCAATTCCGACCGAGTTTGTCCAGTTCTGCCAATCGGTGTACTGGCCTCCAAGTCAACCCAATCCTGGAACCAGAAGACTGATATCCGATGCTCTCGGCGCGGTAGACGACGCTGGCAGGGTGGTCCTCAAAGATTTTATAAACAAGTTACTTAGCGACGGGTATTCCGATGAAGAGCTCAGACAGATTTGGATGAAGCCGCACCCGACGTGGGGCTTCAGGCTAGGCGGTCATAGGCCTTTCCTGTCATTGGTGCGAGACATCATCGACGAGCAAGCGGATAATGTAGCTTATCCTTCTCGCGGAGAAGGATAAGCTAAGGTGCGCTTTGGATCTTGCACCCAATCTCATCATTTGTCGAACGCTTCCACTAGCGCCCCAAGCGGACCCTCCGCTCGCCGTGAGGCGATAGGTTTCTCTAGTTCGCAGACGAGCGCGCCTCGGCCTGGAGCCGGACCGAACTGTCGAGAGTGCTGACGGTCATCACGAAGCGCACGGCACTCGGCCGTGCCTTGAGCCTGCGTCCAATTTCAGGCCGGTCAGCGGCATGTGCCTCACGACTCTTCCGATGGCGGACAGTGGACGAGCGGGGGCGAGAGCGGCGCGGCCGAAGTTATGCCCGCTCAGGAGATACTCGGCCGGCTGCCACCTTGGGTTGCAGATCTTCTCCGGGGTGGTAAAATAGGAAAGGAGGAGCTTGAGCTTCCGAAGAAGCCCATTCCCGGACTAAGCGGCAAGGAAGCAGCGGACAGTCCCCCGGATTGGGTACGCGGCGAAAAGCCGATGATCAAGGAGACTGGAAAGGACTTCGCTAAGCGGTTGATGGACCAGAAATATGGTCCAGGCAAGTATCCGAGAGGTCCTGACACCGAATTCAACAAGATCCGGAAGTGGGGAGATCGCCACTTTCGGGTTCCAACGTGGTTCGAGGATCAATTTCGAACCTAGGAGCAGTCCCGTGACCGTCGTATACGCTCTTTATCACGAATACGAGAAGGCGCCGGGAGTCGACGAGACCAAGCTCATCGGCATCTATACGACCAGAGAAAAGGCCGAGGCGGCCCTCGTCCGAGTGCGCGACAAGCCGGGATTTCGTGACTTTCCTGAGGGTTTCGGAATCTACGAGAGAGACCTGGATCAGGACAATTGGACGGAAGGCTTCGCGCGTATGATTGGCGACAGGGTGGTGGAATCGTAGTCGTGCAACGATGCACAGCGATGCAATCTATGCGAGATTGCGGCATCGCCAGGACAACAATTCAAGAGATCCAGAAATGGGGCGACCGACACTTTCGCATTCCACGTGGTTCGAGGATCAATTTCGACCGTAGCGAGCACATCCATGAACGCCGTGTACACTCTTTTCCATGAATACGAGAAGGCGCCCGGAGCGGACGAGACCACGCTGATCGGCATCTACACGACCAGGGAAAAGGCGGAAGCGGCCCTTGCTCGCGTGCGGGACAAGCCGGGGTTCCGCGATTATCCCGATGGTTTCGACATATCGGAAGCAGTCCTGGATCGCGACGAGTGGACGGAGGGGTTTGTGCGCATGATCGGCGACAAGGTGGTGGAATCTTAGTTTCGCCCGATGTTCTGCCGCCAGACGCTGCTGCCGCTCATCGCCAATCCCTGCCGGGCGTGAATGATATGGCTACGGTAGACGGATTGCCAATTCCGGACGAATTTGTCCAATTTTGCCAATCCGTATATTGGCCTCCCAGTCAACCAAGCCCTGGCGCCAGAAGGTTGATTTCAGATGCCCTTGGCGCAGTGAACAGCGATGGCAGGATTGTTCTTAAAGCGTTCATAAATCAGCTGCTCGATGGCGGGTATTCCGACGAAGAACTGAGGCGGATTTGGATGGAGCCGCATCCAACGCGGGGCTTCAGGTTGGGAGGCCATCGCGTGTTCCTGTCATTGGTGCGAGACATGATCGACGAACAGGCGGATCCTATCCACTCTCCCCGTCCTTCACGGGGAGAGGGAACGCATCACTTAGATCGGAAGAGCGTCGTGTAGGGAAAGAGTGTAG
>JAFAME010000098.1 GCA_019233695.1 Methylobacteriaceae bacterium
CGCGCATGAGACGCAGATGTCACCCCATCTCTCCCGAAAAGCCCCGGCCAATCGGGATCCCTTTTGGATACGGGAGCGGTCCTATCCAGCGCGAACGGCGGCCTGCGTCGCGTTGAGATCGAGGAGGAACCTATGGCCAGGCTTCAGGATAGAGTCGTGACTGGCGAGGCTCAGGGCCTCGGCGAAGGGATTGCCCGGCCACCTGTCGGAGGAAGGGGCCTCCGTCGTGATCGCGACGTCAACAGCGAAATGCCGTGAAATCAAGCTTCCTTGCTTCGGCCTATGAGCGCGGGAGGTCGAGCGCAGAAGGCGCCCGATCTCTCATTCTTTAGGGGCGGCGGCAGCGTTGGCCATTTTTCACCGGCGCCCCGAATTTATCGACACACTGCTTCGCCATCGCTAGCTTGCGATAGCGGTAGGCGCCGTACCCTTGGGGAGCATTGTTAGGTGTGAGATATGCGCTGGTCGCATTGTGCGATTGATTGCTGACTGCGTTCGCCCCGTGGACCGGGATCACGAACAATAGAGCCGCGCCTGCAGCTACACCGAGACTCCTGAGTATCATACGCTCCTCCTCCATGTAGGATCAGCGGAGGGGCCTTCTTCAACCAGCCAGGGGCGTGCCCCCGCGACCTTCAACGCGCAGGGGAACCCTTTGGCTCCCGGCTCGAAACAACTTTCGCACATCCAGGTTCATCGGCTCGGTGTTCATCGATCAGTTCCCTCAACCAGGGTGGGGTCGCAATCCGGCCTTGCCGACGAACCGATGATCACCCGGCGGAGCGTCTCGCCGTCGCGTTGCGGAACAACTCACGACTTCCGAGAGTTGAGCGAGGTCCCGGACGTTCACCTCAGGACACGATCGGCAAGATTTCGATCCGGATCGCTGCGGGCACGGCGGGTGGTGCAACTTCTATCGGGCGGCAAGGCGGAATGGCTGTTCAGGCGAGCCGTCGAAGCGCTCAGGGTCCCCATCTCAAACGGGCCGAGCGTGCGCGGCGCGTAGTCGCGAGCGGCCTTGCGGTGCCGCTTGCCATCGCACCGCTCGTCGCCGGGTGTGAGCGCGAGGATCGTCAGTACCGCGCCGATCCGCCGCTTCTCGACGCCCGCGGAGCGGGCCGCCAGTATACGCTTGGCGAGCGCTATCTGAACAACGCCTATCACCTCAGCCAAGGAAAGAGGCTCTACGCCTCGTTCAATTGCCGCGGCTGCCATTTCGATGGGGGCGGCGGCATCGGTCCCGCCCTGATGGAGAACCGGTGGATTTACGGCGGGACCATCGCCGACATCGTTGCCACCATCCGTGAGGGCCGCCCGAACGGAATGCCATCGTTTCGCGGCAAGATTACCGACGAGCAGATATGGGAGATCGCGGCTTACGTCCTGTCGATGAGCGGCAATGTTTCGAGCGCCGCGGCGCCTAACCGCGACGACCATATGCAGGGCCGTCCTGCCGAGAATCGACAACCAACGCCGCCTCCGCCGGGGGATGAGGCCCCCAAGCTACTGTCGCCGTGAGCGCCATGGTCGGTCCGCTAGTTCAATCGGCGCTCGACCCCCACAGCCCGCAAGGCGAGCGGCTGCGGGATTTGATCTGGATATTCACCGCGGTCTGCGGTGTTGTCTGGCTCGCCGTCATGATCGCGCTTGCGATCGCTGTCTGGCGCAGGCGCGCCAGCGCGGCCCCCGAGCCATCCGCGCTTGAAAGGGCCGCGGAGCTGCGGCTCACGATCATCGTGGGTGCTCTCGTCGGGATGACGGCTGTCACGGTCCTGGCCCTGACCGGACTGAGCTACGCCACACAAAAGCGCGTTCTCGGTCGGCCGCTGGCTGCCGGAATGGCTCTGCTCGTCACCGGCCACCAATGGTGGTGGGAGGTCGAGTACAAGGATGACGAGCCGGCCCGCACCTTCACGACCGCCAACGAGATTCACGTTCCGGTGGGCGTTCCTGTGACGATCAGGCTGCGCGCCGACGACGTGATCCATTCCTTCTGGGTTCCGAGCCTGATGGGCAAAGAGGACCTGATTCCGGGTCGCGAGAATTCGATCCGCTTCACGGCTGCCCGCGCCGGCATCTACCGCGGCCAATGCGCCGAATTCTGCGGGGCCCAGCATGCCCACATGGCGTTGTTGGTTGTCGCGCAAGAGAAACCTGATTTCGACGCCTGGCGCGACGGCCAGATCCGTTCCGCCGACGATCCGAACGAACCCGAACGGCAGAAAGGTCTTGCCGCATTTCTGGCCAAGCCCTGCGTCATGTGCCACGCCGTGCGCGGGACGTCGGCAGCGGCCCGCGTCGGCCCCGATCTCACGCATGTCGGCAGCCGGATGACGCTTGCAGCCGGAACCCTGCCGCTGAGCCGCGGCACGCTCGCCGCCTGGCTTGCCGACCCGCAGGGCGTGAAACCCGGCTCGCAAATGCCCTTCGTGCAGCTCGACCCCGATGAGCTCAACGCCATTTCGGCCTATCTGGAGGGCCTGAAGTGAGCGACGCCGTGATCGGAGGCGGCCTCCCGGTCGAGCGCCCTGTCCGCCGCCGCTCCATGCCTGAGGCCGATCTGCGCGACATCGTCCTTGGCGACGATGAGCTGCACCGCCGGCTCGAGCGAACATGGGCCACGCCCGCCGGTCTCCTGGGGCGCCTGTCGAGCGTCGATCACAAGACGGTCGGCTGGCGCTACATGATCACGGCCTTCGTTTTCCTGTTCCTCGGTGGGTTCAATGCCGTTGCCATGCGTGCGCAGCTGGCGCGGCCTGAGAACAAGCTCATCGGGCCCGATCTCTACAATCAGCTTTTCACCATGCATGGCACGACGATGATGTTTCTTTTCGCCGTCCCGGTAATGCAGGCTTTTGCCGTTTATCTCGTTCCCCTGATGGTCGGGGCGCGCAACATCGCCTTTCCCCGGCTCGTCGCCTTCAGCTATTGGATCTATCTTGCCGGCGGGCTGTTCATCTGGATCGCCTTCCTGTTGAACACCGGGCCCGACGTCGGCTGGTTTGCCTACGTGCCCCTGTCGGGGCCCGAATACGCCCCCGGCAAACGAGCCGATGTTTGGGCGCAGATGATCACGTTCACCGAGGTTTCCTCGCTCGCGGTGGCGGTCGCCACCATCGTGACCGTGCTCAAGCACCGCGCGCCGGGGATGTCGCTCGACCGCATCCCCCTCTTCGTCTGGTCGATGCTCGTCACGTCCTTCGTCATCTGTTTCGCCATGCCGGCGGTCATGATCGCCTCCTCCTGCCTGATCATGGACAGGCTCGTCGGCACGCATTTTCTTCAATCCGGCCGAGGCTGGCGATGCTGTCCTTTGGCAGCACTTGTTCTGGTTCTTCGGCCATCCTGAAGTCTACATCATTTTCCTTCCCGCAACGGGCATGGTGTCATCGATCGTCGTGGCGTTTTCCCGCCGTCCGATGTTCGGTTACCTCGGTCTTGTGCTTTCGCTCATCTCCGTGGCGTTCCTCTCGTTCGGGCTCTGGGTGCACCACATGTTCGTCACGGGGCTGCCGCAGCTTGGCGCCAGTTTCTTCACCGCCTCGAGCATGCTGATCGCAATCCCCAATGGTCTGCAAATCTTCTGCTGGCTGGCGACGATCTGGATGGGACGGCCGATCCTGCGCGTGCCGATGCTCTTCGTGCTCGGTTTCTTCTTCATCTTCGTGATCGGCGGCCTGACCGGGGTCATGGTCGCCTCGGTGCCGCTCGACACACAGGTTCACGACACCTACTTCGTCGTTGCCCATTTGCACTATGTCTTGATCGGCGGCGCTGTATTTCCGCTGCTCGGCGCCGTGTACTTCTGGTTTCCCAAGGTCACGGGGCGGCTCATGAGCGAGCGGCTCGGCAAGTGGCATTTCTGGATGGCGTTGATCGGCTTCAATGCCGCGTTCTTTCCCATGCACATCCTCGGCCTGCGCGGCATGCCGCGGCGGATCTACACCTATCTCCCCGGCGTTGGCTGGGACGACCTGAACCTCTTTGTCACGGTGGGCGCGCTGCTGCTATTTCTGAGCTTCGCCGGGTTCCTGTGGAACATGCTCGCCAGTCTGCGAAGCGGCGAGGTCGCGCGGGATGATCCGTGGGATGCCGGCACGCTCGAATGGGCAGTCTCCTCACCGCCGCCGGTCTACAATTTCGCCCGCGTGCCGGTCGTCACGGGTCGCGAGCCGCTGTGGACGGAACGGGAGAGCCTGCCGGTCGTGGCGGGATTGTCCGTCAACGCCCGCGAAATCCTGGTGACGACTGTCACCGAAGCCACGCCCTCGTTGCGAGAGGCCTCGCCAGATCCCTCGATCTGGCCGTTCACTGCGGCAATCGCGGTGACCATCGCCTTTATTGCCTCGATCTTCACGCCCTGGGCGGTTGTTTGGGGCGGCGCCCTCATCGGCGCCACATTGATCGGCTGGTTCTGGCCGAAAGCCTTGCACGAGGATGAGCAATGAAGACGCGGACCGTGCAGGACGTCTCCGCGCTGCCGACCTTCGGTTACGGCCCGGCAGCCTCGATCTGGTGGGGCACCGCCGCCTTCATGATGCTTGAAGGCACCGGCTTCGTCCTGGTTGCGGCCACTTATCTTTACCTTGCAGTGGTCAACCCACACTGGCCGCCTACGGGTGAGCCGCCGGGGCTCCTGTGGTCGACGCTTTTGACTATTGCGCTGCTTGCGAGCGCCTGGCCGAACCAGCTCGCCAAACGCAGCGGCGAGCGGGCGGACCTGCCCGCCACCCGGCTTAATCTCGTCGTCATGTCGGCAATCGGCTTCCTGATCCTGGCGCTTCGGGCCATGGAATTCACCACCCTGAACGTCCGCTGGGACACCAACGCCTATGGATCGATCGTGTGGGTGATCCTCGGCCTGCACACGACGCACATCATCACCGATCTCGGCGACACCGTTGTCCTGGCAGTGTTGATGTTCACCGCGCACGGGCGCGGCAAGCGGTTCAGCGACGTGAGCGACAATGCCTTCTACTGGTACTTCGTCATCCTGACCTGGCTGCCGCTCTACCTGCTTCTCTATTTCGTGCCGAGACTGTGAGGCGACTTTGGCAACGGTTGCGCGCAATGGTCTTCCCTGGGCGGGAATAGCGAGTGGGCCCGGCGCCTGGGCCACCAACACGCAAACGACCTACGCGCTCGTGCCATGGGTCTGCGCGCATCATTTCAACGTCATCCTGCCGGTCGCCGCTCTCCTCGCTCTCGTCGCGCTCTGCGGAGCCTTCCTGTCGTGGCGGGCATGGCAGGCGCATGGCGGACTCGAGCGGATGGTGGCGGGCCCTGACGGGCGACCGCGGCTGTTCCTTGCCGGGACCGGCGTGGCCGCAGCCGTGCTTTTTGCGATCGTCATCGCCACTCAGGGCGCGGCGAGCTTCGTTCTGACGGGGTGCGAGCGATGAGACTGCTGCCGACCCTTGCAATTGCCGTTGTTGTGCCGCTCACCGGACCGGCATGGGCGGGCCAGGCCTTCTGTTCGGTTTCCGACCCTGCCTGGACCCTTCAGCCGGCGGTCGTCCTGCCTCTTCTCGCGAGTCTCATCCTCTATGTTGCCGGGATCGGTCGGCTCTGGACGCATGCTGGCCGGGGCCGCGGCGTCAAGCCGGCGCAAGTCTGCTACTTTCTGTCAGGCTGGACAGCGGTTGCGGCCGCGCTCCTGTCGCCTCTCCATCTGCTCGCCGAGCGCCTGTTTACGGCGCACATGGTCGAACACGAGATCCTGATGGCGCTGGCAGCACCGCTCCTTGTCCTCTCGCGGCCCGCCGGCGCATTCGCGTGGGGATTGCCGCCGCAATGGTCTGGCGCGCTTGGACGTTGGGCGCGCAGACGTGGTGTCGTGCCTCTATGGCGCCGGTTGACCGAGCCGCTGACAGCGACCGTCCTCCATGCGATCGCGATCTGGGCTTGGCACGTTCCGGCCCTCTTCGAAATGGCGTTGCGCAGTGAGTTCATGCACTTTCTTCAGCATCTGAGCTTTTTCGCCACGGCCCTGTTCTTCTGGCAGGCAATGCTCTGCGGCGCGCAGCGGCAGCGCGGAACCGCCGTCCTCGACCTTTTCCTGACGAGCATGCACACCGGGCTCCTCGGGGCTCTTTTGACCCTCTGCCCGCGGCTCCTCTACCCGGCACAGACGGCCTGGGCGCCGCTCTGGGGCCTCACTCCCTTAGAAGACCAGCAGCTCGGCGGCCTGGTGATGTGGGTTCCGGCGGGATTCGTCTACCTCGGCGCGGCCCTGCTCCTTGCCGCCATCATGATCCGCGGGTCCACTGCTCCGGCAATGAAGGTGCAAGATGCCATCCCGGGCTAAGATCGGTGCGGCTGCAGCCATCCTCGCGTTGTTTGGCGCAGGCGCGCTCCTGATCGCCTCCGAACATCCGGCCGATTATCGTGGCACTGTTTTCGCGGCCGGTGGCCCTGCAGACGCGCAGACCCTAATGATCCGCTTCGGCTGCGCCACCTGCCATGACATCCGCGGCGTCGCGGCTCCTGGCGCTCATGTCGGCCCGCCGCTTGAAGGCATCCGCGAACGCGTCTATCTCGCCGGCGTCCTCGAGAACACGCCGAGCAACCTCGTTCGATGGATCGTCGATCCGCGCGGTATCAATCCGAAGACCGCTATGCCGATTACAGGCATTTCCGAAGCCCAGGCGCGCGACGTGGCCGCCTATCTCTATGGGCTGCAATAGCGGGATCGCGATCTCCCTGGATCAGGGCCGATCGATTGCCCCGGTTTGCGCCGGCGGGGCGACGCGCGGCACACCATAATCGACCAATATCTTGTCGATCGCTATGCGATTGCGAGCGAGCGCGGCTTCGATCTCGCGCCTGAAATCCTCGTCATTGTGGCGAACGCCCATCGAAATGTCGAACTGCATCGGCCACTGCGGCCCATCGAGGGCGGCTGTCACCGGCCTCAGGACAAGAGGAGGCGACTGCCGTTCACCGAAATAGCCGGCAATCGGGCCCCAGACTATCGCGATATCGATTTCGCGGTTTGCGACGGCATCGATGATTCCGGCGGTCGGGTTAGCCCGGCTGTAGTCGCCATAGACCATGTAGCCGCGGACGTTTTGCGTGATCCCGCGCCGCGCGAGAGCGTGCGCGGGGGGTGTGTTCATCGCATCATTGCCGATCATTTGGAGGCCGATCCTCAGCTCCTTGAGCCTGGGATCGTCGAACGAGGCGATGTCGAGCCCCCGATCAGGCCTCGTGACGAAAACGTAGGTCGAACGGTAATAGGGGTGGGTCGTCGCCAACATGCCGACTGCCGATGCAACGCCCGGCCACAGGTCGCATTTGACCGAATTCAACGTGTTGCGCACGTAGCCGCGACGCTGCGCCCACCACGTATAGGTAACTGTCGCACCGAGATCCTTACCGATCAGATCGATGACCTTGTTCTCGAATCCTTCGCCCTTCTCGTTGGAGAACGGCAGGTTGTTCGGGTCGGCGCAGACCCGCAACTCACGGGCGTGGGTCGGCAGTGCCGAGGTCGCCAAGACTCCCACCAGGAGGATGGCTCCTCTCATATTCGTTTCCCCGACACTTGCATCCGCTGCTCCTGCTTCACACCACCAGCCGCCAAACCTCAGTTCGCCGCGGCCGAAGGCGGCGACGGCCCGGCAGCCGGGGGCGGCGGCTCGGTCGGTATGGGCTTGTCGCTCGCAGCCTTGTCCAGCGAGCGGACATAGGCCGCAATCTCCCAGATCTCGGCCTCGGGGATCGTTCCCGCCCATGCCGGCATGCCGTTCGGCCTTCCGCGATAAATCGTCTGAAAAATCTGATCGATGCGACCGCCGTAGCGCCAGGGATCGGCACCGAGAAGCGCCGGGCCGATGCCGCCCGCACCATGGAAATGGCAGCCCACGCAATTGTACCGCTCGAAAAGGCGCTGACCTTCGTTGATCGCATGGGCGTCGCCGTCATAGAGCTTGTCGCGCGGGTCCTCTGGCGGGGGCACGCCGCCAGCGGGAAATAGGCCCGTAACCGCAACATTCTGCGGACCTCCCTCGGAGGCCGGCAGGTTCGCGATATCGCTGTTTTGCTGATTGCAGCCCGCAACAGCAAGGGAGAGGACAACGACGAGCGCTGCGGCCCGCTGAGCGTGGTCAGGACGGGGGGAGCGCGAAGACATAGAGCATCCCTCCGGCGGTGGTTTTTCGCTTCAGATCTGGCATGGCGCCGACAAATCCGAGTGCGCCGGTCGGATCGCGTGGGTCTAGATTGCCGGCAACGATCGCTCCGGCCCAGCCTCCGACCCCCGACAGGATCGCGACATATTCGCGGCCGTCAGGCCCGCGATAGGCCACCGGCTGGCCGACGATTCCGGAGCCCGTCCTGAACTGCCACTTGAGCTCGCCGGTGCGCGCGTCGAGCGCCTTGAACCAGCCGTCCATGGTTCCGTAAAAGACGAGGTCCGCCGCCGTCACCAGAGCCCCGCTCCAGACCGGCAAGTCTTCCTTGATGCGCCATGCCGGCCTGTGATTGGCCACATCCCACGCTGTCAAAAAGCCGCGGTTGCCGCCAGGACCTGGTTTCATGACGACGTTGGCGCCGACATAGGGCGTCCCGGCAATATAGTTGGCCTCGACGTTTTCCCAGTCCATGCAGAGATTTTCGTGCGGGATGTAGAGGAAGCCGGTGCGCGGCGAAAACGCTGACGGCTCCCAGTCCTTCGCGCCCGAGGCGGTCGGGCAAATGTCCCTCACCACGGCGCCGAGCTTGGTTGCCTTGTCGGGGTTGATCGTCGGCCGGCCGGTCTTCAGATCGATCCCCGTGATCGAATTCACATAGCCGTAAGCGTCGGCGGCGATCACCTCCCCTGTCACCCGGTCGATCATGTAAAGGTAGCCGTTACGGTCGGGGTGGAGCAGGACTTTGCGCATCTGCCCGTTCACCGGCAGGTCGAGAAGAACGATCTCGTTGATACCGTCGTAGTCGTGCTCGTCGTGCGGATTGAACTGGTAGAACCATTTGGCCCCGCCCGTATCCGGGTCGCGAGCGAAAATGCCCGCGGTCCATTTGTTGTCCCCGGGGCGCTGTTCCTGATTCCAGGGCCCCGGATTGGCGGTGCCGTTATAGATGAGGTTGAGGTCCGGATCATAGGCGATCCACCCCCACATCGTGCCGCCGCCTATTTTCCACGCATCGGGAGGCCAAGACTTGACGCCGAGATCCTGCCCCTGATCGGACGGATAGAAAGGCTTGAAGTCGGAGCCGATCAGGACATCCTTGTCCGGCCCAGTGTGGAAGGCCTTCCAGGCGAGCTTGCCGGTGCCGGCGTCGAGCGCAGCGAGCCAGCCGCGCACCCCGAATTCGCCGCCTGAATCGCCGACGAGCACCTTTCCCTTCACCACCAGCGGAGCCATCGTGATGCTCTCGCCTACGCTGATGTCGGCAAGCTTTGTCCTCCACACAGGCTTGCCCGTCTCAGCGTCTAGCGCGATCGTGTTGCCGTCGAGAGTGTTGAAGATGAACTTGCCATCGAAGAAGACACCCCCGCGGTTCACCACGTCGCAGCAGGCCACGCCCTGCGAGGCGGCTTCCGGCTCAGGCGCGTATTGCCATTTCAGCGGCGCTCCGGACTGGCTGAGATCGAGAGCGAAGACATAGTTCGGATAGGCATCGACGACATACATCGTATTCTTCACGATGATCGGCGCTGCTTCCTGACCTCGATTGACCCCCATCGAAAACGTAAACTCGACGCGGAGGTCCTTGACGTTCGAGCCATTGATCTGATCGAGCTCGGAATAGCGGGTCGCCGCATAGTTCTTTGCCGGCATCATCCACTGGCCGTCATCAGGCGGAGCCGCAGCGGCGGGCGGAACCGGCAGGGTGGGTGGCCCGGACGTGGTCGTTTGCGCCACCGAGACGGCTGTGAGAAGCAAGGTCGCCGCCGAGCCGATTAGCACTCCCCGCGCGCGCGATAGCGCTCTCCTGAGGCGAGGGATTGCGCCGGTGGAGGGAGCGAAAACGGGCGGAAACGTTGGCGTCATGTTCGTTCAGCTCCCATTCGGCGTAGCGTCCCGGGCAGATGCACCGCGGCTTGAATCAAGTCGCAATCTCTGCCGGTTTTTGCTGGATCGTCATCACATGCCTGGCTGCACCTTGCGGCTCAGGGAATAATGCGATCGTCCAGCTCAGGGTTGCGGGGAGTTCTACGGCTTTCATTCCCACGAGCGATCGTCCCTTCAGCCGCTGGCGTAACCTGTGTTGGCTGACTCAATCGCTCAGCTTCCTCGCCAACGCCGGGACGAGGTAATATCGCCCCTTGGCGGCGCATGCCACGGCCTGGATGAAAGAGGCCTCCATAACCTCCTGGCGCCCACCAGCAGAGGTGCGGTCAGGCGCAAGGCCTGGAAATTCCGGCGAGGCGCGGTCGCGGCGGCGATGGCCGCGGACCTACGCATTGCAACGCGGGGATCCGGGAGGATCATTGTCATTCTCAATTGAGTCACAGGGCGCCCTGTTACGAGCAGCGGGTTGGCTGTGGCCGCAGATGAGAGCGCTGGTCGTGGCAGGCGAGGGAGGGCGCCCGGCAACCTGCCCTGCAAGGGTAGCGATGCGATAACAATGAACGTCCCGTGGTTCGCGGTCTCGTAGGGATCCGAGTCCGAGCGGAACATGCCGGACGTGGGATGGAATGGCTGGAATAAAGCGAAATCGGCGTGGAGTAGCAGCAGCAACTCATAGCGGGAGTCGCCAATTCCGGCCGCATCCGCGAATAGGCCGCTCACGGGCGCTCTGCGGCCCCCCCCATTGCCGCAAGCCGATTGCTCGCTGCAGGCTAGGCCAGGGCGAAGAGGAGTGGCGGTCATCTGTAGCCTCCGACGTTACGGGGACGGACCACCCCACCTGTGGCTATGGCGGCGGTCAGCGTACTGCCCGTCGGCGCAACCTCGATCGTCTTGGATTTAGTTCTACTAGACAGGCACTCGGTGGTTTTCGCCCGGAGCCCTCCGATTGCAAAATGGCGCGCTCGGCCCCGTGCCGGGCCTCAAGCCGGGTCGGCTGTCCCCGAATCCACAAACGTTCGACTTCGATGGCCTTCCAACCAGCAGGCAGAACGACGGAGCGGCGGCTCCACTCGGGCAACGACTCCGGGCCAGGACGGACGCCCGGAAATCCCATCAGGAGCCCATAGAGGAATCCGCTTAGATTGGCAAAAAACGGACCGGCCGAAGGCTGTTCGGGGAACACGTCTTTGCGATATTCGAGGGTCTGAAGGAAGCGACCGACGCAAAACTTGCCATAACCATCTTCCATCAACTTCGCTGACAGCTCGCGATCCCCGGCGTAGGCGGCCCACACCCCATACAACGCCGAAAGCATGGGGCTGCCGATATACCCGTCGGCAAGGTCGAGATAAAATTTCAGCGTGGCCTGTTGGACTTCGCCCGCCATTGGATAGCCCAGCGGAAATATACCCAGGAGAGGATCGGGCGTATGACCCTTCTCTTCGCTCGGCTTGAACCCGTCGTGCGAAACTACGACCGGGCCTTTGCAGGGCAAGGCAATTTTATCGGCCATTTCCGACCACATCGGATTGGGCGTGTGGCCCAATCGCTCAGCAGCCCAAACGGTATCGCGCAACACAACGGCCGCAGACATGTTGGTGAAAGCCGAATTATCCGACGCTTGCTCGCGTTCGGCGATTCCCATCGCGGCCTTGATTTCATAGCCGCGCTCAGTCGCAGTCACTCGGCTCTCGATCCACTTTGCCACGCCGGCGAGCACGGGCCAGGCTCGACTACGCAGGAACTCCGCGTCCCCAGACATGTGGGCGTGAAGTGCGAAGGCATGCGCGACATCAAGTGATACATGGTCTTCGTGCCAAGACGCGGAGCCCGGAAGCGGCGCGCATTCCTCGCCCCTGGAGGGCGAGCTTTCCCAGGGAAACTGAAGACCGCGCCGGCCCCGCAGACGGGCGTTGCTGGCGGCGCCCTCAATACTGCGCCAGCGAAATTCCAGCATGCTTTCGGCCGCACCCGGTTGAAGAAGGTTGAGAATAGGTATGATAAAGGTGTCGATGTCCCACATCACGTGCCCATAGTAGTAGTGGTAGTCGTGCCAAGTCGCCAACCCAAAAATCGAAGTAGAAGCGGCGGCGGCGGTATGCGTCGAGGTCAAGAGATAAAAGACCGCCGCGTCGGCCATCGCCTGCCAGCGAGGAGCAGCGCCAATGAGGTGAATTCGACCCTTCCAAAGTTCGTCCCAGGCCTCCCGATTTCCGGCGCGGACGGCCTCGAAGCCACGCTTGCGGTTCAGGCAAACGAGCCTGCTCGCCTGAAAATCCGGTTGGCTGTGCATTTGATTAGGCACCATGCAAACCATTTGCCGCAGCCTATAGCGGCGATTCTTTCGCGCGCGAAAACTATAGGTGCTGTTCAGCCGAAACCCGCCCAATGGAGGCCGTGCCGGTTCCACATCGCCTGCGCCTAACATTTCAGTCACGTAAGCGACGCCACAGGTAGAGAGGCCGCCAGCGCTTTCCCAAAGCAATGCCCCATCACACGCGGGCTTACTCTCCCCCGGCGTGGCGCGCATATGGCGAAGCGCCCTCCCATCGATCTTATTGGCGTCGACGATTGCGCTCAGTTCCACCGCGCAGCTCGCGTCGAGAACAATCCCGATTTCCTGGCAAACCAAAGCTGGTTCGACGCGGTCGCAGAACGTCAGCACCTCGACGCTGGCGCAAATGTCGCCTACTTGAAACCTGAACCGCGTAGTCAATTCAGCGCAGCTGAAATCGTAGGCCTGATCCATGACCTCGAGAAGATGGGGCACATCCGAGAGGCTAACCCCATTGACCTTCAGATCGCCCGCACACGGGTAGGGAGCAATCGCCGCTGCCTCTATACCACGATCGGGGTGCTCGCCCGTGTACCCGCTAATCAGCGTCATGCCGGCGGTCAGCGGGGCCTCACGGACCCTTAGCCCCAACACCCCGTTCGACAGATAACCCGGGAGCTCTTGTCGGCCGCTTCCGACAGCTACCGCCGGATTTGCGGGAGCGTTCATGATCTACCTACGGCGTATCGAAGCTGATGACCGGGCTGTCTGGCCCATTGCAATCGCCTCGCAACGGCCGAATCCGGCTTGCGTTCCGAGTTGGAAATGCCAGCTCCTCCAGGAAGCGGAACCCGCGGATCGCCGCTTCATCGAGCATGATCTCGTCAAGCAATAGAGTGCAGCGGCGAGCGCGGGTTGGCATGGTCGGCCACGGTCGAAGATCGCTCCGAGCGATATCATGCCGGCGGGGTGACCGAGGCCATAGATGCGTCTCCTTGCGATTTTCCAAGGGATCCAACGGTGCAAACCCTTTCGCACACGGCAGGCGGGTCCTAGTCAGCGCCGTTCAAAACGACGCTGCATGGGAAAGCGTTCCGCAGGGTGGCAGAAAAGAATGGGTAGCTGAGACTCCGCTGCTTCTTGCTCCGCCTTCGACGACAAAAGCTGCGACGGAGCAGGAAGTATTCAAAAATTATTTCATTGTTGCGGGACCTAAACTCGCCAACGTGCGTTTCCGCTCAGCGCTAATCACTGTGATAGAATCTGAGGAGATAATGCATGGCTTCGAAAAACACGATTGCAACCATCCTTGCCGCTGGCGTCGTCGCCTTGACAGCTGCAACCACCTTTGCCGCTGGGACGGGAGCGGGTGGAAGCACGGGCGGGAACTCTGGCACTTCCGCGACGACAGGCAGCAACACAAATAGCGCTGGGACCGGAGATACCGGCAGCGCCGGGGTGTCTGCTTCAACCGGCAGCAAGGTAAGAAGCGGCGCCGGCACTGGCGGCACAGACTCGACCGGCTCCAATGCCAGCAGCAACACCTCCGGGTGTACCTCTGGAGCGAATAGAGGCCCGGGCGAAACCCAGGACGCCGCACAGAACTGCTGACCAAGGAGGCGAGCCAGCGAGGCTGGTTCGCGCCGCCTTTCTTTGTTGAAAGCAAGACTGGGCTTACGGAGCGGCTGAACAAGAGCATACAAGATGAACCGAGGAGACTGGAAAGATGTAAGGCGCCGTATCAGGAAAAGATGGGGCAAGCTGTCGAGGGCGGATCTCGCTTTTATTGGTGGGCGTCGTGATCACCTCATCCATAAAATACAAGAAAGGTATGGCGGAGAACGGGGCGCAATCGAGCGTGAAGTGGACGGTTGGTACTTGCTCGATACCGTCTGCAACCAACGCTATGCCCCCTCCAAGCCATTCAGGGCCCGTAGAGGCGGCTGGTTCAGATCGAGCTTGATTGGCAACCTTTTTTCGATCCTTGGGCTCACAGTTCATCTCAAAGGGTAGATAGGAGTCGCCTCACGGCTGGGGCGTGCGAGACCTTCAAATCGTCGCTGGTCACCATCGCACAGAATTACCATGGCTACAAACTTTTGTCAGGAACAACTACCCCACGCGTGTTCATCTTGGCACTTTGGTTGAGCAGAGGACCTGTGATGAAAGCCCTGTGTTGGCACGGTTCGAGAGACATCCGCTGCGATCAGGTTCCAGATCCGAAAATCGAGCATCCCCGGGATGCCATTGTGAAGGTGACGAGCTGCGCGATCTGCGGTTCGGATCTGCACCTCTTCGACGGGTATATGCCCGGAATGAAGAGCGGCGATGTCATGGGGCACGAATTCATGGGCGAGGTGGTCGAGGTCGGGGGGCAGAGTAAGGGCGCCCTGAAGGTAGGCGACAGGGTAGTCGTGCCGTTCACTATCATCTGCGGCGAATGCGATCAGTGCCGAAGCGGATATTTTTCCGTTTGTGAACGCACAAACCGGAACAAGGATGCTGCCGAGAAGATGTTTGGGCATACGACGGCGGGCTTATTCGGCTATACCCATCTGACGGGCGGCTATCCCGGCGGACAGGCTGAGTACGTCCGGGTTCCCTTTGCCGATAAGACGCACATCAAGGTCCCTCGGAACGGACTCTCGGACGAACAGGTGCTGTTCCTCGGGGACATCTTTCCCACGGGCTGGCAGGCCGCGATCCAGTGCGACATCCAGCCAAGCGATACCGTCGCCGTTTGGGGATGCGGGCCGGTTGGCCAGATGACAATTCGCAGTGCCGTCCTGCTGGGTGCCAAGCAAGTCATCGCTATCGACAATGTTCCTGAGCGCCTTGCGATGGCCAGGGCCGGGGGAGCGATCACAATCGACTTCGGAAGCGAGAGCGTGGTCGTGCGCCTGAACGATCTCACTCACGGCAAGGGTCCTGAAAAGTGCATTGACGCCGTGGGCATGGAAGCCCATGCCACGGCTACGCTCGATTCGATCTACGACACCCTTAAGCAAAGCGTGATGCTTAAGACCGACCGCCCGCATGTGCTGCGCGAGATGATGTATGTCTGCCGGCCGGCAGGAACCTTGTCGATACCCGGAGTGTACGGTGGGCTGCTGGACAAGCTACCGTTCGGGGCTGTCATGAACAAAGGTCTGACGATCCGGACCGGCCAGACCCATGTCAATCGATGGTCCGACGATCTCCTGCGCCGCATCGAGGAAGGTCAGATCGACCCGTCGTTTGTGATCACGCATAGGTCGTCGCTGGAGCAAGGCCCGGACCTGTACAAGACCTTCCGCGACAAGGAGGACGGCTGCGTTAAAGTCGTTCTGCGGCCCGATGGCCAAGCCGCGGAGGTCCGCCAATGAACCAGGCCAGCAAGGCCCTTGCGGGTCGAAGCTCCACGCACAGGCTGTCCCGTGGCTTGGGGATGTTCGGTATAGGGCTTGGCCTGGCTGAACTGCTGGTCCCGGGCGCGCTGGCTCGCTGGCTCGGCGTGCCAGGCAGCGAGCAGGCGCTTCAGCTTTACGGCCTACGTGAAGGCAGGGAAAAGGACGATGCTTCAGCGGATCTCGCGCTCATCAGCACCGCGCAGCGCGTAGAGAACTATGAGATCGCAGGTTACACCATCGCCAAAAACCTCGCGCAGCAGATCCATAACATGCAGATCATGCAACTTCTCACCGAGTCCCTAGGGGAAGAGCAGAATGCTGACCAGCTACTCGATCAAGCGGCGGCCTCGCTAATGTCGGTCGCTAAGATGCCGGTGAGCATCGCTTGAACTAGCGCTCAAGAGCGGATCTGCGTCGAGAGTTGCCGGCTACCTAAGCCGGCGGCCCTTGAAAGACCACGGAAGCTCATTCAAATCTTTGAGGAAATTTTGCCCGGCCTTGGTCCTTTCCAACTTCGTAGGAGCGCCTGGCCAGCGAATAGAGCGGTCACTCCGGCGCCCTCCAACGGACGTGGGAACGAGCGTCTTTTGCACGTGGCGGTATGAAAGAATACCATTGCCGCCTTCAGCTTTGGGGAGCACGAACTCAGTTCGAGAGTGCCGGGAGGAGGATCTGTGGTCTTCGCAGTAGATCCGGTGCTAAGGTAAACTCTTGGAGCATAATCTATTATCTTCTGACGTTATTGTGAGGCTCGCTGACCCGCCCCGATCAGGGTTGCAATCGTTGCGCCTGTCGGCGATCGCGCAGCTTTAGAGGGGAGACTCCGGGCCCATTGCCCTGACGATGGCCAAAGAAGCGGAATCCTGGCGGGGAACCCATGTCTGGGCGGGAGCGTTGCCGTCTTACTGCAGCGGTTACTACGATCGCGGCCATTCGAAAATGGATCGCCATGCGGCTCTTCACCATTATTGTCCTCGCAACGCTCGGCGCAGCGCTCGCGCACGCGCAGTCGCGGCCCAACACGCTACGCATGACGTGCGGCCAAGCCTCAAACCTGGTACAATCGCGAGGCAGCATCGTGCTCGGCACCGGACCCGACGTCTACGACCGTTTCGTCACGAGCTGCAACTTCTGTTTCAATTTCCAGTATCTAATCCCCACTTGGGTGCAGACGGCGGATAGCGCGCAGTGCTTCGTGGGCTATCGTTGTGACAGCCAGACGTCCGGTCGCTTTTATCCGAGCTGCGGCGTCACCGAATACCGTGGGCCCTAGTCCATCACGACAAACGTCCCGCTAGCCGGGCCTGCCCCTCAAGCCCGGCAAAGACCCACGACTACAAAGCGTAGCTCTGGCTCTATTCGTCGATCGACAGCACCACGGCGTGGGTGGGCGGATACATGTAGAGCCCGAGGATGTCCTCGACCTTCTTGGCGAGGGTCCTTGGAGCGCTTGAAGGTGCGCGGGCAATGGGACTGCAGCTTATGCGCCCCCAGATGCGCTGGACGGTCCTGAGCGACAGGCCCGAGGCCATCGCCCGGCCGGCCCAGTGCGTGATCTACCCGGCGGCTCCGAGCAGGTGAGCGCCACGACTTGGCCACCGTCGCAAGGGACGTGGGCGGTTTGCCGGGCTTGCGGCTTCCCTCGCACAGCAGCCGCTGGATGCCGCTCTCGACGTAGTGCCGCTGCCGAGCGCCACACCGCCGGGCACTGCGCCCGGCGCGCTACCTCGGCGGCGGGCCGAATGGAGGATGATCTT
>JAFAME010000130.1 GCA_019233695.1 Methylobacteriaceae bacterium
ATCGCGATGCCGGCCAACGCGGTGGCATTGTGCGCGTAAAGCGGATGGTCGGTCGTCACGACGCCGCGGATGGGCGCGGCGGGGTCGGTCCGAAGCGCGGGTTCGAATTCGGCGGCGTCGGCGAGTTCGATAGACTGTAGCGTCACATTTAGCGCCTGGCGCCCAGGACGCCGCCTGCATGGTGTCTTGGTTCCGGGGAAGCCCGCGGAAAAGGAGGACGGCTGCGCGGGTCAGCGAAGGGACGATCTCTTTCAGATACGCCAGGCGCTTGGCGACGTATTCGGTTAGGAACAGGTTTTCGCCGGCAATCTGGTTGCCGGGACGCGCGAGGCTCGCGACCGTCCCCATCGCGACCGGATCGGGCGCCGCCGGTGCAACGATGGGAACCCTTGGCATCGCGGGGCGCGCGGCGAAGACGGCTGGCCCCACCGCCACGACGACATCGAGCGACAGGGAGGACAGCGAAGCCGCAAGTTCGGGCATCCGCGACTCGTCATTTTCCGCGTAGCGAAAGTCGACTCTGAGGTTTTCCCCTTCGACCCAGCCGAAATCGCGCATGGCCCGAACGAAGGCGGCGATGGGCGGCGCTCTCCCGTTCGGTGTCAGGAAGCCGACGTGCGCGACCCGACCCGGCGTCTGCGCCGCACGGCCGAACGAGCTTGTCGCCGCAAATCCGAGCGCGCCGAGAAATCGACGCCTGTTCATTCGATCACCTCATCCGCCGCGGCGAGCACAGCCGGCGGGATTTCGAGGCCAAGCGCCGCGGCGGTCTTCATATTGATCGTGTTTGGAAGTGGCTCGCCAGTTCGATCGAGATGTCGCCGCGCTTGGCATAGATGAGATCGCGGCCAAGGACACATCCGTGCTCGGCGAGCCCTTTTCATGCCTTTGCTTACGTTGGTCTCGGATTCGGGAGAGCCTATCCAGAGATAGCCGACCCGGGGTATCTTCGCCTGCGCGCGCGGTGAAGGGCCAGACGGCGGCCGCGCCAAGCGCGGTCAGGAACACGCGGCCCGTCATTCGATCACCTCATCGGCCGCAGCGAGCAGGGTAGAGGGAATTTCTATTCCGAGCGTACTGGCCGTCTTGAGGTTTGCGATCGTCTCGAACTTGGTCGCCTGCTCGATAGGAAGATCACCGGGATTCGCGCCCTTCAGGATTCTGTCGACGAACGTCGCGGCGCGATGGAACATCGACGGGAAATCGACGCCGTAGCCGAGAAGGCCGCCGTTCCTGGGCAACGTGAGGCCGCCCGCAGCGGGTAAGCCGCGACCGGCTGCAACCCCCGCCACGATTGCAGGCCCCGTGCCCGCGTTGAACGGTGGGAAATCGGTCACAGCGAGGCCGCCGATCAAGGCGGCGGGGCCGGCGTCGAGCGCGCTCTTGCACTCGCTGGCGTCGGAGACTTCGATTAACTGCAGGGCGAGCCCCAACGTCTTCAGCGGCGCGTCCAGCGCCTGCAGGTACCTAGGAATCGAAGGGGAGTTCCTCATGAAGAGCAGCCCCGTGCTCGTCATCGAGGGCTTGACGAGCTTCAACAACTCGACGCGCTTCACGACGAGCTGCGGCGCGAAATAGGTCATTCCGGTCACGTTGCCGCCGGGATGCGCGAGGCTCTCCGCGAGACCAAGCCCCACGAGATCACCGCCCACACCGGCGACGATCGGAACAGTCTTCGTCGCCTCGTGCGCAGCGAAGACGCCCGGACCACCCGTGACGATCACGTCCATCCCGAGATCGACGAGCTCGTGCGCGAGTTCGGACAATCCGGCGCCGCCTTGATCCGGATGTCGGACGACAATCTCGATGGATTCGCCCTCGAGATAGCCAAGTTCTCGCAAGCCCGATCGAAACGCCTGATAGTGGCCGGGATCGGCGTCCACAGGATCGGGTCCCAGATAGCCGACGCGGGCGATGCGCTGCTTCGGCACCGCCGCAAGCGGCCACGCCAAGGCAACGCCGAGCGCCGCGACAAATTCGCGCCGCCTCATTCGATCACCTGCTCCACCGAGGCGAGCAGGCTCGGCGGGATGTCGAGGCCAAGCGCGTTTGCGGTCTTCAAAGTGACGATCGTCGCAAACTTCGTCGCCTCTTCCAGTGGAATATCGCCTGGCTTTGTCCCTTTGAGAATCTTGTCGACGAAGTAGGCGGAGCGGCGGAACATCGGCGGTAGTCGACGCCGGGGCCGAGAAGCCCTCCGTTTCTGGCGAGGGAGGGCGGCCCGGCGCAAGGCACGCTGTGGCGCTCTGCGGCCACTGCGATGAGCGCAGGCCCAGGCCCGACGTTGAATTGCGGAGGGTCCATAACCGCAAGGCCGTCGATCGATGCGCCGGGACCCATCGACAGCGCGCGGTCGCAGTCGCCGGGCTCCGCGATTTCGATAAGCGAGCTTTAGCCAGAGCGCTTTTACATGAGGTTCGATGGCGCGCAGATAGACTGGCGCGGCCGAATAACTCTGCGGCGAGAGTACACCCACCCTCGTCATCGAGGGCTTTGCCTGCCTCAGGAATGCGATGCGCTTGACCATGAGCTCCGGGAAGAAAAAGACCTCCAGTAACGTTGCCGCCGGGATGCCCGAGACTGTCGGCGAGACCCACGGCAACGAGGTCTGCCGCCACGGCCGCAACGATGGGGACGGTCTTCGTCACTCTGTCCGCGGCAAAGACGCCAGGACCGCCGGTTACCAAGACGTCGACTTTGAGATCTACGAGCTCCTCCGCCAACGTCGTCAACCGGTCTTCCTGTTGGTCCGTTCCGCTTGCCGCGGAGCGCCGTTCAATCTCGATTGTCTTGTGGGGAATGTACTCGAACGCGACGAGGCCGGCCTTGAACGCCGCGAAGAGGCCTTCGTCCCCGTCTGACGAGTCGGGGCTCAAATAGCCAATGCGAGGGACGGAGGAGTTGGCGCGCGCGGTCAACGGCCGCATGCTCGCCGCCCCTTGACCCGCTAGGAAAGTGCGTTGCATCATT
>JAFAME010000176.1 GCA_019233695.1 Methylobacteriaceae bacterium
TTACACGTGAGGAGGCCGTGCAGAGCCTTCCCGACCCGCTGACAAGGATCGAGCCTGGCGCGCCCCCTCCCTAATCCTTCCCCGCGAGGGGGGAGGGAACAGATCCCGGCTCTCCGCTTCGCTCCGGCCGGGATGACCAAAATGATCCGCGGAACCCTCGGCCAGCCTCGACCCGGCGACCCGGCGGAAGCCGCTGCGCGGCGGTTCAGCTGCCGTCGCAAACCCAGGCGCGCAGGACGCAATTGGCCCCGCCGTAGTCGGCACAATATTTGGCCGCGATGCCTTCGGCCTCCGCCCGCGAATTGGCATAGCCCCAGCCCTGTGCTCCGCAATGATCGTTGTCATCCCAATAGAAAGCGGCGCAGGCTCCAGTGACGTTGGCGACAACGTGGCATTCGTCCCCCTGGCAATTGCGCAGAGCCGCTTCGGACGCCTCTGCATCCGAAGCATAGTTGTAGCTGTAGCCGTAGGCGCCGCATTTGTTGACCGCAAGCGCGCCGGCAGCGCTCGCGCGACCGGACATGCCGATCGTTGCGGCGAGTGTCGCTGCTATGACGGCGATACGAGAGATTTTCGTGATCATGTCCGAGCCCCTCCGGTTGCGCCGCCTCGCCTCGGCGGCGTCCGTCGATTCAAGCCCAGGCTTGCACCGCATGCAACTGCCGGGAAGGGAAATGCCTGCCACAATCGCGTCGCCTTTGTGATTCTCTTTTCAGAATAGACCTGCGGCGTGGTTTCCCGCGCCCCATGCCATGCAATGAAAGCGGAGGAGGATATGTCCAAGATCGCCCGGAAATCATCGGTCCCCATCATTCTTGCGCTCGGCTGCGGTGCCCTTGCGCTCGTCGTGGTATCGGCATCGGCGCAAGGACCGCGCCGGCGGGGCCAGGAACAGCCCAAGCAACCGATGGGCGATCTTCTCGCCACCCCGCAGAAGCAGTTTCCCCTGGGCACCACCTGGGTCCTGAAAGCATTCAACGACAAGCCAATTCCGTTCAAGGAAGAGGTGACGTTCTCGATCGATTCAGACTATCGGGGGAGCGGTTATTCCGGCTGCAACACCTGGTCGGCCACGGTCTATCCGGTGAAGGACCAGAAGCTCCTCGTCGGGCCGGTCGCCTTGACCCACAAGCAATGCGACAAGTCGATCATGCAGTTCGAACTGCAATATCTCGCCGCCCTGCACGTCGGACCCAACTGGGACCTCGATGGCGGCGACCTCGTCATGAACGGACAGGGCGGCAAGCTGCGGTTCCAACGTTCGCTGTAGTTCAGGGGCGCAGGGCAGTCGGCCGTGGGCAACGGCAGTCGGCAGTTGGGTCTCTTCCCTCCCCCTGCCAGCCCCTTGCCCGGAGAGGTTAGCGGTGGGGGATCGCCCGGTGGCGAATGGCGAATGGTGGGCAGCCGCGAGTGGCGTCTGTTCCCCTCCCCGTTGATAACTACGAGATTCACACATTCGGGATGTGACTACCGACTACCGACTGCCGACTGGCGTGTTCGCCCTGGGGCGAAACAGCGAATGGGGCAAGCGACCCTTGCCGGCAGCCAAGGCCTTGGCTAGATAATATGTCCGACACTTCTCCTCGGGGTGCGCCGCACGAAGCGGGGCTGAGAGTCCGAAAGGACAACCCGTCGAACCTGAACCGGGTCATGCCGGCGGAGGGAACGAGAGATGGGATCGGCTCTTCCAGCATCAGCACAGCGTCCGGGCGGTTGCGCGCCAAAGGCGGAGGGAGCCGCCGCACCCTGGCTGCCGTGGATCGCGGCGCTGTTTTTCCTGGCGATCTGGGAGGGTGCAGTACGGCTCGGCCGCCTGCCCCCCTATATCCTGCCGGCGCCTTCGCGCATTGCCACGACATTCGTCGAGCGCGCTGACATCATTGCTGCCGAAGCTCTCGTCACCTGCGGCGAGATCGCCGGCGGTCTCGTGGCGGGAGTGCTTGCGGGAATAGCGCTTGCCCTGGTGATGGCGGGATCCCGCAGGACCGAGCGGGCGCTTGGGCCGTTTCTCGTTGTCGCACAATCTCTACCGGTGTTCGCCATCGCGCCCCTGCTGGTGATCTGGTTCGGCTACGGCTTTGCCTCCAAGATCGTCATGGCCGGGCTCATCATCTTCTTTCCGGTCGCAACGAGCTTCTTCGAAGGGCTTCGCCGCACCGACCCCGGGCTCATAGACCTCGCGTTCCTCAACCGGGCAAGGCGACGCGACACGCTGTTCCTGATCCGAGTTCCGGCCGCCCTGCCCTCGCTCGCCGCCGGGTTGCGCGTGGCGGCGGCCGTGGCGCCGCTCGGCGCAATTGTCGGCGAATGGGTCGGTGCTTCGGCCGGGCTCGGGCTCCTGATGCTGCACGCCAACGCTCGCGCGCAGACCGACGTCGTGTTTGCGGCCGTTGCCGTGCTCGTGGCGATCTCGGTTGCGCTGTGGGCCGGGATGAGCACGGCCACCCGGCTGGCCCTGCATTGGGCTCCCGACACCCTTTCGCCCTGACCCCAGACCTTTGCGACGCGAGGCTCAAGATGCGATTTCGTTCACTCGCCCTGGCATTGGCCGTCATGGCCGCCGCCTGCGCCCCTGCCATCGCCCAGGAGAAGCTTACCGTGCTTCTCGACTGGTTCATCAACCCGGATCACGCGCCGCTGATCGTGGCCAAGGAGGCGGGCTTCTTCGCCAAGGCGGGCCTCGACGTCAGCTTCGTCGAGCCGGCCGATCCCTCGACGCCGCCGCGGCTCGTGGCGGCCGGGCAAGGCGACATCGCCCTGACCTACCAGCCCAATCTCTATCTGCAGGTCAAGGAAGGACTGCCGGTGGTGCGCATCGGCACGCTGGTGGCCACGCCCTTGAACAGCCTCGTCGTGCTCGCCGACGGGCCGGTGAAAACGATCGCCGATCTGAAAGGGCGAACTGTCGGGTATTCGATCGCCGGCTTCGAGCAGGCCCTGCTTTCGACCATGCTCGAAAGCGCCGGCCTCAAGCTTGCCGAGGTGAAGCTCGTCGACATCAACTTCGCTCTCACCCCGGCGCTCCTCAGCGGCAAGGTCGATGCGGTGATCGGCGCCTACCGCAATTTTGAGCTCATCGAAATGAAGCTCGCGGGCAAGGCCGGCCACGCCTTCTTTCCCGAGGAACACGGTGTGCCTGCCTACGACGAGCTGATCTACATCACGGCCCAGGACAAGGCCAAGGATCCGCGCATGGCGAAGTTCCTGGGCGCCGTCGAGGACGCCACGGTCTATCTTCTGAACCACCCCGACGAGAGCTGGCAGCTTTTCGTCAAGGCCAACCCGAAGCTCGACGATGCCCTCAACCGCGAGGCCTGGGGCGCGACGCTGGCGCGTTTCGCTGCAAGCCCGGCGGCGCGCGATGCGAGTCGATACGCGCGATTTGCCGAGTACATGAAGGGGCGCGGCCTGATCGATCGGATCGAGCCGGTGGAGCGCTACATCGGGCCGTGACAGCCGAAGGGGGCGTGGCTCCTCAGTCGGCTGCGCCGACAGTTCCCCTCGCAAGCGGGGGAGCATCCGCGCGGCGGCGCCGCAGAGACTACTCGGCCGCGGCGGCAAGTTCGCCCGGAACGGGCGCATGGACGCCGGGCGCGATCTGGCGCATGTCGATGCGCCGCTTGTGAAAGGCGGCCAGCGTCGAGCGGTGCCCGATCGACACGATCGTCGTCTGCGGCAGCCGCTCGGCGAGCGCCTTGTAGATGCGCGCTTCGCTGACCTCATCGAGCGCTGCGGTCGCCTCATCGAGAAACAGCCAGTCAGGCTTGGCCAGGAGCGCGCGGGCAACCGCGACGCGCTGCTGCTCCCCGCCCGACAGGCGTTGCGCCCAATTCTCTTCGGTGTCGAGCTTGCTTTCGAAATCCTGCAGCTGCACGGCGGCGAGCGCATCACGCACGGCGGCGTCTTCATAGGCGTCCGCCGCCGCAGGATAGGCAAGCGCCGCGCGCAGCGTGCCGATCGGGATGTAGGGACGTTGCGGCAGCAGCAGGACGCGCGCGCCTGCCGGAGTGATGACGTGCCCTTGGGCATAGGGCCAGATGCCGGCAAGTGCGCGGAATACGGTGGATTTGCCTGACCCGGTCGGGCCGGTGACGAGCGTCGGCTCTTGTGGCGCGAGAGTGAAATTGCCCTGTTCGACGATCAGGCGTCCGTCGGGGAGATTGAGCGACAGGTCGGCAACCTCGACCGATCGGTTGGGAGCCGGAGCAGATTCGATGAGCTGCGCCCTCTGGCCGAGCGCGCGGGCCCGCTCGATTGCCTCATCGAAGCTGGTCAGACGGTTGAGGACCGCCTTGAAGTCGGCAAGCGAGGCATAATAGGTGATGAAGAAATTGAGTCCCTCCTGGACCTTGAAGAAGGCG
>JAFAME010000350.1 GCA_019233695.1 Methylobacteriaceae bacterium
AACCGGCGCGACGGCGGTTTCGTGCGGCCGGGACACGAGCCGGCGCTCGATGAGGCGCGCGCGCTGCGCGACGAGAGCCGCAAGGTGATCGCCTCCCTGCAGGCGCGCTATGCCGATCTGGCCGAGACGCGTCAGCTGAAAGTCAAGCACAACAATTTCCTCGGCTTCTTCATCGAGGTGCCGCAGGCGCAGGGCGAAAAGCTGTTGCGTGCGCCGTTCAACGCCACCTTCGTCCATCGCCAGACCATGGCCGACGCCATGCGCTTTTCGACCACGGAGCTCGCCGAACTCGAGGCCAGGATCGCCTCGGCCGCCGACCGGGCGCTGACCCTCGAACTTGCCGTATTCGACAAACTGAGCGCTGCCGCTTTGGCTGAGACCGACCGCATCAAGGCAGCCTCCGACGGTCTTGCCGCAATCGATGTCGCCGCGGCGCTTGCCGAACTTGCATCAACTCGCGGCTGGACGCGCCCGCAGGTCGACCGCTCGCTCGCCTTCGAGGTGACGGGCGGACGTCACCCGGTGGTCGAGGCCGCGCGGAAGCGGGGCGGCGATGCGTTCGTCGCCAACGACTGCGACCTGTCGGGCGAGGGCGACGCGGCCGGCCGGATCGCCGTCGTCACCGGCCCGAACATGGCCGGCAAATCGACCTATCTGCGGCAGAATGCGCTCATCGCCGTGCTGGCGCAGATGGGCTCTTATGTGCCGGCAGAGCTCGCCCGTCTCGGCGTCATCGACCGCCTGTTCTCGCGGGTGGGCGCTGCCGATGATCTCGCGCGCGGCCGCTCGACCTTCATGGTCGAGATGGTGGAGACGGCGGCGATCCTCAACCAGGCGCGCCTGCGCTCGCTCGTCATCCTCGATGAGATCGGTCGCGGCACCGCGACTTTCGACGGCCTCTCGATCGCCTGGGCCGCCATCGAACATCTGCACGATATCAATCGCTCGCGGGCGCTCTTTGCGACCCATTTCCACGAGCTGACGCTGCTCGCAAAGACGCTGAATCGCCTGCGCAACCTGACCATGCGGATCACCGAATGGAACGGCGAGGTGGTGTTTCTGCACGAGGTCGTGCCGGGCGCCGCCGACCGCTCCTACGGCATCCAGGTCGCAAAACTCGCCGGGCTCCCGGCGCCGGTGATCGAGCGGGCGCGGGCGCTTCTCGCCGAGCTCGAAGCCTCCGACCGCCAGGCGCATGTCGAGCGGCTGCTCGACGACCTGCCGCTCTTTGCGGCAAGGCCGACGCAGGATTCCATGCCGGCGCCCGCACCGCCGCCGCCCAAGCGCGACGCGCTGCGCGACATGCTCGATGCGATCGATCCCGACGAGCTGACGCCGCGGGCGGCACTCGAGGCGATCTATCGCCTCAAGCGGCAGCGGAGCGATGAACGCGACAAGTGATGGACCATCCTTCACGCGCTTGGCAAAATCCCGATTCGCTCGGCGACGCCAACCGGGCGGACGATCCACTAGTTGCGCCTTTGCCGGCCGGAGGTATCTGTTGCAATGGAAAAAGTGGTCGTCACGCGCGACGCCCGGGTGATGGGCGGCACGCCGGTGTTTCCTGGCACCAGGGTCCCCGTGCAGACCCTGCTCGACTATCTGGAAGCGGGTGAATCGATCGATGCTTTTCTCGAAGGTTTCCCGACAGTGAGACGCGAGCAGGTGATTGCGTTTCTGTAAGAGGCAAAGGACCGATTGCTTGCAGCGACAGCGTGAGAATATTCCTTTACGAGTGCGTTGACTGGCGCCTGTCGCGTGACATCGTCGGACATGATGTCAGGACTGCTCGCCAGATGGGCTGGGTAACGCTTGAGAATGGCGCGTTGCTGAGGCTGGCATCACAGAGCTTCGACGCATTTGTCACCGTGGATCGAAACCTGGCGTTCCAGCAGAATATTGGCGTTCTCTCCATTGCGCTCTTGGTGCTCCAGGCAAAGACAAATCGGCTCGCCGATCTCCGGCCCCTTGTCCCAAACCTCTTGGCCCCCATCGAGCGTGCTGCACCGGGCGTCGTCAAATCATAGGCCAGTGAAATCGAAGCGATGTTCACTAATTGTTCTTGCGCCCGCCGACCGCCTGCGCTAGCCTGATGCGGGCTCAGGCTGGGGGCGGATCATGGTCGTGCGGGTCGCAACCGTCGCGTTCGAGGGCATCGAAACGCGGCCCGTCGACGTGCAGGTGCAGATCGCCAATGGCGGCGTCGTCTTCACGGTCGTCGGGCTGGCCGACAAGGCGGTGGCCGAATCGCGTGAGCGGGTGCGCTCGGCACTCACCGCCTCGGGCCTTGCCCTGCCCGCTCGCCGCATCACCGTCAACCTCGCGCCGGCCGACCTCCCCAAGGAGGGCAGCCACTACGATCTGCCGATCGCGCTTGGCGTGATGGCGGCCATCGGGGCGCTTCCGACCGACGCGCTCGCGGGCTACACGATCCTCGGCGAACTTGCCCTCGACGGCTCGATCACCGGCGTTGCCGGTGTGCTCCCGGCAGCGGTTGCTGCCAACGCCCGCGGCCACGGCCTGATCTGCCCCGCGGCTTGCGGGCCAGAGGCCGCCTGGGCCTCGCGCGACCTCGACATCCTGGCGCCGCGCTCGCTCATCCAGCTCGTCAATCATTTTTCCGGCACGCAAGTGATGGCCCGTCCGGAACCAGCCATCCGGCCGCTGGCGGGACCCGCCCCTGACCTCAAGGACATCAAGGGCCAGGAGAGCGCCAAGCGGGCGCTCGAAATCGCCGCCGCCGGCGGCCACAACCTGATCATGAACGGCCCGCCGGGCGCCGGAAAATCCATGCTGGCGGCACGCCTCCCCTCGATCCTGCCGCCGCTCGCGCCGCGCGAACTTCTCGAAGTCTCGATGATCCATTCGGTGGCAGGCCAGCTCTCCGGCGGCGAACTCACCGACCGCCGCCCGTTCCGCGCGCCGCACCATTCGGCCTCGATGGCGGCGCTCGTCGGCGGCGGCATCAATGCGCGCCCCGGCGAAGTGTCGCTCGCCCACCATGGCGTGCTCTTTCTCGACGAATTGCCGGAGTTCAACCCGCAGGCGCTCGACAGCCTTCGCCAGCCGATGGAGACCGGCACGGTGGCCATCGCGCGGGCCAACCATCGCGTCGTCTATCCCGCCCGCTTTCAGCTCATTGGCGCGATGAATCCCTGCCGCTGCGGGCAGGCCAACGACCCGGGCTTTGCCTGCAAGCGCCAGCCCAATGCCCGCTGCATCGCCCAATATCAGGCGCGGCTGTCGGGCCCGCTGCTCGACCGCATGGACCTTCACATCGAGGTCCCGGCAGTGACGGCTGCCGACCTCATCCTGCCGGCGCCGGCCGAAGCCTCCTGCGACGTGGCCGCACGGGTCGCGGCCGCCCGCGCCGTCCAGGTCGAGCGCTACGCCGCGCTCGGCCTTGTCGGGGTTGCGACAAACTCGGCGGCGCCGCCTGACGTCATCGAGAAGGTGGCAAGGCCCGAAGGCCCCGGCCTTGCCCTGTTGCGCGAGGCTGCCGAACGCATGCGGCTTTCGGCGCGCGGCTATCATCGCGTGCTGAAGCTCGCCCGCACCCTCGCCGATCTCGACGGCGCCGACGCCATCGGCCGGGTGCATCTTGCCGAGGCGCTTTCCTACCGGGCCCACATGGACAGGGCCGCGCAGGCGGCGTGATCAAGAGTGCTCGGGGACGTGGAGTGATTTCCTCGCCGAGGGCGACTAACGAGCTTGAGATCGTGAAGGCCAACGGATTGCTCTGACACACATTTTTTGTGACCGCGCCGGTTGCCGGATTGATCAGACTGGCGGGCGCGCGGTCGCACAATTCGGGGGCGCGCCCATCTCGCTCTTTGCCTCGCCGAGCCGCTATGTTACAGGATTGTGACATTGGAGCTTAACCTTGGCGGTCGGCCATGCTCCGCGATCATTTTCAAGGCCGACGAGCTATGTCGCGAGGGCCACGCGCCGGTCATGAGACAGGACGTTGACGAGCGAGGCCTGGTCGAATTCGCATTGCCGACCAGCCGCGAGGCGGAAATCAAATTCGAGACGGATGCCAGCGGGCTGAAGCTCGCCCGGCGTTCCGAAATGCTTGCGACCGCGGCGGCCCGATGGCCGGGCCGGACGGTGCGCACAGCCTATTTCGATACGCAGGCCGGCGATCTGTGGCGGCGGCGGATCATCCTGCGGGTGAACCGGGCGCGCCGCCGGCACGTCATGGGGCTGAAATGGCCGCTTCGCCAGCCACAGGGTTCGGCGTCGGCCGGCGAGTTCGAAATCCCGGTGCCGGGCGATGAGCCCGATATCGCCCTGTTCGACGACGCGACAAGCGCCGAACTCCACCGCATCACCGAAGGGCAGAAGCTGGAACGGCAGTTCGAGACGCAATTCATGCGCCGGTCGCGGACACTCGAGTTCAGCCACTCGCTGATCGAGGTCGCGCTGGATGAAGGGTTCGTGGCGACCGGCGATCGGCGCCTGCCGCTGGCCGAGGTCGAACTGGCGT
>JAFAME010000459.1 GCA_019233695.1 Methylobacteriaceae bacterium
GAGATCCGGGCGGCAGCAAAAGCCGCCGCCCGCGTCGGCCTGCCCTACACCGTGACGGCGAGCTTCGATACCGCCGGCAACACGATGATGGGAGTGAGGCCCGCGGCACTCGCCGCCTTCGCTGCCGATCTCGACCCCGCGCCGCTCGCCGTTGGCGCCAATTGCGGCGTCGGCGCCGCCGACCTCGTCGCATCGATCGGCGCCATGACGCAGGCGCGCGCCGGCACGATCGTCATTGCCAAGGCCAATTGCGGCATTCCGCAATGGCACGGCAGCCATATCCACTATTCCGGCACGCCCGAGCTCATGGCCGAATATGCCTGCCTTGCGATCGACGCGGGAGCCCGCATCGTCGGGGGCTGTTGCGGCACCTCGCCCGGCCATCTCGCCGCCATGCGTGCCGCCCTTAGCACCCACGTCAAGGGCGAGCGGCCTGAGCTTGACCGCGTCATCGCCGCGCTCGGCCCGCTGACCTCGCCGCCCGCCAGGGCCAACGCCGAGCGGACGGCGCGGCCCCGCCGCGAGCGCCGTCGGCGAGCGTGAGTCCCTGGTCGATCGCATGTCCGCCGAGGAGGCTTTCGACTATGTCATCGTGGGCGCAGGCTCGGCCGGCCGCGTGCTCGCCAATCGCCTCACGGAGGACGGGCGCAACAATGTGCTCGTGCTCGAAGCCGGCGGCAGCGATCATTCGATCTTCATCCGCATGCCGAGCGCGCTTTCCATTCCGATGGGAATGGCCCGCTACAACTGGCAGTACGAGACCGAGCCAGAGCCGCATCTCAACGGCCGACGCCTGCACTGCCCGCGCGGGCGCGTGATTGGCGGCTCGTCGTCGATCAACGGCATGGTCTACGTGCGCGGCAACGCCCTCGACTACGACGGCTGGGAGGAGGCCGGCGCTTCCGGCTGGGCGTATCGGCACGTGCTCCCCTACTTCCGCCGCGCCGAGACGCGCGCCGAAGGTGGCGATGCCTATCGCGGCGGCGAGGGGCCGCTCCATACGAGCTATGGGCCGTGCACAAACCCCCTCTATCGCGCCTTCGTCGAGGCTGCGGTGGCAGCGGGCTACGCCGAGACCACCGACATCAACGGCTTTCGTCAGGAAGGCTTCGGGCGCATGGATCAGACGATCCATCAGGGCGATCGGTGGAGCGCGGCGCGGGCCTATCTCGAGCCGGCGATGCGCCGATCCAACATCGAGGTGAGGACACAGGCGCTGGCAACCCGCATTCTCTTCGAGGGACGCCGCGCCGTGGGCATCGCCTATCTGCGCGATGGCCGCGAGCATCAAGTGAAGGCGAGCCGCGAAGTGATCCTTGCCGGCGGACCGATCAATGCGCCGCAGCTCCTGAAGCTCTCAGGCGTCGGCCCGGCCGACGAGCTGCGCGCGCAAGGAATCGTCCCGGTCCACGCGCTGCCGGGCGTGGGGGAAAACCTCCAGGATCACCTGGAATTCTATTTCCAGGTCGCGTGCAGGAAGCCGATCACGCTCTATTCCAGCATGAACCGGGTGGCGAAGGCGCTGATCGGCGTCCGTTGGCTCCTCACCCGCAAAGGGCTCGGCGCCACCAACCACTTCGAAACCTGCGGCTTCATCCGCAGCCGCGCCGGAACAAGATACCCGGACATCCAATATCATTTCCTGCCGGCAGCGATCTCCTACGACGGCACTGCGCAGGCCTCGCAGCATGGCTTCCAGGCCCACGTCGGCACGATGCGCTCGAAAAGCCGCGGCTTCGTGCGGCTGCGCTCCCCCGACCCGCGCGAGCACCCGAAAATCCTCTTCAACTATATGAGCCATCCGGACGATTGGACCGAGATGCGCGCCTGCGTGCAACTCACGCGCGAGATCTTCGCGCAGAAGCCGTTCGATGCCTATCGCGGGGCCGAACTGCAGCCTGGCGCCGCAGCGACCAGCGATGAAGCCATCGACGCTTTCCTCAAGGACAAGCTCGAGAGCGCCTACCATCCCTGCGGCACCTGCAAGATGGGTCGCGCCGG
>JAFAME010000093.1 GCA_019233695.1 Methylobacteriaceae bacterium
CGAAGAACAACCCCGCGTGTGTGACACGCGGCTCCGCACCCTCGGAGGCCGCTTCACGCCGCGGGGGAAGTTCCTTCACCCCGGTCAATCGATCGAAAGCGACTTCAGCTTCCGGTGCAGCGCCGAGCGCTCCATGCCGATGAATTCGGCCGTGCGCGAGATGTTGCCGCCGAAGCGGCTGATCTGCGCCACCAGATATTCCCGCTCGAACACCTCGCGCGCCTCGCGCAGCGGCAGCGACATCAGCCGTTCGCCGCCCGCTCCGTTCGGGGTTGAAGGCACTAGGGCGCCGACCTCGGATGGCAGCATGTCCGCCGATATCTCGGCGTCAGGATCGCCGGCGGCCAGGATCAGCAACCGCTCGACATTGTTGCGCAATTGCCGGATGTTGCCCGGCCAGTCGTGCGATTGAAGGATCGCCAGGGCGTCGCTGCCGATCTTGCGGCGCGCCATGCCGTTGGTGAGCGCCAGTTGCTCCATGAAGAAATCGATCAGGACCGAGATGTCTTCGCGCCGCTCCGAGAGGGAGGGGACTCGGATGGGGACCACCGCAAGACGGTGGAACAGGTCTTCCCTGAAGGCGCCCCCGGCAATGGCTGCTGCCAGATCGCGGCTCGTCGATGAGATGATGCGCACGTCGACATGCACGCGGGTGGCGCCGCCGACCCGCTGAAAGTTTTGATCGACCAACACGCGCAGGATCTTGCCCTGCGTTTCCTTCGGCATGTCGGCGACTTCGTCGATGTAAAGCGTGCCACCGTGGGCTTCTTCTAGGGCGCCGATCTTGCGGCCTCGCCCGTCCGAGCCCTCGATGCCGAAGAGCTCCACTTCCATCGATTCGGGCGCCATGGCTGCCGCGTTCAGGACAACGAAGGGACCTGAGGCGCGCGCCGAGCTCTCGTGAATGACCCGCGCGGTCAATTCCTTGCCGGCGCCGGGGGCGCCGGTGATGAGGATGCGCGAATTGGCCGGGGCGACCCGCTCGATCACCTGGCGCAATTGATTGACGGATTGCGACTGGCCGATGATCCGGTTCGTGGCGCCGCTGCGTACGCGCAGCTCGGAAACCTCTCGGCGCAGGCGGGACGTTTCGAGCGCGCGTTCGGCCACGAGCACGAGCCGGTCGGCCTTGAACGGCTTCTCGATGAAATCGTAGGCCCCGAGCTTGATCGCCGAGACGGCAATCTCGATGTTGCCATGTCCCGAGATCATGACGATCGGCAGGTTGGGATGATCGGCCTTGAAGATCTGCAGGAGCTGGAGCCCGTCGAGACGCGAGCCCTGCAGCCAGATGTCGAGGAAAACGAGATGCGGACGGCGAGCCTCGACCGCCGCAAGAGCCTCTTCCGAATTCTTGGCGGTTCGCGTGTTGTGCCCCTCATCGGACAGAATCCCCGAGACAATCTCGCGGATGTCGGATTCGTCGTCGACGACCAGAATATCGGTTCGCATGGCCCGTCACATCGTGGGTTCGGTCGCCTGCGAAGCCTTCGGCGCCGCAGGCTCAGGGAGGCCGGGTGTATCGTCACCGGCCGGGAAATGGAGGCGAATGCGGGCGCCCGTGTCGCCCTCGTCAGCGGGTGCATCAAGGAGCTCGATGCCGCCGCCATGGTCTTCGAGAATCTTGGCAACGATCGCCAGGCCGAGGCCGGTGCCTTCGCTGCGCGTCGTCATGTAAGGCTCGAGCAGACGCTGTCGGTTTTCGGCAGGAAAGCCGATGCCGTTGTCGATCACATCGATCGAGACGATCCCGTCGGAGCTGCGTTGAAGATCGATGACAATCCGCCCCTTGCCGCGCGGAAGGTCTCGCCTGGCAGCAATGCCCTCGGTCGCATTCTTGATGATGTTGGTCAAAGCCCGCGACAGGAGCCGGCGATCGAAGCGAGCGACCACGGGATGCTCAGGCAGGTGCTCCTCGAAGGAGATCTCAGGATGTCCGACCCGCATCAGGAACATGACCTGACGCACGCATTCGCCGAGGTCGTCGCGTTCCAGCATCGCCTTGGGCATGCGCGCGAACGAGGAGAACTCGTCAACCATCCGCTTGATGTCGTCGACCTGGCGGATGATCGTCTCGGTGCACTGGTCGAAGACTTCGCGATCCTCGGTGATCAGTCGCCCGTACTTGCGCTTCAGGCGTTCGGCCGACAATTGGATCGGAGTCAGCGGGTTCTTGATCTCGTGGGCAATGCGGCGCGCGACATCGGCCCAGGCCGTCGTTCGCTGTGCGAAGATCAGGTCGGTGATGTCGTCGAGCGTAATGACATAACCCTGCTGTCCCGTTCCCGCGGCCGCCGTCAGCCTGACGTTGAAGATGCGGTCGCGGCCGGCGCGGACCAGCGTGATCTGGCCCGGCAGGACGCGGGCACGGCCGGCGCGGGCCTGATCGATCAGTGGCGCGAGCTCGGGGATGACCGAGACGAGAGGGGCGTCGATCACGCCGTCGCGCGGCTCGCCTTCGCCGACGCCCACGAGCTTTGCCGCCGAGGGATTGAGGACGGAGATCCGCCCTTGCGAATCGACGCCGATCACCGCGGCCGGGACGCCGGAGAGGACCGCCTCGGTGAACATCCGGCGCTCATCCAGAAGAGCGTTGGTCGTGATCAGGCGGTTTTGCTGAATGCGCAGCTCGGCCGTCATCTTGTTGAAGGTCGTGCCGAGGCTCGCGAGATCGCCGTCGGTCCGCTTGATCGGCACCTGGACATAGAGATTGCCCGACGAGACCTGATCGGTAGCGTGAATGAGCCGCCGGATCGGGGCCACGAGCCTGTTTGCGACCGAAAGCCCCAGCCACACCGCCGAGAGCAGCATGATGAGGGCGAGGAGCACGTACATCGTCGCAAAGGCGATCTCGATGTGGCGCCGCTGCTCGTCGAAGAGATCGTAGAGAGCCACGAGATTGGCGGCTGAATCCGAAAGAT
>JAFAME010000398.1 GCA_019233695.1 Methylobacteriaceae bacterium
GAGACCACGTCGTAGCGACAGAGTTCTTTTTGAAGGAGGATAGAGCCAGCCTGCCTCCAGGTTCCGGCTTGCCTTGATTGCAATAGGATGAAAGCCAAGCTTGAACACTATACGCTGTCCGTTTTGCCGTTTGGCAACCGTCATCCTGATGCGACGCGGTACGCGGATCAGAAAATTGAGCGGCGGCTGCGAAAGAATCGCTCTCTCCGCGGCCGATTGGCTATCGAGCAATCCGGCTCGTGGGAGCGTCATCCGAATGGACTTTTTGTCCCGGCAGTGTCGCTCAAAATCGAAATGGACAAAATTCAGCGGCTGATATCTCTGATAGTAACAGGCCTCTTTGCGTTCCACTGGAAGGAGGCGCTCGATCCGGACTGGCTTGGCGACGCGGCAATTTTCCATCCCGAGTTTGAGGATCGCGTCTTGAGACCTCTTAAGCCTTGTTTCGAACGGCCGGCGGCCGTCGCAGAAGGAAACCTGGGGCGTAGCACCTTTGTCTACCGAGGACTGCGCTCCGCTCCCCTTCAGCAGTTATCTCTCTGGCAGCTGACGCTACTCGGAGGGCTTCAATTCGGAGGCGACTCTAGATTTCCCCAAGGCCGTTTTACGACATTCTCGGTCGTTACCCGGCCGAAGGAAGCCGCCGCGCAGGCCGCAAGAGCCCACGTTAAGGAGGCACAAGCCAAGCAGAGAGTTATGTGCTAGAGGACGATTTCAGTGCTTACTTCAAGGTCTCGGCGACTTGTTCTACTGATTCCGTCCCGCCTCACTTCTTCAGCCGGTAGCCGGTCTTGAAGATCCACACCACCGCCGTCACGCAGAGGGCGAGGAACACCAGGGTCATGCCGAGACTGACGCCCACCCTGACGTCGGCCTTGCCGTAAAAGCTCCAACGGAAGCCGCTGATCAGGTAGACCACGGGGTTGAACAGGGCGACGCGCTGCCAGAACGGCGGCAGCATGTCGATCGAATAGAAGCTGCCGCCGAGAAACGTCAGCGGCGTGATGATCAGAAGCGGAATCATCTGCAGCTTCTCGAAATTGTCGGCCCAGATGCCGATGATGAAGCCGAACAGGCTGAACGTTGCTGCCGTCAGCAGGAGAAAGAGCGCCATCCACAAGGGATGGTCGATGCGCACCGGCACGAACAGGCTCGCCGTCGCCAGAATGATGATGCCGAGAATGATCGACTTCGTCGCCGCGGCCCCGACATAACCGATGACGATCTCGATCGCCGAAATCGGCGCCGACAGGATTTCGTAGATCGTTCCGATGAACCTTGGGAAATAGATGCCGAAGGACGCATTGGCCATGCTCTGCGTCAGGAGCGAGAGCATGATCAGGCCGGGCACGATGAAGGCGCCGTAGCTGACGCCGCCGATGTCGGTCATCCGCGACCCGATCGCGCCGCCGAAGACAATGAAGTAGAGCGAGGTCGAGATGACCGGCGAGACGATGCTCTGCAACAGCGTGCGCCAGGTCCGCGCCATCTCGAAGCGGTAGATCGCGCCGATGGCGGGGAAATTCATGATCGCGCCCTGACGATGTCGATGAAGATCTCCTCGAGCGAGCGCGTCTTGGTCTGCACATCCTTCACCGCGATGCCCGCCGCCTGGAGCGCCTGAAGGAGCGGACCTATGCCGGTTTCCTCGCTCGTCTTGTCATAGCTGTAGGTCAGCTGTCGTCCGCCCGGCGAGAGCTCCAGCTCATAGCCGGCAAGCCCAGAGGGGATGCAGTCGAGCGGGTCCTGCAAGGTGAGCGTGAGCTGTTTGTTGCCGAGCTTGTGCATCAGCTCGGTCTTCTCCTCGACGAGGACGAGCTCGCCCTTGTCGATGACGCCGATCCGGTCGGCAAGCTCTTCGGCCTCGTCGATGTAGTGCGTCGTCAGAATGATGGTCACGCCGGTGTCGCGCAGCGCCCGCACGACCCGCCACATGTCGCGCCGGAGTTCGACGTCGACGCCGGCGGTCGGCTCATCGAGGAACAGGATCATCGGCTCGTGGGCCAAGGCCTTCGCAATCATCACGCGACGTTTCATGCCGCCGCTCAGCGTCATGATCTTGCTGTCGCGCCGGTCCCATAGTGACACGTCGCGCAAGACGCGCTCGATATGGGCCGGATTGGCGCGCCGCCCGAACAGGCCGCGGCTGAAGCTCGCCGTCGCCCAGACCGTTTCGAACGCGTCCGTGGTCAGCTCCTGCGGCACGAGGCCGATCTTCGAGCGGGCGGCCCGGTAGTCACGCACGATGTCGTGGCCGTCGGCGAGCACGGTCCCTTCGCTGGCATTGACGATCCCGCAGATGATGCTGATCAGCGTCGTCTTGCCGGCCCCGTTGGGCCCGAGCAGCGCGAAAATCTCGCCGCGCCGGATGTCGAGATTGATGCAATTGAGCGCCTTGAACCCGGACGCATAGGTCTTGGAAAGATTGGAGACCGAGACGATCGAGGCGGACGCAACGGCGCCAGGGGGAGGGATCGTGTGAAACATCAGGGTTGATCGAGGTGCGCGTGATCGCTTCAGCGTCCGAGCCCCTTGGCAGGGCAACGGCCGATGCTGGTTCGGTTCAGGGGCACATCTACAGCGCTGACGCGCGTGCCGAAAGAGGCCGCAAATCAGCTTTTCGCCCCCTCAGGTCGCGCACTCGGCAGCGCGGCGCCTGAGCATCTCGCGCTCGCGCCCGTTGCGCGTCAGCGAGGCGGCGCGCTCGAATTCGGCGCGGGCTTCATCGGGGCGACCGAGCTTGGCGAGGAGATCGCCGCGCACGCTCGGCAAGAGGTGGTAGGCCTTGAGCGACGGCTCGGACGTCAGCGCATCGACGAGTTCGAGGCCCACTGCCGGGCCGAAGGCCATTGCGAGGGCGACCGCACGGTTGAGCTCCACGACGGGCGAGGGCGCAACCCGCGACAGCGCGTCATAGAGCGCGGCAATCAGCCGCCAATCGGTCTCCCCGGCGGTGGGGGCGCGGGCATGACATGCCGCGATGGCGGCCTGCAGCGCGTAAGGGCCGAGCCCACCCCCGAGCGCCTCGGCGCGTTCGAGCGCGGCGAGACCGCGGCGCACAAGAACGTAGTTCCACTGCGCACGGTTCTGATCGAGCAGCAGGATCGGCTTGCCCGACGGGTCCGTCCGGGCGCCAAGTCGTGACACCTGGATCTCCATCAACGCGACGAGGCCGTGGACTTCCGGCTCCTGGGGAGCGAGTTCGGCCAGGATGCGCCCGAGTCGCAGCGCCTCCTCGCAGAGGCCGGGCCGCATCCAATCCTGGCCGGCAGTCGCCGAATAGCCCTCGTTGAAGATGAGGTAGAGAACTTCGAGGACCGAGGCCAGCCGAGACGCGAGTTCCGCCCGGCGTGGCACCTCGAACGGCACGCCGGCCTCGGCAAGCGCGCGCTTGGCCCGCACGATGCGCTGGGCAATCGTCGGCTCCGGCACGAGGAACGCCCGCGCGATCTCCTCGGTCGTCAGACCGCCAAGCAGCCGCAGGGTGAGGGCAGCACGCGCCTCGGTCGAAAGAATCGGGTGACATGAGATGAAGACGAGCCGCAGGAGGTCATCGCCGATATCCTCGTCGAGGAGGGCATCGAGATCGGGCGTGGCGACCTCCTGTTGGATCGGGGTTTCCTGGCCAAGCTCGTCATGCTTGCGCTCAAGCAGCTTGCGCCGGCGCAGAAAGTCGATGGCGCGATTCTTCGCGGTCGCCATGAGCCAGGCGGCTGGGTTTTGCGGGATGCCCGTCTGCGGCCATCGCTCGAGGGCGATCACAAACGCATCGTGCGCGAGCTCCTCTGCGAGGCCGACGTCGCGTACGATCCGCGCGAGCCCGGCGATGAGCCTCGCCTGCTCGATTCGCCAGACCGCATCGATGGCACGGTGTGCATCGGCAGCCGTCATGGCTGCCGATCAGAGCAACTTCGCTCCGCCGAGGCAAGGCTCGGGCGGATTAACAGGTGCGAACTAGAGCCCTGCTGCCTTCTGCGCCTCGGGCGAGAAGTCCGACATCTCAAAAACTTGGCGAATCTCGATGACGTCGCCATCCTGGGCTGGGCAGCGGGTGGCCCATTCGACGGCCTCCTCCTTCGATTTCACCTGGATCATCCAGTAGCCGCCAAGGAGCTCCTTGGCTTCGGTGAAGGGCCCATCGGTGACTCTCGGCTTGCCTCCCGAGAAGGAGACGCGTGCCCCCGTGACTGGCGGGTGCAGGCCGTCGAGCGAGAGCAGCACGCCAGCTTTCCTGAGCGTGTCGTTATACCTCGTCATCGCGCCGACCAGTTCGGGGTCGGGGCGCACATCCGCCGCCGCGTTCTGATAGAGCTTCGGGATCATTAGCATCATGAATCGCATCGTCGTCTCTCCTCAGATTCGAGCCGGGCGCGGTTGCTTGCCGAAGTCGAGCCCACGCCCTATCGCCACGACGAACGGGACCCGCTTGCGCTCGACACGTCCGGACAAAATTTTTTGCGGACCGCAGTGGCGGATCATCCAAATCTCAACCTGAGATTGAGGGACGATTCGGACAGCTTCTGGCGGATTAGCTTCGCAGAAGGAGCGAACTGCGGCTGTCTGTCGCACGTTCTTCATATGACGGGGATTCGTTTAGCCTTCAACGCATCGCGTGATTCGACAAGTCGCGCCGGCGTTCGAGTGCAACATTCAAGGAGGCGGATCATGCCCAGACTCTTCACGGGCCTCGAAATCCCCTCCGACCTTGCCCTGGAGCTCTCGATGCTGCGTGGCGGCCTGTCGGGAGCGCGCTGGATCGACAGCGAGAACTATCACATCACGTTGCGCTTCATCGGCGACATCGACCATGCCACCGCAAGCGACGTGGCCAGCACGCTTGGCCACGTGCGCCGCGAACCGCTCACGGTGACAATCGACGGTCTGTCCTTCTTCGGCGGCGATCGGCCACGCGCCATCGTGGCAAAGGCCCGACCCTCAGCACCGCTGGTGCAATTGCAGGCCGATCACGAGCGGCTTCTGCGGCGCATCGGGATCGCGCCCGAGCCGCGCAAGTTCACCCCGCACGTCACGCTCGCCCGGCTGCGCGATGCCTCGACCCATGCGGTTGCAGATTACCTCGGGGCACGGGGCTTTCTGCCGCGGAGCTTCGCGGTTCATCGGTTTGTTTTGTTCTCGTCGCGCGATTCGACCGGCGGCGGCCCCTATGTCATCGAGGCCGCCTATCCGCTCCTGGCGCGCGCCGACGCTCGGGCCTCAGCGCGCGCGGGAGGCGGCGAGCCATATGCCGCCACCGATGAGGCACGCGCCTCCCACGGTTGAGGCGATGCGGGCGCGCCGGGCGGACAGGAACGCCCCGGCACGGCCCGACATGATCGCATAAGTGCTGTCCGAGACCGCTGCGAACGCCATCGCCGTGGCCCCGAGCAGGATCACCTGCCCAACATAGTCGCCGTGCGGATCGATGAATTGCGGAAAGAAGGCGCCGAAGAACAGAAGCGTTTTCGGATTGCTGAGAGCGACCAGAAAACCCTGCAGGAAGAATCCGCCGGGCGGCACCGGCAGCTTTGTACGCCCGCCAAGCGCCCCGGTGGAGCGGATCAGCTTCCAGCCGAGCCAGACAAGGTAGCAGGCGCCGG
>JAFAME010000269.1 GCA_019233695.1 Methylobacteriaceae bacterium
CGAATTGCGCATCGCCTTTGTGGACGGCGATCCCCACCGCGGTCGGGAACAGCGGATTGGTGAAGGCATCCGCCGGCACGGCCTTCAGGCCGGGAAAGCGCTTCAGATAGGCCAGCGTCAGCGTGGCATCGAACTGCGCCGCATCGACCCGGCCAGAAATGACCTCCTCAGGCGGCGCTCCGCTTCCGCCGGTCGGCGAGATCAGGCTTTTGATCGTCGCCGAGGCGAAGTTCTGCTTCACCATCTGCTCGGACCCGCTGCCGGTTACGGTTGCGATGGTGACGCCCGACGCCTTCAAGTCATCGACCGAGTTGATCTTGGAATTGTCGGCCCTGACAAGAAAGGCGATCCCCTCCTGCCCGATGGTGACGAAATCGACCACTTTCTGCCTTGCCGGCGTCTCGAACAGGGCGGCGAGGGCGACATCGTACTGGTCGGCCTGCAGGCCGGCGATGATCGTATCCCAGCCGACCTCGCTCACGGCCAAAGGAACACCGATCTTCTTTGCGGCGGCCTTGCCGACCTCGATCACCGTGCCGATGAGTTCGCCCGTTTTGAGGTCCTTGAATGCATAGGGCGCACTCGCCGCGACCCCCGCACGGAGCTTCCCCGCCGCCTTGATCTTGGCGACCGTGTCGCCGCCCTCCTCGGCGGACGCCCGCCGGCCGAGCAGGAAGAGAGCCGCAGTCGCCGAGGTCGCTCTCAGGAATCCTCGCCGCCCGATCCCACCCGCGTTCATCCCAAGCATGAAGACCTCCATGGAAGCATTGGAGTTGAGCCCGGCGTTGCCCGAGGTCCGGAGCGGCCTGCAAACCCTTGGCGCTCCATCCCCGCGGCCACGAATTCAGGAACAAGGTCAGGCCGGCCGCGTGCCATGCCGCTCAAAATAGACCATCGCCAACCGCCGGCATCAATCAGGCCCAATCTCGCGACACGAAACGAAGCGTGCTGACGATGTCGCCGAGATCGACCGGCTTGCCGAGAAGACGGAAGGCCTCCCAGATCGTGACCTGGTTGGCGCTGAGCATCATTGCCGGAAACCTGCCGGCCAATTCCGCTTGCAGGCTGATGCCCCAAACTGCCGTATCGGGGAGCAGGATGGCGTCGCCCGTCTCCTGACCCAGCTGCCTCAGCTTGGCTGCGACGGCGCGAGCGTCGAGCCGCTCCGCAGCGCGCGCTCCGGCCGCGCCGAAGCTTGCAACCGACAGGGCTTTAATCCGGAATTCGGCCAGGAATTCGACAAAGCGCCGGGTCGCCGGCTCCGGGTAGGACGCGACCATCGAGACGCGGTCGATGCCGAGGTGACGCAGCGCCGCGATGAACGCCAGCGATGTGCTGCTCGCAAGGCAGCCGGCAGCCTTGGCAATCGCTTCGGACTGGGCCTCGGCGAACTCACGGCCGGCGATGAAGGAACCGCTCGTGCACGCCCATATCGCGACATCGGCATGCCATCGCCTGAGCCTCGCTGCCCCGTCCGTCAGCCGGTCGATGGCTGCCAGTGCGCGCAGGCCTTCAACATCGTGCGTGTCTTCCGATTCGGTCACGACCTGCCAGGCGACGTTGGGCACGCCGATGCCGGCGAGCACGTCGGCATATTCGCCGGGAAGCTCCGCATAAGGCGCGAGCCAGCCGATGCGCAACGGGGGTTGACCGGCGGAGTTCCTCGCAATCTTCGGCAGGATCTCAGAGAACGCCATGGCGACGATAGACTTCTGCCAAGGGTGTTCCCTGCCCGATTTCCTCGCGGGTGACGTTCTCGCCGTTGATCTTCTCGAGAGCGGCGACGATCACCTCCTCGGCAGCCGCCTCGGGGATCACCACGATGCCGTCGGCGTCGCCAAAGACATAGTCCCCCGGCTGCACCTCCACGCCGCCGCATTCGACCGGAAGGTCACGGGCCATCATCTTGCCGCGTCCGCGCGAGTCGAGCGGGCCGATGCCGCCATGGAATACCGGGAAGCCAATGCGGCGGATCGCGCGGATGTCCCGCACGAGCCCGTCCGTCACGCAACCTTCGGCCCCGTGCTGCTGGGCCGCCGTGGTGAGGAGCTCTCCCCAGGGCGCAATCCGTTCGGTCGGCCCCCCGCATGCGAACACGGCCACGTCGCCGGGCTTCAGATCATCGATCAGCGCGATTTCGACGTCGTAGGGGTTCTCGCCTTCGAGGACGCCATAGCCGGGCATGAAGAGACCGGTTCGCGCCCGCCCAAACAGGACGGACTGCTCGTCGAGGGCCTGATGAATGGGCGCATGGCGCGCAGGCGCAACCCGAGCCTGTCGAGCACATCCGACAGCACTGCGCAGTAGAGGACCTGCTTTAGGGGCCTGAGATCGCGCGACAACGGATGGCCCATGACGAGTTCTCCAAACAGGGGCCAGCAAGCGCCTCGGTTCCGCCTGCGTCAACTCGGGAGCGTTTCGCGTTGCGAAACGTTCCCCGAGTGCTAGTTTGCCAGAAGCAAGCGCATGACGAAACTCTGTCCGCCTTCTGTTATGGTTGAGGCAGCCGACCAATATCTGATCAAGCCGGTGCTTGGAGCCTTCAGCATCCTTGAGGCAATCGCGCGGGCCGGAGAGGCTTGCAGCCTGCAGAAACTTGCCGTCCAGTGTGGGGTCAGCAAGGCGACGGCATTTCGCCACGTCCGCACTCTGGGTTCGCTCGGTTATGTCCGACGAGCAGCCTCGGCAGGTTATGAACTCGGTCCTGCGGTCCTCGCCTTCACCGGCGACGACGCGCGGGAACGAGCGCTTCGCGCGCTGATTGAGCCGGAGCTGATTGCGTTGCACCGGCGTTTCGGCGAGACAGTGAATCTCGGTACGCCCAAGGGGCGACGGATCCACTATCTTCTGGTCGTCGACGGGGCGTCTTCGTCCGAGCTTCGCGCCGAGGTAGGCGATGCCGATCACTTCCATTGCACCGCGCTCGGCAAGGCGATGCTCGCATTCATGGCCGCCGGAGACGCTGCAGCCCATCTGAACCGACAGCTGCAGCGGGTCACCGATCGGACCATCACGGAGCGTCGGCGGCTCGAAGCCGAGCTCCGCGCGGTGAGGCAGCGCGGCTATGCCACCGACTTCGGCGAGAACGAGGCCGGCTGCATCTGCTTTGCCGCGCCGATCTTCGACGCCGGTCGTCGCCCTATCGCGGCGATCAGCGTATCGATGCACGGCGAGCGGCTGACCGATCGGCTTGACGTCGAAATCCCCGACGCGCTTGTGACACTGACCCACCGCCTCAGCGAGCTGATCGCGGGCGGTCGCGCCGATGCCGTGCTCCTCAAGGCCGGACCTTCAGGGCGCGGGCGAACCGCGGCGCGCGGGAAAGGGTCGCAGGATTCCGATGCCGCACGATGATCACGTCCATGATCACAGCATCGAGCACCGCGGGCACTCGCATGGCGGTCACTCGCATGCCCCGACGAACTTCGGCATGGCGTTCGCCATCGGTGTCATTCTCAACGCAGGCTTTGTGGTGCTCGAAGTCACCTTCGGGATCCTCGGGCACTCCGTCGCCTTGCTCGCCGATGCCGGACACAATCTCAGCGACCTATTGAGCCTCGTTGTCGCTTGGGGTGCGAGCCGTCTTGCCACCCGCGCACCGACCGCCCGCTTTACGTACGGCCTGCGCGGCGCCTCCGTACTTGCCGCGCTGTTCAATGCCGTCCTTCTTCTGGTCGTCACCGGGGGGCTGAGCTGGGAAGCCATTCAGCGCTTCTTTGCGCCCGAGCCGGTGGCGGGCAAAACGATCATGGTCGTTGCCGCCGCCGGCATCGTGCTGAACGGCGTATGCGCCGCGATGTTCGCCTCAGGACGCAAGGGCGACCTCAACATCCGGGGCGCCTTCACGCATATGCTCGCCGATGCGGCAGTGTCGGCCGGCGTCATGACGGCGGGTTTTCTCATTTTCATCACAGGGTGGCAGTGGCTTGATCCGCTGACGAGCCTCCTCGTCAACGCAATCATCATATGGGGAACCTGGAGCCTGCTGCGTGACGGTCTGGCGATGGCCTTGAACGCCGTGCCGGCCGGAATCGAACCACAGGCCGTCGAGCATTTCCTCACAGGAAAGCCGGGAGTGACGCGACTTCACGACCTGCATATCTGGCCAATGAGCACCACGGAAACGGCACTCACCGCGCATCTTGTCATGCCGGCAGGCCATCCGGGTGATGATTTTCTCATGCAGGCTGCAAGCGAGTTGAGACAGCATTTCTCGATCGGCCACGTAACGCTTCAGGTGGAGACCGACGAAACAACCGAATGCGCCCTCGCTCCGGCGGACCACGTGTAGAACAAGCCCAATCGGCCGCCGGCGGCTGCATCCCGGCCTACAGATCGCTTTCGGCAATGACTGCCGGAGGCGAGGCGCCCTGACGGCCGGCGCGCTGTCGCGCCGAGAACATCGGCCCGCGCGCCGGTCGCATCGGGGCAAACTGCGCGAAACCGAGCGGCTTTTTCACATCGTCGTAAACTGCCTCCATGCCGCCACGCATGAAATAGGCCTCATGCCAAAAGCCGGTGCCGCCGGAATCGCGCAGAAACTTCGACCACCACTCGCGATGCGGCGGCGATCGGCTCCAGGCTTCGAGCGCATCGAAATCCCGCCAGTACTCGCGCATGCCGAGATGCAGCGGATTGAGCGACACGATAAAGCTCTCGTGCAGCAGCAATCCGTCCGGTCGCTCCGCGACAGATCGGGCGATCTGCGGCCCAAACCCCAGGAGCGTCTTCAGCCCGCGCCAGGCATTGACCCGCATTCCGAGATAGATCACGACGAGATCGGGGTAGGCGGAAAGATCCACCGTCTGTCGATCGACCTTGCTGACCTTGCTCATAAGAAATCCTCCCCTGATCGGCCGGAGCCGCGCGATGAGCCTCGTTCATCCGGATCTTCTGTTTCCGCCGGACCCGGGCGCTCGCGCCGTGGCGAGGCGACTCTACGCCGATATCAAGGATCTGCCGATCGTATCGCCGCACGGCCACACCGATCCGCGCTGGTTTGCGGAGAACGAACCTTTTCCCGATCCCGCGAGCCTTTTCGTCGTTCCGGACCACTATATTTTTCGAATGCTCTACAGCGAGGGCGTGCGCCTGGAGGAAATCGGCATATCGGCCAGGAGCGGCGAGCCGGGCGAGGGCGACAAGCGCAAAATCTGGCGGCTCTTTGCGGCGAACTACCATCTCTTTCGGGGCACGCCGACGCGGCTGTGGCTCGATCACGCCTTTTCCACGCTCTTTGGTCTCAACGAGCGGCTGTCGGAGAAGACGGCGGATCGCTACTACGACCGCATTGCCGAGCGGCTGGCCGAACCGGCGTATCGGCCCCGCGCGCTCTTTCACCGCTTTGGCATCGAGGTCCTCGCGACGACGGAAAGCCCGCTTGATCCGCTCGCCTCACATGACGCGATCCGGCGCGCGGGCTGGGACGGCCGAGTCATCACGACGTATCGGCCGGACGCTGTCGTCGACCCGCATTTCGATGGCTTTCGTTCCAACCTCATGCGCTTTGCCGAGATCACGAATTGCGACACGCTGACCTGGAGCGGCTATCTCGAAGCCCACCGCAAGCGGCGCGCCTTCTTCAAGGCGCATGGAGCAACCGCCACCGATCACGGGCATCCGAGTGCGCGCACGGCCGACCTGCCGCGCAGCGAGGTCGAGGCGCTGTTCGGCAAGGCCATCGAGGGGAAATGCACGGCGCAGGAGGCCGACCTCTTCCGCGGCCAGATGCTGACCGAGATGGCGGCCATGAGTCTCGACGATGGTCTCGTCATGCAGCTTCACCCAGGCTCGTGGCGCAACCACAACCCGCAGGTTCTCGCGCGCTTCGGCCGCGACATGGGCGCCGATATCCCCACACGAACCGACTATGTCGGAGGCCTGAAGCCGCTCCTTGACCGCTTCGGCAATGAGACTGCGCTGACCTTCATTCTCTTCACCCTCGACGAGACAAGCTACGGGCGCGAGCTTGCACCGCTTGCCGGTCACTATCCATGCCTGCGCCTTGGGCCTGCATGGTGGTTCTTCGACTCCCCGGACGGGATGCGCCGCTTCCGCGAATTGACGACCGAGACGGCGGGCTTCGCCAACACCGTCGGCCTCAACGACGATACCCGCGCCTTCCCCTCGATCCCCGCGCGTCACGACGTCGCCCGCCGGGTCGACTGCGCCTATCTCGCCGATCTGGTCGTCACCCACCGGCTCGACGAGGATGAGGCGCGCGACATTGCCCATGACCTTGCCTATCGGCTGGCCAAGAAGGCCTACCGATTGTGACAAACCGGCTGTCCGCCGCCTGCCTGGCAGCACTGCCCGAAGAGGTGGCGCGGCCGACCTACGATCGCGGCAAGCTCGACGTCGGCGTCGTCCATCTTGGCGTCGGCGCGTTCCATCGCGCCCATCAGGCGGTCTATACGGAGGCTGCCCTGGCAGCCGGCGATCGGCGCTGGGGCATCCTTGGCGCAAGCCTGCGCTCAGCCGATATCCGTGATGCGCTCCGACCTCAGGAATTTCTCTACACGCTCGCCGAGCGCGATCCTGCCGGCGAACGGCTGCAGGTGATCGGCGCCTTACGTGACGTCATGGTCGCGCCTGAGGATCCCGGCCGGCTCCTCGAAACGATGGCGCGGGCGAGCGTCAAGATCGTTTCGCTCACGGTCACCGAAAAAGGCTACTGCCACGACCCGGCGACGGGCGCGCTGCGCGAGGACCATCCTGACATCCTGCATGATCTTGCAAACCCCGCGCGCCCGCGCACGGCGATCGGCTTTCTCGCGGAAGCGCTTGCGCGTCGGCGGGCGGCTCGCCTGTCTCCGTTCACCGTCCTGACATGCGACAACCTGCCCTCGAATGGCCACACGGTTCAACGCGTCCTTGCCCGCTTCGCCGCCCTACGCGATGCTGATCTGGGTCGCTTCGTAGCCGATGCGGTCGCGTGCCCCTGCACGATGGTCGATCGCATCGTGCCGGCGACGACGCCCGAGGATCGTGAGCGCACCGCCGCGGCGCTCGGCGCCCTCGACGCATGGCCGGTTGCAACCGAACCGTTCACGCAATGGGTCATCGAAGACCGGTTCTGCCAAGGCAGGCCTGATTGGTCGATCTACGGCGCCGAATTCGTGGCCGACGTCGCCCCCTACGAGGCGATGAAGCTCCGCCTCCTGAACGGCGCCCACTCCTCGCTCGCCTATCTCGGCTATCTCGCCGGCTATGCTACCGTAGCCGAGGCGATGTCCGATCCGGATCTCTCAGCGTTCGTCACCGCCCTCATGACCGAGGATGCGCTGCCGACACTGCGCGTGCCGGCGGGCGCCGACGTCCAAACCTATATCGAGGCCCTCCTCGCGCGGTTCCGCAATCCGGCGCTGAAGCATCGCACCAGGCAGATCGCCATGGATGGCTCGCAGAAGCTGCCGCAGAGGCTTCTTGGCACCATCCGCGACCGCCTCGCGGAGGGTGCTCCGATCGCCAGGCCCGCCCTCAGCATTGCAGCGTGGATGCGCTATGTGACGGGAATTGACGAGCATGGCGGGCCAATCGACGTAAGCGATCCGCTCCGCGACGATCTGCGCCGGCGCGCCGACGCGGCGGGGCTCGACGCGCGGCGGCTCACGCCCGCGTTGCTCGACGTCGCCGCGATCTTCGGCGAGGACTTGCCGCGAGACCGGCGCTTCGCGGCGGCTGTCGAGAGCGCGCTCGGCAGCCTCATTCGCCGCGGCACGCGCGAGACCTTGCGGGGAATCGTTCGGCCCCCGGGATAGCCAGGATAAGACCCGAAGACGCAAGGAGGGAGAGATGCGGCAGGCTTGGCGCTGGTTCGGGCCGGATGACCCGGTCACCCTCGACCACATCAGGCAGGCGGGCGCGACCGATATCGTATCGGCTCTGCACGACGTTGCGCCGGGGGTGGCCTGGACACGCGAGGGGGTCGAGACGCGCAAGCGCATCATCGAAGACACGCCGCCCGGGCGGACGCCGCTCGTGTGGAGCGTCGTCGAGAGCATACCGCTCGCCGACGAGATCAAGCGCCTCGGCAAGGGGGCCAAGGACGCCATCGAGGCCTGGATCGCGAGCCTCGAGGCGGTCGCTTCGGCCGGCATCCGCACCGTTTGCTACAACATCATGCCGGTCGTCGACTGGACGCGCACCGACCTCGACTGGCCCATGCCGACGGGCGCGACGGCGCTGCGTTTCGGCTTCGACCGGTTTGCCGCCTTCGACATCTTCATCCTGCAGCGGCAGGGTGCCACGGCGAGCTACGATGAGGCGGTGCAGGCGCGCGCGCGATCCGTTTTCGAAGCGATGGACGACGCGGCAATCGACACGCTGACGCGCACGATCTGTGCGGGCCTCCCCGGCACCACGACCGACGCACTCGATCTCGGTGCCTTTCGCGAACGGATCGCCTCCTATCATGCCATCGACGCGGACACGTTGCGCCAGCACGCGGTCGAGTTTCTCGAAGCAGTGACCCCGGCTGCGGAAGCGCGCGGCGTGAGGCTCACGCTCCACCCCGACGATCCTCCGCGCTCCCTCCTCGGCCTGCCGCGCATCGCCTCGACGCAAGCCGACTACGAGGCGCTGTTCAAGTCGGTGCCGTCGCCCGCCAACGGCATATGCTTTTGCACCGGAAGCCTGGGCGCCTCGCCGCTGAACAATCTGGTCGCCATCGCCAACGCCTTCGCCTCGCGCATCCACTTCGCCCACCTGCGCGCCACGCGGACCGAAGAGGATGGGAACTCCTTCTATGAGGCCGATCATCTCGACGGCGATTTCGACATGATCTCGGTCCTCAAGGCTCTGCTTGCCGAGGATCATGGCCGGAAACCGGACGCCAAAATTCCGTTCCGGCCTGACCACGGGCATCAGATGATTGATGATCTCGGCAAGCGCACCAATCCGGGCTATTCGGCGATCGGTCGCCTGAAGGGGCTGGCGGAGTTGCGGGGTGCGATCCGCGCGCTCGAAGAAGCATAGCGCGCGCCAGTACCCCTCGTCGTGCAGGCAGACGCCCAGATGGCCAGGGCGTCCGTTCTCTCGCGCGTCCCTGTCAGCCGCAGGTATTGACTTCGATCTCGACGCGCCGGTTCTTCTGGCGGCCTTCCGGATTGTCCTTGCCGTCGGCAAGCGTGTTCGGCGCGACCGGATTGCGCTTGCCGAACCCTTTGATCTCGCTGTCGAGCGGGATGAAGGCGTGGTCGACGAGCCAATCGCGAACCGCGCGTGCCCGGGCTTCGGAGAGCTTATCGTTGTAGGCATCGGTGCCGATGGCGTCGGTATAGCCGTTGACGACAACGGGGCCGGTGCCCGCGGCGGCGATCTGCGGGCCTGCCGCCTGCAGCGTCTCCTCGGCATCGGGGCGTAGCGCGAACTTGTCGAAATCGAACAAGGCGTCGGCGACGACGGAAATGCGGCGCACGCACTTCAGCTCTTCGGTATTGACGGCCGTCGTGCCATTCGGGGCAGTCGGCGCCTTGGGTTGCTCGATCGGCGCCGGTATCGGTGCAGTATCGGCGGGCTTTTCGACGTCGCCCGGCTTGTCGACCGAACCTGGCGTCTGGACCGGACCGACCTTCGACATCTTATCCCAGTTCGGCACCGGGACATTGTCCCAGTTCGGCGTTTTCCATCCGGCAAGTACCGGGCTCGTTGCCGATCCGAGAAGCGAAAGGGCGAAGACAGGCGCAATCAGCGCCGAATGACGAAGGATACGCATGAGACACATACTCCACACGGCGAACTGCCTGACATGAACATCACATGAATGGCACAAGCATTCTGTGTGTTGTCACACCCTGGTGGCTCTCGCCGAGAAAACGTCGGGATTGGAGGACAGCTTCCATAGATCGCAAGGACGGGCAGGAAGGTGTTCTGTTACGAGATAAGGCACAACGACCCCTCCACTCGATTTCGATCTTCTGGCGATTTGCATCTACCGAGCCTTCGCTAAGAATGAGGTAAAGGACGCTCTCGCTGTTTATTTGTCCCCGCAATTCGAGATCCGAGTTTGGAGGTTGTCTCGGGAGCATCAACAATTTTGTCGAAAGAAAAATAAAATAGACGCAAACGATCCATTCGGCCCGTCACAGCGGCTACACGAGATGGCCAGATGGGCAGGTCGCGACGTGCGACCTGAATGCGTAGCGACTCTCCTCCGGAGCGTCTCGGTGGCTGACCGCCATCACACCTTCGGACCGTAGGGCGGGCGTGGGATGGCGAGGTGCGCCTGTTTCAAAGCCGTGGACCAGCGGTCGCGCAGGTCATGGAAATAGATGTCGCCGATGTCGATGCGGGTGTTGACCTCCAAGGCCTGGGCGTCGCGGCGCAGCACGCCGATGTCGATGGGCAGGCCGACCCCGAGATTGGAGCGCATCGTCGAGTCCATCGAGATCAGGCCGATCTTCAGGGCATCGTAAAGCTCGGTATCGTACTTGACCGCCCGGTCGAGGATGGGCTTGCCATATTTGTGCTCGCCGATCTGCAGGAACGGCGCATCCGGCGTGCATTCGATGAAGTTGCCGGCCGAGTAGATCATGAAGAGCCGCAGCCTGCGGCCAGCGATCTGGCCGCCCAGAAGAAAGGAAATGTTCGCTTCCTGAAAGGCGCCGCCGTCGATCTCGCGCACCTTGCGGATGGCGCGCCCGACGAGATGCGCGGCCTCGAACATCGAGGGCATGGTAACGAGACGCTCCGTCTCCTGGTTTTCGGGATTCTCGATGCCTTCGGTGACGAGGCTTACGACGTTCTGTGTGAAGGACAGATTGCCGGCGCTCGCCAGCATCATCACGTATTGGCCCCTGCTCTCGAAGATGTTGAGCTTGCGAAACGTCGAGATGTTATCGAGGCCGGCGTTGGTGCGCGTGTCCGCGATCATCACCAGGCCTTCCTTGACGAGAATGCCGCAACAATAGGTCATCGCCAGCCAATGCCTCGGTTCGGCGAGCGGCGCAGGGACGCCCAGTCGCCGCTGATGCGCAACAACACAGGCTCGCACGACAACATGAAGCAATTGTGCTCCGGTCGAGATAAGCGCTGTTTGCGCAAATGGCCTTTACTGCGCCTGCTTATCAACCCGGGACTGCTCCACCATCAAAGTTGCACTTGCGGCTCGGATGATGTGACCCGAATCCGGGTCTCGACTGTGTCCGCCGCCGCTCCGTGCTGAGCGATCCGGATCGGCGCCGCGCCAAGATGGTCGAGCCCGGCGGCGATGCGCACATAAGTCTCCTGCGGGCAGAGCCCCGTGGCCGGATCGAAGCCGACCCATCCAAGGCGGCCGATATAGACTTCCGCCCAGGCATGTGCAGGCAGGACGAGCGTCTGCCCAGGCGCGTCCGGCTCACCGGATTCGCCCTCCGCGGTCGGAACATAGCCTGCAACGAAGCGGGCCGGGACGGCGAGGTGGCGGGCGGCAGCAATGAAAAGATGAGCGAGGCCGACGGCGGTTCCGTGCGGGCCCCACAATACGTCCTGCCCAGGCATCGGATCTTCGGGCGGGCTACTCGCAAGGGCGACGCGATGGTGCAGCCGCGCGAGCAGGGCGTGCATTTGGTCGAGCGGGTCCAGGAGAGCGGCCGCCGCGTCGTCGGCAAAGGCACGGACCGCCGCATCGGCCGCGGTCACCGGGGTCTCGCGCAGGAATAGTTCGGGCGGGAAGCGTTCGACCGTCCCGCGGAGCACGCCCGCGGTATCGAAGGTCTCAACCTCGCCTGCCACCAGCACCGTCAGCGAATCGATAGGCCCGTCGCAGTTGAGAACATGGGTGAGATTGCCGAAGGCATCCTCCGACGCCTTCAGCCGACAATCGGCATCGACGTCCATGCGCCATGAGGCGATGTGCTGACCTTCATGGTTGCGCGGCGTGAGACGAAGCGACTGGACGAGCGACTTGACCGGCGCGTCGAACCCGAAGCGGATCTCGTGATGAATGCCGATGCGCATGCGCCGACCGTTCAGACGAGATATTGCTCGGAGATGGCGAGACCGAGACGGGTATTGTCGCCAATGAAAGCGGTGATGAACTCGTGCAGCCCGGTCTGGAAGACCTGGTCGATGGTCGTATTTGCGAGCCGGGCGAGCGCCGTGCGCGCCTGCCGCTGGGCCTGGCCCTGCCGGCCGTAGGCCTTGGCGATCGCATCGAGGATCTCGACGACGCTGTTGTAGGAGGCGCGCAGCGACAGCGGCATTTCGGGCCTCAGAATCAAGAGGTCGGCAATCAGCCACGGCCTGATGTTCTCGCGGTAGACCCAGTGATAGGCGGTCAGGGCCGAGACGGCGCGCAGGATCGCCGCCCACTGGAAATAGTCGAGCGATCCCCCGATCGTCTCCGTCTCCGGCAGGAGCACGTGGTATTTGACATCGAGAATGCGCGCCGTGTTGTCGGCCCGCTCGATGTAGAGGCCAAGGCGGGAGAACCAATAGGCGTCGTTGCGCAGCATGGTGCGGTAGACAGAGCCGTCGAACCGCAGCGAGGTTTCCTTGACGAAATCGAGAAACCGCGCCAGCCGGTCGCTCCTGCTGGGCTGGCTGAGGCCGAGCGCGGCCTCGAAGCGCTTGAGCTCGAGCCATGCGCCGTTGACGGCGTCCCACATTTCGACGGTCAGTGCCGTGCGCACCGAGCGCGCATTGGTGCGGGCAAGCTCGATGCAGCTGCGGATCGACGACGGGTTTTTGGGGGAAAAGGCAAGGAACTCGATGACGCTGGCTTCGTCCGCGGTCGCCTGTTCGGCATGAAACGCCTCGGCCGCCCCGGAAGAGACGAGCGCGCTCTCCCATTCCGTGCCGGTCCCGCCGTAGGCTTGCGGCAGGGCGGCAAGGCGCTGCGTCGCCTCGATGATGCGGGCGAGAAAATCGGCGCGCTCGATGAGGCGGGCGAGCCAGAAAAGGTTGTCGGCGGTGCGCGAGAGGAGGGCGTGTCGCGGCGGCGCGTGCCGCTCCGGAATGTCGGGCGCCGGCCCCGGGCCCTGGCGCTGAGCCTGCGTCTGGCTCTGCGATGCGCTCATGCCGAGCCCGCCGGGAGGTCGTCGATGACCCAGGTGTCCTTGGTGCCGCCGCCCTGACTGGAATTGACCACGAGTGAGCCCTCTGTCATTGCCACCCGCGTCAGCCCGCCAGGCACGACGGTGACGCCCTGCGAGCCGGTGAGCACGAACGGCCGCAGGTCGACATGGCGCGGGGCGATGCCGGACTCAAGCGAGGTCGGGCAGGTCGAAAGCGCGAGCGTCGGCTGGGCAATGAAATTGGCGGGATCGTTATTGAGCTTTCTTTCGAAGGCTTCGATCTGACCGCGCGTCGCATGCGGGCCGACGAGCATCCCATAGCCGCCCGAGCCGTTGACTTCCTTGACGACGAGCTCGCCCAGATGTGCGAGGACATATTTCAAGGTGTCCGGCTCGCGACAGCGATAGGTGGGTACATTGCCGAGGATTGCTTCCTCGCCGAGATAGAAGCGGATGATCTCGGGCATGTAGGTGTAGATCGCCTTGTCGTCGGCAACGCCCGTACCGACGGCATTGGCGAGCGTGACGTTTCCTTCCTGATAGGCGCTCAGGAGGCCTGGAACCCCGAGCGCAGAATCGGGCCGGAACGCCAGGGGATCGAGAAAATCGTCGTCGATGCGGCGGTAGATCACGTCGACGCGCTTCGGCCCTTCCGTGGTGCGCATGAAGACGATGTCGTCGCGCACGAAAAGGTCACGACCCTCGACCAGCTCGATGCCGAGCTTGTCCGCGAGAAACGAGTGCTCGTAATAGGCGGAGTTGTAGATGCCGGGCGTCAACAGCACGGCCACCGGATCGGCGTTCGAGGTCCGCGGGGCAACCGAACGCAGGGTCGCAAGCAGGATGTCGGCGTAGTTCTCGACGGGCGCCACGCGGTGCAGCGCAAAGAGCTCCGAAAAGAGCCGCATCATTACCTCGCGGTTCTCCAGCATGTAGGAGACGCCAGACGGCGTGCGGGCATTGTCTTCAAGCACGTAAAAATCGCTCTCGCCGATGCGCACGATGTCGATGCCGGCGATGTGGACATAGACGCCATGCGGGATCCTGCGCCCGACCATTTCCGGGCGGAACTGCGGGTTGCGCAGCACGAGATCGGCGGGAAGGATGCCGGCGCGCAGGATGTCGCGGGCGCCGTAGATGTCGGCCAGGAACAGGTTTATGGCCTTGACCCGCTGGACGAGGCCCGCCTCGAGCTTCGTCCATTCCGAACGGCTGATGATGCGCGGCACGATGTCGAACGGGATGAGCCGCTCCGTCGCCTCCTTGTCGCCATAGACCGCAAAGGTGATCCCGATGCGCCGGAACAAGAGCTCCGCCTGCGAGCGGCGAGAGGCGAGGAGCTCCGTGGGAGCCGTTTCGAGCCAGCGCGCAAGGCGTTGATAGGGGGGACGCGCGAGCCCGCCATCGCGCGTCATCTCGTCGAAAAAGCTCGGCTTGCCGTCCACGGCCCATTCCCCGAGGCTCAGCCTCGCCTGACGCTCCTCGTCACAAGTGGAAGCAAAGCCCATGCCATGGGCGGCGTCAATCTGCAGAGGAAGGATCGTCGTACCCGTCCTTCTCCCGCGAGCGAGAGAAGGTGTCGGCGCGAGCGACGACGGATGAGGGCGGTGCCGCCTCAGTCGGGCTCGCTGCCTGGCGCCACCTTGAGCTTCAGGCCGTCGAACTCGGGGCGCATGAGGATCTGGCAGGCAAGGCGCGAGTTCCTGGCCGTCGCCGGCGCTTCATCGAGCTTGTCGATCTCTTCGTCGCTCGGCGGATGGAGAGCGTCGACCCAATCCTCGTCGACGTAGACGTGGCAGGTCGCGCAGGCGCAGGCGCCGCCACACTCGGCTCTCAGGCCGATGCCCCAGTCGCGGATGATTTCCATGACGCGCCAGCCCTCGAGCGCCTCAAGCCGATGCTCGGTGCCGGAATGATCGGTGACGAAGAGATGCATGCTCATCGGCACCTCGTCAGGTTCGCGAACCGGTGCGCAGCCATGGCCGCGTGCCGGCCGGCGCCTCGCTCGCATCGAGGCTTGGCTGATAGAACCGGCTGACGCCGGCAAGGTGGCCCCGCTGCAAGGCTGCCATTGTCGCCGGGTTCGAAATCTCGAACGAATCGAAGCCGCAGCGGCGCATCAGCTGGAGCTGATCAAGCAGCACGTCCCCGACCGCCCGCAATTCGCCCCGATAGGAACAGCGCGTGCGCAGCCGGTGCGCGGTCGAATAGGCGCGCCCGTCCGTGTATTTCGGAAATGCGAGAGCAATCAGGGCGAGGCCGGCAAGCTCAGGCGCGATGTCCTCGACCGCTTCGCCGGGCAAGACGAGCACTCCTGTCGGCGCCCCGCGTCCGGCGAGCGCCCCCCGCTCGGCCCGCCAGCGGGCGAGCGGCACGACGACGGCACCGTCGGCCGGCAGCGGCTCTTCGGCGCCAAGCATGCGCCAGGCATCCTCGATGAACGCGCCGTCCTTGAACAGAGCCATGATCAGATGTCCGACCCGGCATCAAGCGTTCCGGCATGAATGCCGCATTCGACCTTGCCGCGACCGCGCCAACGCCCCGCGCGCGGGTCTTCGCCAGGGGCGACGCGGCTCGTGCACGGCAGGCAGCCGATCGACAGAAAACCCTTCGCAACGAGCGGATGCGGGGGGATCTCGTGGCTGCGTAGATAGGCGATGACCTCGCTTGCGCTCCAGCCGGCGAGCGGATTGACCTTGACCCGGTCGCCCTCGGCCTCGAACAGCGACAGCGCGGCCCGTGTCGCCGCCTGGTGGCGCTTGCGTCCGGTGATCCAGGCATCAAAGCCTTCGAGCGCTGCGGCGAGCGGGGCGACCTTGCGGATGTCGCAGCACCGGTCCGGATCGTGCGACCACAGGAACGCCTCGGGGTCTTCGGCGCTCAGGCGCCCGGGATCCGGGGTGACCGAGCGCACATCGGCCAATCCAAAGCGGGAGACAAGTGCGTCGCGATAGGCCAGCGTCTCGGGAAACATCTGGCCGGTGTCGACGAAAACGACCGGCGTTCGCGCATCGATCTGCGAGATCATGTGCAGAAGCACCGCCGAGTCTGCGCCGAAGCTCGAAACAAGTGCGATCTTGCCGGCGAACAGATCCTCGATGGCAAGGCGCAAAAGCGAGGTGGCGCGCACTGCCGAGAAGCGGGCTTCCAGCCGCGAGGCGGCGATCTGGTCGCCGAAAAGGCGGACATCATGCACGCTCATAGAGGGCCTCCTTGAACGGCGCCATGCCGACGCGGCGATAGGCCGAGAGGAAGTCCTCTGACGGATCGTTGCGCAGGTGGAGATAGGTGTCGACGACGGTCTCGACCGCATCGATGATGCCATCGGCAGAAAAGCCCGGGCCGGTGATGGCGCCGAGCGTGCAGGTCTCGTCGCCTGACCCGCCGAGCGACACCTGGTAGGTCTCCTCGCCCTTTCGCTCGAGACCGAGGATGCCGATGTGGCCGACGTGATGATGGCCGCATGCGTTGATGCAGCCCGAGATCTTGATCTTCAGCGATCCGATGTCGCGCGCCCGGGCGCCGTTGCCGAAGCGCTGCGAGAGCTTCTGGGCGATCGGGATCGAGCGGGCGGTGGCGAGCGCGCAATAGTCGAGGCCGGGGCAGGCGATGATGTCGGTGACGAGCCCTGCATTGGAGGTCGTAAGGCCATGTTCGGCGAGGGCGTCGTAGAGTGCGGGAACATCGTCGAGAGCGACGTGCGGCAACACGAGGTTCTGCTCGTGCGAGACGCGGAGCTCGCTCTGCGAATAGCGTTGGGCAAGGTCGGCGACCGCCTCCATCTGCGGCGCGGTAGCATCGCCTGGAATGCCGCCGATCGGCTTCAGCGAGATTGTGACAAGACTATGTCCCTCCACCTTGTGGGGAAACAGGTTCGTCTCGACGAAAGCGTTGAAATCGGGATCGACCGCCCGACGCGCCTCGACCACGGCGGACACCGCCGACCGCGGCGACAGCGGCGGGGGAGCGAAATAGGCGCGGATGCGGCCAACCTCTTCGGCCGGCAGCGTGAGGACGCCGCCTCGGGTCTCGGTAAAGTCCGCCTCCACGGCCTGCCGCATCTCCTCGGCACCCTTCTCGTGAACGAGGATTTTGATGCGGGCCTTGAACTTGTTGTCGCGGCGGCCTTCGAGATTGTAGACGCGCAGGATCGAGTCGGTATAGGCGAGAAGGTCGGCTTCGGGCAGGAAGTCACGGATCCTGAAGGCGACCATCGGGGTGCGGCCCTGGCCGCCGCCGACATAGACCGCAAAACCCAGTTCCCCTGCAGCATTACGCACGATCTGATAGCCGATGTCGTGCACCTGGATGGCAGCCCGGTCGGCCGGCGCGCCGGTCACGGCAATCTTGAACTTGCGGGGCAGATACGAGAATTCCGGGTGGAGCGAGGACCACTGGCGCAGGATTTCGGCATAGACGCGCGGATCGGCGATCTCGTCGGCGGCAGCGCCTGCATAATGGTCGGCGGTGACGTTGCGGATGCAATTGCCCGACGTCTGGATCGCGTGCATCTCGGCGCGGGCGAGGTCGGCAAGCGCGTCGGGAATGTCCTTCAGCGCCGGCCAGTTGAACTGGATGTTCTGACGGGTGGTGAAGTGCCCGTAACCCCGGTCATAAGTGCGCGCGATGTGGGCGAGCATCCTCAGCTGCGGCGGTGACAGGGTGCCGTAGGGGATGGCGATCCGCAGCATGTAGGCATGCAGCTGCAGGTAGACGCCGTTCATGAGCCGCAGCGGCTTGAACTGGTCCTCGGTGAGGTCGCCCGACAGGCGACGCGCCACCTGGCCGCGGAACTCGGCCGCCCGGTCGGCGACCATCTCCCGGTCGATGGCGTCGTAGGCGTAATGGCTCACGGCTTCCTCCGGATCAGGCTGAGCCGGCCGGTGGAGCGGGCCGCGCCATGGGCCGCCCGCAGCGCCTCGATGGCCGGTCCGCCCTCGGCCTGCTTGCCGAGCGTGGGATGGTCGGTGGGGCCGAGCGCCCGGATGCGTTCACGAAAACTCACAGGGGCGGAGCCGTCGGGCAGAAGGTCGATCAGGTACGGATCGATCAGGACCGTGGTTTCGGTTTTGGCGTGGGCCAGCTCGGCTTCGCCGGAGGCGCCCGTGAACCGCTCCGCCTCGGCGAAGCGCTCAACCCAACGCCCGCCCGACCAGAACACCACCTCGCCATCGAGCAGCCGGTTGGCGGTGAGGACTTGGATCACTGCAATCCTCCCCTGCGCAGCGGGGGAGGTGGCGCGGCGCGGCCAC
>JAFAME010000404.1 GCA_019233695.1 Methylobacteriaceae bacterium
CGGGTGCGCGGTCGCCTGGGCCCGAGCTCTGGAAGAGGCGGGCGTGAATCTCGGCGATCTTTCGTTCGTCGAGACGCATGATTGCTTCACGATCGCCGAGCTCATCGAATACGAAGCGATGGGGATCGCCCCGAAAGGCCAAGGCGCGCGCGTCGCGAAGGAGGGCCTTGCCGAGAAGACTGGCAAGCTGCCGGTCAATCCCTCCGGCGGGCTCAAGTCCAAAGGCCATCCGATCGGTGCGACAGGAGTGTCGATGCATGCGCTTGCCGCCATGCAGCTCTGCGGCGAGGCGGATGGTTTTCAGGTCGAGGGCGCCAGGCTCGGCGGCATCTTCAACATGGGCGGGGCGGCTGTCGCCAACTACGTCAGCATTCTCGAACGCGTCAGGTGATGCGACCCCTCAAGGCAGGCAGGACACCGCTTTGCAAGCGCGCGCGTTACACCGCCACGGGGGGCTTGCGGCCTGCCCAGGGCATTTCCTTCTCCAGGACGCCGGCGAGCGCGAGCAGCGTCGCCTCGTCGCCATGCCGGGCAACCAGCTGCACGCCGATCGGCAGCCCGTCAGCCGACCAGTGCAACGGCAGCGAGATCGCCGGCTGGCCGGATATGTCGAAGGGAAACATGAACACCCCGTCGGTCCACTTGGCGTTGTAGCGATCGAGATCGGGCTCGGACATGTCGAGATAGCCGAGCGGTCGCGGCGGCTGCGTCAAGGTCGGCGTGATGAAGACGTCGTAGGGCGCGAGATCGGTGGCAATGGCGCGGCTCAGGAGCCGCACCGCCTCCACGTCGGCGAAATGCTGAACGCCGCTGAGCGAGCGCCCCCTCTCGATGATCGCCCAGGTGACCGGCTCGACGTCTTTTGACGTGACTGGCGCCCCGACGAGCGGCTCCAGGGATTCGAACAGCGCGGCCGCCTGCACGCAGCTCATGCGCGTATAGACCTGCCAAGCCTGCGGCGCATCAAGCGGCATGTCATGGCTTTCGAGATCATGGCCAAGGCGCTCGAGCGTGCGGACCGTGTTCCGGACGGCTGTTTCGGCTTCCGGATGGATCGGATGTCCGTCCGGCGGCTTCACCGTGAACCCTATCCGCAGCCGCGTCGGCGCCTGGGCGGAGAGCGAAAGCCAGCTCGCATCCGGAACGGGAGCGCTATAGGGGTCGCCCGCCAGAGTACCCGCTGTCACGTCGAGATAGGCGGCCGTGTCGCGCACCGTGCGCGAAACGCACCCGGAGTAGGCACAGCCGTGCCAGACGTCGCCGCGCGGGCTTGGCGTGATGCGCCCGCGCGAGGGCTTCAGCCCGATAGTGCCGCAGCAGGACGCCGGCACGCGGATCGAGCCTGCCGCGTCGGTCGCTTCGGCGAGCGGAACCATACGGGCCGCGACAGCGGCAGCCGAGCCGCCGCTGGAGCCGCCTGAGGTCACGTCGCGCCGCCAGGGATTGTGGGTCGGCCCATAGAGCTTCGGTTCGGTCGTGATGGACCAGCCGTTCTCAGGCGAATTGGCCTTGCCCACGAGGAGAAAGCCGGCGGTTCGAATCCGTTTCACGACTTCCGAATCGCTGGATGCGACGACGTTTTTCATCCATGCGCAGGAGTTCGTCAGCGGCGCGCCTTTCCACATCGACCCCAATTCCTTGAGCAGGAATGGAACGCCGGCAAACGGCGCCTTCCGATCGATGCTCGACGCCCCCGCCCGGCCGATGTCGTACAACCGATGAACGACCGCGTTCAGCTGCGGGTTGAGCCGCTCGATGACGAGGACAGCGGCCTCGACGAGTTCCGCCGGCGCCACCTCGCCGCTCCTGACGAGTTCGGATAACCCAAGCCCGTCGCGCTGCGCATAGGTCGTGACCAGATCCTCCGTCGCGTGCGCCATTCGGCTCCTCCTGACGTGCATTTCATCTGATCGCAGGCCATTGCCGGCCCTTGGGCCGGTGCGAACGACCCTTCCGGCTCGCGTCAGCAGCTGGGGTTGATCCTCACTCGCCCGGGGCTTTGGCCTCTATGGCAAGGGCGTGTACGCCGCCCTTGAGTTCCTCGTCGAGGAGCCCATGTATGGCTCGGTGCCGCGCGACCCGGCTCTGCCGGGCAAAGGACGCGGACACGACCTTCACGCGAAAGTGGGTCTCGCCAGTGGGTTTCCAGCCGGCATGACCGGCATGGTGGTGAGACTCGTCGACCACCTCCAGCGCAAGCGGATCGAGCGCCGTGGCGAGCTTGGCGGTTATGCGATCCTTAACGCTCGACGCCGAGTGTGACATGGAACTGATATCAAGGATTGCCATCGTTCTTATCCTTGCAGTCGCTCCCAACTCGCTCATACACTCTTTGGCATGAACCTCAACTCGCGCATCTTCGATCGCATAAGGCTGAGGCCCGAAGCCGAGGAGGTCTTCGACGCCGAAATGCCGCGCTGCGATCGTGCAGGCTGCCAGGCCGCCGGCGTCTACCTTGCGCCAATGGGGCGGACGCGCGAGGGGCAGTATTTCTCGTTCTGTCTTGATCATGTGCGCGAGTACAATGCCTCCTACAACTATTTTGCCGGGATGAGCGAGGAGGCGGTCGCCCGCTATCAGAGGGACGCCGTTGTCGGGCATCGCCCGACCTGGAGCATGGGGGTCAACCGCGCGGCAAGGCGTCGCGGCGAGGCCGGCGACAACGGCTTTGAAGACGGGCTCGGACTTTTCGGCGGCCGCGGCTTCCGCCCGCGGCCCGAAACGCCGCGGCACGGGCGTCGGGTGCTGAACGCGTTGGCAACCCTTGGTGTTGAAGAGACGGCAGATGCGGCAACCATCAAAGCAAGGTATAAGGACTGGGTGAAGCGTCTGCATCCTGACGCCAATGGCGGGGATCGATCCAGCGAAGGCAAATTGCGCGAGATCATCCAGGCCTATAATTGTCTGAAATCTGCCAGGCTCGTCTGAATCTGGGCGAACGGCACGTCGACCGCCCGCCCGCCATGCGGCGCGCGCTCGGAGGTTCAATGGAAAGCGCGACAGAAACCGTTGCGGGTTTGCCCGACATGAAGGTCTCGGTGCGGCAGCTGTTCGGCATCGACACCGACATGCAGTCCCCGGCCTATTCAACGAGCGAAGAACACGTGCCGGACCTCGATCCGGACTATGTTTTCGATCGCGATACCACGCTCGCGATCCTCGCCGGCTTTGCCAAAAACCGCCGGGTGATGATCGCGGGCTATCACGGCACCGGCAAATCCACCCACATTGAGCAGGTCGCGGCGCGGCTGAACTGGCCCTGCGTGCGCATCAACCTCGACAGCCACGTCTCGCGCGTCGATCTTGTCGGCAAGGACGCCATCGTGCTGCGCGACGGCAAGCAGGTCACGGAGTTTCGCGACGGCATGCTGCCGTGGGCGCTGCAGACCAACATCGCGCTCGTCTTTGACGAGTATGACGCCGGCCGTCCGGATGTGATGTTCGTCATCCAGCGCGTTCTCGAAGTATCGGGCCGCCTCACCCTTTTGGACCAACGGCGCGTCATTCGGCCGCATCCGGCCTTTCGTCTGTTCTCGACGGCCAATACGGTGGGCCTCGGCGATACCTCCGGGCTCTACCATGGCACGCAGCAGATCAATCAGGGGCAGATGGACCGCTGGTCGATCGTCGCCACGCTCAACTATCTGCCGCACGACAAGGAAGTCGACATTGTCCTGGCCAAGGCCAGGCAGTATCGGGCTTCGAAGGAAGGGCGCGACATCGTCAACAAGATGGTCCGCGTCGCCGACCTGACGCGCAATTCCTTCATCGCCGGCGACCTGTCGACGGTGATGTCGCCGCGCACCGTCATCACCTGGGCGGAGAACGCCGAGATCTTCAAGGATATCGGCTTTGCGTTCCGGCTGACCTTCGTCAACAAGTGCGACGAGCTCGAGCGGCCGCTGGTTGCCGAGTTCTACCAGCGCTGCTTCGGCCAGGAATTGCCGGAAAGCGCGGTGAATGTCGCCCTGAGCTAGGCAGTCGGCAGCGGGCATTCCCAACCGACCTCCGACGCCTATTGCCGGATCAAAATCGCATTTGCGCATCGCCGATGAACACGAGCAGCAACCGCAAGACTGCCTCAGGCAAGACCGAAGCGCCCCAAGAGCCATTCAAGCGGGCGGTCGCCTCCTGCATGCGCGCGGTGTCGAGGCAGCCCGACCTCGAAGTGACCTATGCGTCCGAGAAGGCGCTGCTCGTCGGCAACGGCTCGACGGCCAAGGCGAGGCTGCCCGAGCCGCCGCGGAAGATGTCGCCGCGCGACGCGGCGATCGTGCGCGGGCATGCCGACGCGATGGCGCTGCGCCTCGCA
>JAFAME010000458.1 GCA_019233695.1 Methylobacteriaceae bacterium
GTGTAGTCGGCATCGAGCGCCTCCAGCGCCGCCGCCCATGTCACCTTCTCATCAAGATCTGCGCCGACGAGCGCAGCCTCCGCCCGCGGAGCCCGCCGGGGCGTGCCGGCCATGCCGCCATAGGCGACGCGGGCGCTCGCGACGGTGTGGCCGGACAGGGTGAACTTGAACGCCCCCATCACCGCCGAGATGTCCTCATCGAAGCGTTTCGTCACCTTTATCGCGCGAAACGCCTCGTTCGCCTGCAGCCGCGGCACGAGCACTCGACGGACATATTCTCCAGGCTTCCGGTCCTGCCTGCGATAGGCGACGAAGAAATCTTCCAGGGCCATCGTCCGGGTCTGTGCCCCTTTCCGAAGCTCGAGCGTCGCACCGAGGGCGATGAGCGCTGGCGGCAGGTCGCCGATCGGCGAGGCATTGGCGATGTTGCCGCCGACGGTGCCTGACACCCGCACCTGGATCGATCCGAAACGGCGCATCAGCTCGCCGAGATCCGGATCGATGCCGGCAAGCTCCCGCGCAGCGCGCTCATGGGACACCGTCGCCCCGAATGCGAGCGCGCCGTTGCGCCGCTCGATCGCGCCGAGCTCCCTCACCCGCCCGAGCCAGATGATTTTCGCGGGGTCCTGCAGCGCCTTGGTGATCGCCAGCCCGACGTCGGTGGCCCCGGCCACAAGCAGCGCATCAGGATGGCGCTCACAGAGGGCGGCGAGCCCATCCTCGGAGGCAGGCGCTGCAAAGAAGCGCGTCTCGTCGCCGACGAAGACGTCGGCGGCATTGTCGAGCGCGCGGAAGCGCGCCAGCGCCGCTTCCCTGTGCCGCGCAAATCGATCGCCAGGCGGATCGCGGCAGGCCTCGAGCGCCGCATCGATGATCGGGCGATAGCCCGTGCAGCGGCACAGATTGCCGGCAAGCTGGTCGCAGACCGCCTGACGGCTGACCGGACGGGGCGCCTCGCAATAGAGGGCAAACAGGCTCATTACGATGCCGGGGGTGCAGAAGCCGCATTGCGATCCGTGCCAGGCGGCAAGCGCCTCCTGCACCGGATGGAGGGCGTTTTCCTCGGTAAGGTCCTCGATCGTCAGGACCTCGGCGCCGTCGACCTGACCAAGGAGCAGGATGCATGCGTTCACCGGCTCATGCACGAGCCGGTCGCCGCGCGCGCGCCGAAGCACGACCGTGCAGGCGCCGCAATCGCCTTCCGCGCAGCCCTCCTTCGTACCGGTCGCCCGGCGATCGAGGCGCAGCCAATCGAGAAGGGTTAATTTCGGGTCCGCGACCGGCACTTCGACGAGCGAGTCGCGGAAGATGAAATGGAACGCAGTGCGCTGCGAAATGATTGTCATGAAAGGATCCTGACTGCGCTCCCTCGGCACATCATGGCGTGCAAGGGCCCGAAGAGGAAGACCTTCGAGCTGGACGGCGGGTGTGTCGCAAGCGCTTGAACTGACGAAGTGGAGAGATCGTTTTCATGACCGCGGCGCAACCGGATACCTTTCCAAGGGCGGATCCTGTCCAGTTGCCTCGCTCATCAACAAGGAGACCCGGCGATGAAGATCGCCCAAGTAGCACCGCTCTACGAAAGTGTTCCACCACGACTCTATGGGGGCACCGAACGGGTTGTCTCGTCTCTCACCGAAGAGCTGGTCCGGCAGGGCCACGAGGTGACGCTGTTCGCATCGGCCGACTCGATGACCGCCGCCGAGCTGGTTCCCTGCTGCGAAATGGCGTTGCGGCTCAATCCTTTCGTGAGGGATCCTCTCCCTTATCACATCATCATGCTCGAGGAGGTGCGGCGAAGGGCCAGCGAATTCGATATCGTCCACTTCCATATCGACATGCTGCATTTTCCGCTGCTGCGGGATTTCGCCGTCCCTTCGGTGACGACGGCGCACGGCCGCCTCGACCTGCCGGATCTTCTGCCCTTCTATTCGGCCTTCGACGATATCCCCATCGTCTCGATTTCCGACGCGCAACGACAGCCGCTGCCATTGGCCTATTGGGTGCGCACCGTGCATCACGGGACGCCGGCCGATCGTCTGCCGTTCCGGCCGGAAGCCAAAGGCTACCTTGCCTTTCTCGGCAGGATCTCGCCGGAGAAACGCCCGGACCGGGCGATCGAAATCGCCGCGCGCGCCGGCATGCCGTTGAAGATCGCAGCAAAAGTCGACAAGGTCGATGACGAATATTGGGAGACGGTCATAAGGCCGCTTGTCGAGGCGACCCCAGGCGTCGAGTTTCTGGGCGAAATCAGCGAGTTCGAAAAAGCGGAATTCCTCGGCGGGGCGGCGGCGCTGCTTTTCCCGATCGATTGGCCGGAACCTTTCGGCCTCGTCATGATCGAGGCAATGTCCTGCGGTACGCCCGTGATTGCCTTCCGGTGCGGTTCGGTTCCGGAGATCGTCGAGGACGGCATGTCCGGCTTCATCGTGGATTCGATCGAGGACGCCGTCGCTGCGGTGCAGCGAATCGACGGCGTGAGCAGACGCCGTACCCGCGAGGCCTTCGAACGGCGCTTTACCGCAGAGCGCATGACAAGCGACTACACGGACCTCTATCTTGATCTCGCGAGCTCGTTTCGCTACGGCGCTCGCTCGCGCCGTCGAAGCGCAGCATCGGCCTCGCTCGGCGTCGTTGCGTGACCGACGCGCCGGCTAAGGTTGAGGGGATGGAGACCGTTATCGTTACAGCGCCGCCCGCAGGGCAGTTCGCGGTGGCAGCCACTGCGTCCCTCCACGAGCGGAACACCCGTGGCTTGAAGCACAACGACGCTTTCGCCGTCTTCGATCCGCGCGGCGACATTGTCTCAGGGGACGGCAGTCCTGACGGTCTCTACTATTGCGACACCCGCCATCTGTCGCATCTCGACGTGTGGATCGAGGGCATGCGGCCGATCCTACTCTCCTCGGCGCTGCGCGAGGACAACGCGCTGCTTACCTGCGACCTGACCAACCCGAACATCCTGGGTGCCGACGGCAGCATCGCCCTGCCGCACGATGCCATGCATTTTCGCCGCAGCATCTTCCTGTGGGACGCCGCAAGCTTCGAGCGTCTTCTGGTGCGCAACTGCTACGGCGGCCGGGCACGGCTTTCCATCGAATTTCGCTTCGAGGCGGATTTCGCCGACGTCTTCGAAGTGCGCGGCACGCCGCGCGAGCGGCGTGGCCGACACGAACCCGCCTTGGTCACGCCGAACGGCGTTGTTCTTTCCTATGTCGGGCTTGACCGGAAGCGGCGCTCGACCCGGCTGCGCTTCGACCCGGAACCCGACCGGCTGGATGCCAGCCGGGCAGCCTTCGACATCGATCTCGACCACGGCCAAAGCCGGATCATCTTCATCGAGATCGATCTGGTCGAGCGGACGCGCTCCCGGCCTCCGCGAGCGGACTATCTTTTCTCGATCGTTGCGGCACGGCGCCGGCTTGCCGGTTCCTCGTCGCGAGCGGCTTCGGTCGGCTCTTCCAACGAGATCTTCAACGAAGCCGCCCGTCGCTCGCTCTCCGACATCTATACGCTCGTGACCGACACGCCCCATGGCCCGTATCCCTATGCCGGCATTCCCTGGTTCAGCACGGCCTTCGGACGCGATGCGATCCTCACGTCTTACCAGATCGCGTGGATGGACCCGTCGATCGCCAAAGGCGTGCTGGCCTTTCTCGCTGCGTATCAGGCGACCGAGGAGGATCCGTCGCGGGACGCCGAGCCCGGCAAGATCCTGCACGAGATGCGTCATGGCGAGATGGCGGAACTCGGCGAGGTTCCCTTCGGGCGGTATTACGGCAGTATCGATGCGACGCCGCTCTTCGTAGTGCTCGCCGGCGCCTATTTCGAACGCAGCGGCGATCTTGCAACCGTGGAAAAGCTGTGGCCGAACATCGAGGCGGCACTCGCTTGGATCGATCGCTATGGCGACCGCGACGGCGACGGCTTCGTCGAATATGCACGCAGCAACGAGCATGGTCTGATCAATCAAGGCTGGAAGGACAGCCACGATTCGGTGTTCCACGCCGACGGCGCCCTGGCACATGGGCCGATCGCGCTCTGCGAAGTCCAGGCCTATGTCTATGCCGCCAAGCGAGCCGCGGCAGTGCTCGCCGAGAAACTCGGCAAGCCGGAGCGAGCCGCCGACCTGATGCGAAGCGCCGACGCGCTGCGCCTGCGGTTCGAGGACGCCTTCTGGTGTGCGGACCTCGGCACCTATGCGCTGGCACTTGACGGCGAGAAGCGCCCCTGCCGCGTCTGCTCTTCCAATGCCGGGCACGTGCTTTTCGCGGGTCTCGCATCGCCGGATCGCGCCAAGCGCCTTGCTGCGACGCTGATGGCAGGCGCCTCCTTCTCAGGCTGGGGCATCCGCACGATCGCTGCGACCGAGGTCCGCTACAACCCGATGTCCTATCATAACGGCTCCGTCTGGCCCCATGACAACGCGCTGATCGCTCTCGGGTTTTCGAGATACGGGCTCAAGGCGGAGGCCGCGGCCCTGTTCCAGGGGCTGTTCAGGGCGTCCGTCTTCATCGATCTTCGCCGGCTGCCCGAGCTGTTCTGCGGCTTTCCCCGTCGTCCCGGCCAGGGGCCGACCTTCTATCCCGTCGCCTGCTCGCCGCAGGCCTGGGCCGCCGCGGCTCCCTTCGCCCTTGTGCGCGCCATCCTCGGCCTCGATTTCGATCCGCAGCGGCGCATCATAACGCTCGAGCGGCCGGTCCTGCCCGAGTTCATGCGCAAATTGACGTTACGTAACGTTTCCGTCGGTGGCGCCAAGCTTGACATCGTCGTCGAACGCGCCGGCGCCGAGGTGGCGGTCCACGGCCGCAAACGCAGCGGCGACGTGCGCCTGTCAATCGTCAACTGATCTTCGCCGATTGCCCGCGTCGGGATTGAGGCGTCGCGACGCCATATGTTACTCTTTCAACAGGGAGGAGCGCGGGCCTGGAAAGTTGATCTCGGCGTCGGGCACGCTGGAGAGAGGTATGCCGACAAATTCCGATACCGATGCTGCGATGCTGCTGGCCGACAAGCTGTGGACGCTCAGTCAGGCCTCGCCCTCCCTCGACAATCGCCGCCGCGCCGCGCTGCTGGGGTTCGTCCAGCTCATTGCCGCGCAAATGGAGAAGATTGCCGGTCTCTTGGGCGCCAGCGGGCCGGTGAAGATCACCAAGGAGGCCTCCGAGTTGTCGGCCTACGCGAAGATGACCGGCTCCCTTCTGGGACCCGGTTTTCCGGCCGCGGAAGTTTCGGATCTCTCGAACGCCATAACAACCCTGGCCGACAACCTTTTGGCGCTGGCGAGGGTCCGCGGCGCGCCCGCCGGGGCGGAGGACAAGGAAGATCTTCTGCATGATCTCGAAAAGGCGGTCGGTCGACTGGCGGGCCTGAGCAAATACCTCGGCCGAGCACCATCGACCCTCTCGCTGGGCAATGACGAGCTGCTCGCCGACACCTGGATCCTGGCCAAGCGATACGGCCGCTGGGTCGGCGCGGCCGCCTTCGCGGTCGGGGGAACCATTTTGGCCTCCATGGCTTCCGAGGCCGCCATGCTGATCGTTGCGAGCTTCTTCGGGCTGAGCGTCGCCAGCGGTTCAGGCGTGCTGGGCCGGATTGTCAACGCCGTCCTGAAGGGGAAGAGCAAGGCCGACGTGGCGGGCGCCGACACCACCGATCACAACGCGTAGAGTCGGCCGTGACGGGCCGCCCCGGTGGCGATGGAGCGCGGGCACCCGCCGCGCCCCCTCCCTGGCCTTCTGGCAAA
>JAFAME010000477.1 GCA_019233695.1 Methylobacteriaceae bacterium
ACGCGCCCGCCGCAGCACTGGCCGAGATCAGGGCCAAGCGATTTCGTCTCCCGGATTGCCGGCCCACGCCCTGGGGCGAGCGCGCGGCGCGCGTCGGCAAGCGCTTCCCATTCGAGCATGCCCCCGCCGATGGTGCCGTGAAAGCCGCCTGAGGGGCGGACCACCATGCGCGCCCCCGGTTCGCGTGGGCCCGAACCCTCGACGGCGAGAACCGTCACGAGCGCAGCGACGCTCTCCGCATCGATTGCTTCGAGAAGACGGGAAAAAACGCCCATTGGCTTCCTGCCGGCTCCGCTGGTATCCCGCGAACCTTTGGAGCTGTCGCGCCGGTGCCTGGCCCCAATGTCGCGTTCCTTCCGCCTTCGATCAAGGATCGGCCCGGGGCTTGGCGCAAAAAGGCCCGCGACGGGGGCGGTCGCGGGCCTCATTTCAACGCGCCGACTTTTGGGGGTGGTCGTCGGCGCCAGCATCAAGCTGGCATGGCTTTGGTTAACGAAGGGTAAAGCGTGTGCTGCCTTCACCTGTACTCGCGCCGGGGGTCAGTGCAATCCGATCGGCGTCAGTGATGCGATGCCATCGTTGGAATTGCCGTTGATCTGATTGGTCCCGTAGGACTGCAGCACGCCGCCGTTGCTCACGCCTACTCCGTTGACGTTGCCGGCAATAGACGACCCGCCGAGTCGGATCGTGGTTTTCGGGCCGTCGGCTATCACGCCGAAACCGGCCGCATTGTGGGAGGCGGCCGAGCGGTCGATCATCATGACAATGGCCGCGCCACTCGCCGGGCCCGTGGCGACGATGCCGTTTGATGCGTTGCCGACCGACACGCTGTCACGGACGGTCATGTTGATCACGCCGCCGCCGAGGCTGGTCCCCTCGGCCTTGATGCCGAAGAAGTTGTTGCGTGCCTCGACGCGGTTCAGCACCACCTTGACGATGATGTTCGTCGAGTTGGGAACGATGAATATTCCCGCGCCGGTCAATCCGGAGTTGTTCATTACGACCGTGTCGGAGACGAATACTTCCGCATTCGAATCCGGTCCTATTTGGATGCCCTGGGCCGGACTGGAAATGAAATCGTGGATCACGCATTTCTCGATATGCACGACGCCGGTCTGTTGGATGGCAATTCCGGTCTGCCCCCCGGGCGAGGCGGCAATATCGAGGCCGCGCAGCACCACGACGTCGCTTGTCGCCGCCTGGATTTGAATCGCGTCCCCCGAGTTGGTCGTCACTCCGCCCGTGACGCCCTCGCAGTCGATCGTGATCGAATGGCTGATGACGAACCCGTTGCCTCCGAACTCGCCTTGATCGACGCAATTGATTTCGCCACCGACATTGGTCTGTGTGAGCGCATGGCCGAAAGTCTGGCATGGCTGGTCTCTGGTGCACGGGTTGCCATCGAGGCCAGTGCTGGCGACCCACGACCGCGCGTTCGCGGCGTAAGCGGTACGGGGGAGCGCGAAGCTCGCCATCGCCGCGAGCGCGGCAACGATGAATGCTATTCTTTTCATAGTGATCCTCCCCGTGGGGCGTTGGTGAGCCGGTCAGGCATTGTCGCCCCGGCTCGACGAACATAGTCGACATCGATGGGACCGTCTGCCGAGTGCCCGCAAGCGCGGAACGAAATGTGCCGCCTTTCAGGAGTTGCTCCGGCGCGGCAACTAGATGAAACTGGTGTCGCGCGAGGCCGTGTTGCCCGGCACATGATGGAGGAATGGATCGGCTGTAGGGTTGTTGCGGGTCCACGATTTTCCAGCCCATTTCCGCGCCGGGCGCCGCCACCGGCGAATTTTCGAGCTGAGGGAGATGGTGAATGTCGGATGCACCGAGACTCCACACCAGCGCCATGGAGGGCAGCGGCTCCTACAACCGACATGCGGCAATTCCGGCATCTGGCGGAGCTCTCGCCCTCCCACTCCTGGAACGCGCTGCGCGGCAGATCGCCCTCGATCATTCCGATCGGCCCATCGTCTTTGCGGACTATGGCTCCTCCCAGGGCAGGAACTCGCTGGCCCCGGCCCGGGCGGCCATTGCCGTTCTGCGCACCCGCACCGACGAAAAACGGCCGATTCTCGTGTGCCACACCGACCTGCCGACCAACGATTTCAGTGTGCTTTTTGACGTCGTGGAGAAAGACCCCGAGAGCTACCTTCGGGAAAAGCCTAACGTCTTTCCCTGTGCCGTCGGGCGGTCGTTCTATGAGAGCGTCTTTCCGCCCAACTATGTCGATCTCGGCTGGAGCTCGTACGCGGCCGTGTGGCTCAGTCAAATCCCGGCATCGATTCCCGGCCACTTCTTCATCCCCCGCAGCACCGGTGCGGTGCGCGCCGCCTTCGACCGCCAGGCCGCGACGGACTGGGAGACCTTTCTTTCGCGCCGCGCGGCCGAACTGCGTCCTGGAGGGCGGCTCGTCGTGGCACTCCCCTCGCTCGCCGATGACGGATCGACAGCCTTCGCACCGATCATGGATGAGGCGAACGCCGTCGTCGCGGACGAGGTCGCGGCGGGCTCGATCACGGCGCACGAGCGCGAGCGGATGATCCTGGCTTCCTGCCCGCGACGACAGAGCGATCTTCTCGCCCCCTTCGCACAGACAGGGCAGTTTCAGGGCCTGAGGGTGGAGCATTGCAGCACATCGGTGGTGGCCGACACGGCCTGGACGGACTATGAGCGCGACGGGGACCCGCATGCATTGGCGGCCAAGCGCGCATCCTTCTTCCGCGCGGTCTTCGTGCCCTCGCTGCTGTCGGCGCTGGCGCCGAGCCGCAGCGCGCAGGACCGGCAGGCGGTCGCCGACCGATTGGAGGCGGGGCTGCGACGCCGATTGCTCGGACGGCCGGCGCGAATCGATCATCTCGTTGGAGTGATCTCGGTCGCAAAGCAAGGCGACCGCTAATCTGGATCCCACGCCAGCGCCATCGATCTCGACTATGCTGCTTGAGCTGGAGCGCCCGCTGCCGGCATCAGCATCAGCAATGGAGATCGGTCATGAGGCGGATAGTACTCTCACTCGCAGTTCTTGGTGCGCTCGGAGGGGCGCCGCTGACGGCTCACGCCCAGAACGTGCGCTCATGGGTGGCAAGCACCGGCCTCGACGGCAACCCGTGCACCCGCGCACAACCGTGCGCGAGCTTCAACCGGGCGCTGTCGCAAACCAACGCCGGCGGCGAGATCAACTGCGTCGACCAGGGCGATTTCGGCAACGGCGGGCAACTCGGAATCAATAAAGCGATCACGATCGACTGTGATGGTGTCGGGGGGCACATCGAATTTGCCACCGCGGAGGCAGCGATCGGCGTGACTGCGTCTCCCACCGATGTCGTCGTCATTCGAGGGCTTGACATTGACGGCGCCGGCACCGGCGGGACAGGCATCACAGTCGTCAGCGGCGATGTGCACATCGACAATTGCCAGATTCATGGGTTCAAATCGAGCACCCTGGGCTTTGGCGTTGCTGTTGCTGCTGGGGCGGTGTCTGTTTCGGACACGGTCCTCATCGACAACGGTACTGCGTCCTCGGGCGCAGGCCTGGTGGCCGAGTTGATAAGTTCGGGCAGCATAATCAAGTTGATCCTCAACCGGGTTGAAGTGCGCAGCAACTTCTTCGGCATCAAGGCGGACGGCACGATCGCCAACGGCGGCGTGATCCAGATGACAATTCGCGACAGCGTTTCGACCGGCAATGGCGCCAATGGCATTGTCGGCACCGGCCTTCCCGGCGGCCCGGCCATCCTGATGATGATCGATCGCTCGTCCTCCTCCCACAACACGGCGGGCTTCGGTATCATTGCCGATGGGCCAAAGACTACGATCCGGCTCGGTGGCTCGTCGATCACCGGCAACATCAACGGCGTTGGCGTGAGCAACGGCGGCGCGATCCAGTCCTATGGGACCAATCAGATCAACGGCAATTCGAACGACGGGATTGCGTCGCTGACGCCGATCGG
>JAFAME010000497.1 GCA_019233695.1 Methylobacteriaceae bacterium
CCCGTCGCAACGCACCTTAAGCTCGACCTCTGAAAAAGTCTTCGCAATGAACCGCAAACCGCCGAAATCGCCTGTTCGCCCCCCCACGATCCGCGATGTCGCCGATCGCGCCGGCGTATCGCCGGCGACGGTCTCCAACACGCTCTCGGGGTTGCGGGGAGTGACCGGAGACCGCCGGCGCGCGGTCCTGGAGGCGGTGGAGGCGCTCGGCTACAAGTCGAACCATATGGCCTCGAGCCTGCGGCGGGGCCAGACGCGGACGGTCGGCATCGTCGTGCCCAATCTCGGCAACGAATTCTATTCCGGGCTGGTGCGGCAGTGGGAGAAGATCGCCTCGCAGAGCGGTTTCGAGATCCTGGTGGTGGCGAGCGGGGAGGATCCGGTCACCGAGGCGCGACGGATCGAATCGCTCATCGCGCGCCGCATCGACGGGCTTCTCGTCGTTGCCGCAGACGATGATTTCGGATCGATCCTCGGCTTTCCGGCAGGCCTGCCGCCGACCGTTCTCGTCGATCGGGCCCGCGGTCATCCCCAGTTCGACACCGTCACCTCGGACAATTTCGATGCGGGCTATCGCGGCACGCTGCACCTTCTCGAACTCGGCCACCGCGACATCACGCTCCTGATCTCGTCGGTCAACCACGCCCATCTGCGCGATCGCGTCGAGGGCTACCGGCGGGCGCTTGGCGAAGCCGGGCTCGCTGCCTCGGAATGGGTCGTCTTCGGGGGCGGGACGGTCGAGGGCTGCCGTGCCGCCATCGAGCAGGACCTGCGCCGGCCGCGCCCGCCAACGGCGATCTTCGCCGCCACTTTCTATGCGACCCTCGGTGCGGTGAAGGCGATCAACGCCCTCGAACTCGACTATCCCGACGAAGTCTCGTTGCTCGGATTCGAGCATTCCGAATGGATGACGACCGTGCGCCCCTACATCAGCGCCATCGGCCAAAGGGTGGAGGAGTTGGCGCACAGCGCGTGGCAGACGCTTCGCCAGCGCATTTCGGGCGAGGCGACGGACCTCGCCCGGGTACTGCTGCCGTTCCGCTTTGCGATGCGCGAGTCGACGCGGCCGCCCAAATCCGTGAGAGAGCTGGCCGCCCTGGAAGCTCAGCGCCCATAGAGCGCCGATCGTCATCATCGCGGAGGCCATGCAGGGATCGGGCGACACAACGGTCGCAAGCGGATACCCTCAGTCCGGATCCCGGCGCCGCTCAGCCGGCACGGCCAGAAGACACTGACGTTCAAGTTGAGCGCAAGGGCGGGCCGCGTGCGCATTGAAACTGGAGAGGCGCAGACCTTCGCCGAAGTCACGCTCGATTTCGATGGCGCGCCGGTCGTCGCGCGGACCGGCGAGACCATCGCCGCCGCGCTGATCGCGGCGGGATTGCGTGCGTTGCGCAAGACGCCGAACGGCGAGGAGCGCGGCATCTATTGCGGAATGGGGGTGTGCCAGGAGTGCCTCGTCGAGGTCGACGGCACGGCAAACCTTCGCGCCTGCATGACCAAGGTGTCGGGCCCGCACCGTGTGCGGCGCCAGACGCCTGTTGCCACCGCAATCCCCGGCGAGGCCGCTCCGAGATCAGGCGACATCCCGTGCGACACTCCCGAGATCGCAGTGATCGGCGGCGGCGCCGGCGGGCTCGCCGCCGCCGCGGCCGCTGCCGAGGCCGGAGCGCGCGTCATCCTCATCGACGAGCGGCCGCAATTGGGCGGTCAGTTCTACAAGCAGCCGGCGGGCCTCTATGGCGGCGTCGGCCCATTCGAGGATGCGCAGTTTCGCGACGGCGCGGCGCTGATCGAACGGACCCGCGCCGCCGGCGTGCAGATCGTCGAGGGCGAGGTCTGGGGCGCCTTTGCACCCCTCGAACTGTCGCTCGTGACCGCGGCAGGTCCGCGCCATGTGCGACCGGGCCGCCTTATCGTCGCGACCGGCGCCTATGAGAGAGGCCTGCCGGTTCCGGGATGGACCTTGCCCGGCGTCATGACCACCGGGGCAGCCCAGACCCTGCTTCGCAGCTACAGGGTTCTCGCCGGGCGGCGTATCCTCGTTGCCGGCAACGGGCCGCTCAATCTGCAGGTGGCGCGCGAACTGGCGCGCGCCGGCGCGCATGTCGTGGCGGTCGCCGAGCTCGCACCTCGCCCCTCCTGGTCGCGGTCGGCCGCGCTATGGCAAATGCTGCGGGCAGACCCGGCTCTCCTGCGCGATGGTGTTGTCTATGTCGCAGGCCTCAGGCGCCGTGGCGTACCGATGCTCTTTGCGCACCGGCTGGGCTTGATCGAAAAGACCGGGGAAGGGTTGCGGGCCCGACTGGAGCGCTGGAACGGGGTCTCGTTCAGCCGGGGCCCGACCTTCCTCGCCGATGTCGTTTGCATGGGCTACGGCTTCATGCCGTCGAACGAAGTGCTGCGCGCGCTCGATGCACGCCAGGTGTTCGATCGCGCCAGGGGTCATCTCGTCACGGTGCGCGACGCCGACTGCTGCACGAGCGTGCCCCGCCTCTATGGCGTCGGCGACTGCTGCGGCCTTGGCGGCGCGCACGCCGCGCGCGAGGAGGGCATCATCGCTGCCGTTGCCGCGGTCGCAGCCCTCGGCGGCGCCGTGCCGCCAAGGCTTGTGGAGGAGGCGCGCGCCGCGCGCACCAGGCTCAAACGGCTCCGCCTGTTCCAGAAGGGGCTATGGAGGCTTTTCGCGCCGTCCGCTCCGGCGGGCACCGCGATGGGGCGCGACGTGCTCATATGCCGCTGCGAGGAGGTAACGTTGGGCGAGATCGAAGCCGCGCTAGCGGACGGCTCGCCCTCGGTCGGCGGGATCAAGCGGCGCACCCGCGTCGGCATGGGCCGCTGCCAGGGCCGCTATTGCGGCGCCCTCGTCGCGGCGATGGCGGCTGAGCGCCGGGGGGGCGACATCGACGAGGACGCGTTCTTCGCGCCGCGCCCGCCGATCAAGCCGGTCCGGATCGGCGATCTCGTCGGAGGAATGAAGGCGGAGCCGTGAGCATTTCGCCAATCCCCAGTGCTACGTTTCCGAGTGTCAAATCATATCTGCAATTGTCATCCCGGCCGGAGCGCAGCGGAGTGCCGGGATCCGGTCTAGCGCACCACCAGCCACGTGGCGCTCCGGATCCCGGATAGCCGCAAGAGCGGCTTCCGGGATGACAGCGATTGGTCTTAGTCGGGCATCGCCCGCGAGATGCGTTGGGCGCTCGTCAAAAGCTCGCTCAGGATGCGGGTGCGCATTTGTGCGGGCGTGACCCGCGGACTTGGGCAACACACGTTGAGCGCCGCCACGATGGTCCGTGACCGGTCGCGGATGGGCGCCGAAATGGACCGCAGGCCGACTTCGAGCTCCTGGTCGACGATCGCCCAGCCTTGCCGGCGCGCCGTCTCGATCGCGCTTTTCAGCTTGACCTTGGACGTGACCGTGTTCGGCGTGAACTTCTCGATCGTGACGCTGTCGAGATAACTTGCCAGCGCCTCATCGGAGAGCCCCGAAAGCAGAACCCGGCCGGACGACACGCAGTGGGCCGGGACGCGACTGCCGACGCTGATGCCGACATTGACCACCCGCCGCGACGATGCCCGGGCCATGTAAACGACGCTGTCGCCGTCGAGCACCGCGGCAAAGCATGATTCGTCGAGCTTGTCGGCAAGCTCGTTCATTACCGGCTGCACGACGTCGGCGATATTCATGGAGGCAAGGACCGAATAGCCGAGTTCGAGCACCTTGGGGCTCAACCTGAAGTGCCGGCCGTTCGATTCGGCATAGCCCTCGCGCACCAGCGTGAGCAGGAAGCGCCGCGCGGCCGCCCGCGTCAGGTCCGTCTCCTGTGCCACCTCGCTCAGCGTCATCCGCGGCCTCGACCGGCTGAATGCGCGGATCACCTCGAGCCCGCGGGCGAGCGAATTCACGTAGTCGCGATTGTCCGCCTCGGGAATGAGAACGTCTGTCATGCATACGGCTTTCGGCTGTGCGAGATCAGATGGCGTGAAATACGGAAAAGCGCGGCCTGATGCGCACCACCGCTACTGCATCTCGCCCGCAAGCTCAATTGGCTCCGCTCCGCGGCGGGCGCCTCGCGCCACTCGCCCCATTGCGCAGCCCGCCTTGTTGACACGTCGAGGCCCTCGGATACACTTGCAAAACTCAAGATCCCCAAAGCGACCGCAACCGGAGAACTACGCTGACTGCACTTGCAGCGTATTTGGGCGAAATGCAAAAGATCTGAGGAGGTACAGTCATGCAAACTCTGTTAGCTAGGCGTGATTTTCTCAAATCGTCGGCGGCGCTGTGCGCGGCGCCTTTGTTGCTGACCTCGGATGCCTCGCTGGCCGCCGCCTCCAAGCACATTACCATCATCAAAGGACCGCATTCGGCCAACGAAGTAAAATACGAAGATGAAATCATTGCCGACTTCAAGAAGAAGCAGCCGGATGTCGACGTCACGTTCACGACCTACGACTGGGCGAACATGAACCCGCAGCTGACGGCAGCTTTTGCGAGCGGTTCACCGCCGGACGTCCTCTATTTGGTCGACCTGATCTACCCGGGATTTGCCAAGCGCGGATTGTTGCACGACATGACGCAGCTTGTGGCGGAGCCCGGCTGGCAATCCGAGCGCGCCGCCATCGAACCCTTCGCCTGGAATCTGGCGAAGTCCACGCAAGGTCTGTGGGGCGTGCCGGTCCTCGGCGCCGTCTACAACATCTTCGTCAATCTCGACCTGCTCGATGCCGCCGGCGTGACCGGCACGTGGCAGCGCTCCTATGACGACATGCTCGCGGCCGGCAAGAAGCTCACCAAGGGCGACACCTACGGCATATCGTTCCGCACGCGCGTTGCCGACTTCGCGTTCTGGGACTGGTTCCCCTATATCCACAATGCCGGGGCCGACATCCTCAACGCCGATTGGTCGGGCAATGGTCTTGCCGGCGCCGAGCCGGCCATGCAGTTCATCATCGACGTGCACACGGCCGGCGTCACGCCGAAGATCGGCAGCGTCGACTGGCAGGGGCAGTTCGATCTGTTCAAGGCCGGCAAGATCGCGATCTATCATGGCGAGGCGCCGCAGATCAGCGACCTTCTCGCCAAGCCGCCCGGATTCAAGTGGGACGTCGCTTCGGCGCCCCCTGGCCCCAAGGCGCAGACCGTCATGGGCAATTTCGGCATCATGTGCATCGCCGAAGCGAGCACCCAGAAGGAGGCGGCCTGGGAATTCATCAAGCATTGGGCCTCCGGTCCCGAGGTCGGGCGGTTCGCGAGCGAGGTCAATCTGCAAGTGGTTCGCAGTGACATCGTCGGCGAGCTCTATCGCGATGCGCCGCCGATGAAGAAAGTCCAAAGCGAATTCGTGCCGCGCGTGCGCGGTGTGCAGCCGCATCCGAAGATTCTGCAGATGCTGCAGTCGATCTGGCCGGTAGCCGAACAGGCCTATATCGGCGGCATGACCGGCGCGCAGGCCATTGCAGAGATGTCGAAGATCATCGACGGCCTCATTTAAGGAAGTCCCCAATCGTCATGGCCGGGCCTGTCCTGCACCGGGCCGGCCATGACGGTGGGGCCTTCGGTTCAGCTTTACGTTAGCGCCGACCTGCTTCCGCAGGGCGCGTAGCCGGCTGAAGGGCCCTCGATGCATTCTCGCTTTAGCAGGGAGGCGCACCGCTCGCTCCGCCGCCGCTACGAATTGAAGAAGACGTTGCGGGCCTATCTGTTCCTCGCGCCCTTTCTGATCTTTTTTGCGGCGTTTCTGTTCCTCCCGGTGGCGTTTCTTTTCTGGCTCACCTTCCACGCGGAGGGCATTCTCGCGCCGCCGACCTTCGTCGGGCTGACGAACTGGCGGCGAAGCTTTGCCGATCCGCTGGTGCTCAAGACCATCGCCAACACGCTTCTCTATTGCCTGATGGCCATCCCGGCGGTCTTCGTTCTCGCCATGGTGCTTGCCCTGGCGCTCAGATCCATTCAGCGCGGCCGGACCTTGATCCGCACCCTCATCTATCTGCCGACCCTGCAGCCCTCGCTGGTGGTGGCCCTGATCTGGACCTTCGTCCTGCATCCGGATTTCGGCATCCTGAACGTCATCGCCCGCGCTGCGATCGGGCGACCCATCAATTTCCTCGGCGAACCGTCCAATGCGCTCGCCACGATCGCCATGGTCGAGGTCTGGCGCGGCTTCGGATTCTGGTCGGTGCTGTTCCTTTCGGGCCTGATGGCGTTGCCGATCGAACTGTACTACGCCGCAGAACTCGAAGGCGCCGGTCCGGTTCGCCGCTTCTTCGTGCTGACGCTGCCACTCCTGAAGCCGATCTTCTACTTCTCGGTCATCTTCGCGACCATCGTGAACCTGCAGTTGTTCGATTCGGTCTTCGCCCTCACCGACGGCGGGCCTGCC
>JAFAME010000507.1 GCA_019233695.1 Methylobacteriaceae bacterium
CAGGGACGTCGCAATTACCGTCCCGTCCATGTTCTCCATGAAGAGCGCGCTAGCGACAACGAGTGGCACGAGGAGGGTCGAGCGGGGCTGGGCGGCGGCATCTTGCATCGAGGCTGCTTGGAAGGAAGTTGGTCAAAAATCAATACCAGCGAGGAACTGAAGGCCCGACCGTCATGACCGGGCTTGTCCCGGTCATGACGGTACGGGCCGTCGATCCTATTCCAGCGCCTATGCGGCCTTGCAGGGGGAAGTCAGGTGAGGGGAGCACGGAAACTCACCGCCGCGCCGCGAGCAGCTGCTCGGCCGTGCGCTCGTCGGTCACGAGCTCGTTGATGAGGCGACCGCGGATGGCGCCGAGAATTGCCGGAACCTTGCGGTCGCCCTTGGCGACGCCGGCGACGCGGGCGTTGGCGTCGCGCTCAGGCGGGATGCTGACGACCCGATCGTTGGTCAGCCCGGTGATGAAATTGCCGTCCGCATCGAACGACCAGCCGACCATCTCGCCGACGGCGCCGGCCTTGCGCAAGGCCTTGAGCTCGTTGGCGGTCACGAACCCGTCTTCGAACAGCGTCGCCCCTTCCTGCAGATGGCCGATGCCGAGAAAGGTCACGTCGGCCCGGCGGGCGAGGTCGATTACCTTGCGCACCGGTTTTTGATCGAGCAGGACCTGCCGTTCTTCGGCCGAGTTCGCCATCACCGGAACGGGCATCGGGTAGTGCGGCGCGCGCACGGTGTTGGCAAGCTTGGTGACGACGTCATGGAACGTCGCCCACCCTTCGATCGAAGTCGAGCCGACGCAGGCGACGATGCGGTGCTGCGGGCAGTTCATCGGCGGCACCTTGGAGGCCGCCGCGCTCAACGTGCGCCCTGTGCCAATGCCAAGGATGAGCGGCGCTTCGAGCCGCAGCAGCCTTTCGATCTGCGCCGCGACCTCCTCGGCGACCCCGAGGGTGCCACTCATCGAAGAAGGGTCGCTCGGAACGACCGTGCAGGATCTGAGCTTCAGCAACCGCCGCAGCTCTTCGGCAAGTGCCATGCAGCGGGCGATCGGATGGACGACTTCGATGCGCACAAGCTTGGCTTCGACCGCCAGCGAGATCAGGCGCTGCGCCGACTGACGCGAGATGCCGAGTGCGTCGGCCACGCGCTGCTGAGTGTGGCCCGCAACGAAGTGCAGCCAGGCGGCGCGCGCGGCCTCATCGAGACGATCGCTCGATCCCTCGTTGGCCGGCGCTTCATCCCCGACAATTTCGAACGGCTTGTTCATCCATGCTACCGCACAGCTGCCGGCTTCAAGCTTGGCGGCAATTCGGCCCTTCCCGCTCCTTCCAAGTGATGCATGAGAGTGCACGAGTTTTTGGGAATTGTGAAACACCGTCAGGTCGGCGTGAGGTGCGTTGCGCCGCCGTGCTGCCCGGATCAGGGATAACCGGCTTGCGCCAGCAGGCGCACGAACAGGCCGCCGTCGACCGTCGAGTGTTGGACACCGCCGTTTTCGCGCATCAGCTTCACCGGGTCGCGTGCGATCCGCCCAAGTGTACCTTCGAGATAGGCGCCAAGCCGGCGGGACTCGGCAACGAGCGCCGCGCTTGCCGGCCGCCGCGCTGCGTCGTAGTGCCTCAGCGCTGCCTCCACCGGCGCATCGGAAAGAGCCGCCGCAAGCGCGATTGCGTCCTGGCCCGCCTTGATGGCCCCCATCGCCACATGGGGACGGGCGACAAACGCGGCATCGCCGAGGAGCGCCACGCGCCCGAATGCCATCTGTGGCGATTCGAGGTCGCCAATCGGCTGGAACAGCGGCTGTTCGACGATGCGCACCGTCTCGGCGAACGCCGGACACAGCAACGCTTCGGCGTCGCGATAGAGCGCGCCGAGAACGTCCGGCCGGATCGCCTGGGGCGGGATGCCGCCTTGATGCACCCTGCCGTCGGCGTCGGTCAGCATGGCCGGCAGGGCGCGTTGCGCCTCGACCGGCCGATACCAGACGAAATTGTAGCGCCGCCGCCCCGGCGCGACGTCGTCGGCCTCGCCCGGCACCGGGTAGGCGAGCATCTGCTCACCCTCCGGGAGGGCAAAGGCGAAGCGGTGAAAGAGCGCCGCGTGCGTCCGGGGCGAGAAGTCCCGCTCTTCGGCGAGCCCGCGCCAGGCGATGTAGCCGGCATAGACGAACGCCGTCTGCGGCGCGAGCTGCGCTCGCACGGTCGAGCGCACGCCGTCGGCCGCCACCAGGACGTCAGCCCGCAGGCTTGATCCGTCAGCGAGCCTCGCGGTCACCCCGGCCGCATCCTGCTCGACAGCGACCAGTGCCGCGCCGCGGCGCACGCGCTCCTCCGGGAAGACATCGCTCAGGAGCGTGTAGAGCCTCGCCCAGGACGTACACAATTGCGGCATGGCGATCTCGGCCACGACGGCGCCGTCGCGGCCGAGGACCGCGCGGCCCGCGATCGGCACGCCGACGCCGGCATCGACGCGCGCGCCCGCCGCGAGCAGCCCCTGCAGCATCGAGGCATGGACGCCGAGGCCGGCCCCGCGCGCCTCGAGACGCCCGCCGGTCCGTTCGATGATGAGGACGTCCCATCCCGCCCGCATGAGCATGCAGCCGGCGAAAAGGCCGCCGAGAGATCCTCCCACGATGAGCGCGCGTCGCATCGAGCCCTGCAATCGGTCCGACCTTCCCGCCAAGTAGCGTGGGAAAAATCGTACTTTGTCATCCCGGAAGCGCGAAGCGCTATCCGATATCATGTGACAAGCTTCTGAACCTGGTGCGTATTCCGGATCCCGGCTCTCCGCTTTGCTCCGGCCGGGGGGGACAGTTGGGCCTTCGGTTCGCCCCAAGTTGGTGCCACGCGGGCCCGCTGGTTTACGCGGCGTTAGCGACCGCGCGCTAATTGTTGGCATTCAGACCTGGGTCGGGAAGGCCGCGGCGGCGACGGGCGGCATCAAGCGACCTTCGGCGTCGGCCTTTTTGCCACCGGCAGGCGGTACCAGCGTATGACCGAGATTGACGAAGACCTCATCGAACAGGATCTGGCGCGGCGGCTGGAACAATTGATCTTCGACCGCCTGGCGCAGGCCTATGACCAACCGGCCGCACGCCGTCTCGCGCGCGTCGGCGAACTGGTGACCCTGCATGGAAGAATGTGGCAATCGCTGATCCGCGGCGACGACGTGCACGGCGCCCGATTGCGCCAATGGCTGCTTCAACTCGTCGCGCAGATATCGGTTCCGGTACGGATCGTCTGGCAGGCGGACAAGACGGTCCTCGAGGAGCTTTTCGCAGTCGTCAGCGAGCGTTTCCGCCACTCGCCTCAACGCCTGCAGGCCTACTGCCAGTCGTTCGAACGGGCGGCGCGGTGCCTGCACGACTGCGAGTCAAGCCCGCCCCCGAGCAGCAAGCGAAGGCCCAAGCCGGCCACGCCCTCACTCCACGCCAATCGCCTTGGATCGGGCGGCTACGCGGTGCAACTGCTGCTCTGATCGACGACGGAGAAGGGCGCCCGGGGCCACCTCAGGATAAGCCCACCGCACACGGCCTCAGCAGTCGAAGAAGATGTTGAAGAAATATCGTCGGTTGGACCAGTCCGAGACAATGCCGCCCTCGCCCCATATGCCGGATGTCTCGTAGCCGGCGCCCTGGATCTCCTGCGCTGCGGCGGCGGCAGCATCGTTGGTGAGATAGGGGCCCATCCGGCGGCTGCATGTCTCCGCCTGGGCAGGCGCGACGGCGCTTGGCGAGAACAGAAGACTCAGGACCAGAATTGACAATCGGCTGTTGCGCTTCATGGCAGTATCCTCGGTTCGCCAAACGGCCAACACCATGCTCAAAAGCAGATTCGAGGGATGCGATCCAAACCGGCCCGCAGAGTGTTAACTCTTCGTCTCGAAACACTGCCGCGATCGCTACACACTACGGATCCTTCATGGCGCCCGCTGTGACCTCGATCACAGGCGCGGCTGGGTCCGGGCCGCCTCGCCTTCCCCGGCCGCTGCCGTTGGCCCGAAAGTCCGTTGTGCTAACATCTCAATCGCACGCCTTCATCCATGAGGCAGCCATGGCCGACGTCTCTCCCGCGCGCCAGCTCCCCGAACGACGTCTCGCCGCCATTCTCGCGGCGGATATCGCCGGCTACTCTCGCCTGATGGATGAGGACGAAGCAGCAACCGTGCGCGATCTCAAGGCCGACCAGGGCGTCGTGCTGCCGATGATCGCTTCGCACGGCGGCAGGATCATCGACACGGCGGGCGATGGCATCCTGGCCCAGTTTCCGAGTGCGGTGCGCGCCACCGAATGCGCCGTGGCGATCCAGCGGACGATGGCCGAGCGCAACCGGGAGAGGCCGGATGACCGTCGCCTCATGTATCGCGTCGGCGTGAACCTCGGCGACGTCTTAGAGGACGAGGAGCGCATCTACGGCGACGGCGTCAATGTTGCCGCCCGGCTGGAAGCGCTCGCCGAGCCGGGCGGAATTCTCATTTCCGGAAAGGTCTTCGGCGAGGTCGACGGCAAGGTCGACGTCGGCATCGAAGATCGCGGCGAGCACCAGGTGAAGAACATCTCGCGGCCGATCCACGCGTATGCCGTCCAACTCGGTGATGCGTCGGCTTCAACGTTGCCGCCCCGTCCGGCGCTCGCCGTGCCGGACAAGCCCTCGATCGCTGTCCTGCCGTTTCAGAACATGAGCGGCGATCCGGAACAGGAATATTTTGCCGACGGCATTGTCGAAGACATCATCATGGCGCTTGGACGCGTGCAATGGTTCTTCGTCATCGCCCGAAACTCGAGCTTTACCTACAAGGGCGTGGCAACCGACGTGCGCCAGGTCGGCCGGGAGCTCGGCGTTCACTACGTTCTCGAGGGCAGCGTCCGCAAGGCCGGCGAACGGATTCGCATTTCCGGACGGCTGATCGATGCGACAAACGGCCGGCAGGTCTGGTCGGATCGGTTCGAAGGCGATCTTGCCGATATATTCGATCTGCAGGATCGCGTCACTCAAAGTGTGGTCGGGGCGGTTGAGCCGAGCCTTCGCGGCGCGGAGATCAATCGGGCAAATGAAAAGCCGACCCAAAACATGGATGCCTATAGTCTCTATTTCAGAGCTCTTTCCCATCTCTACGGCATGAACCGCGAGAGCCTGGCTGAAGCCCTGAATTATTGTCGAAGCTCAGTCACGAAGGATCCGAGCTTCTCCCTGGCGAAGGGCCTTTTGGCGTTCTGCCACGTCCAACGCAATTCTCAAGGGTGGCTGTCGTTGGCCGACCGGGAAGAGGGCATCGCCTTCGCCAGAGCGGCGCTCGCGGCCAACCGGGACGATCCGGCGACCTTGCGCCTCGCCGGCATCGCCATCGGCGATCTTGCCCGCGAGTACGACTTGGCACTTTCTGCCATGGGGCGCTCGCTTGCTCTTAATCCGAATAGTGCTCAGGCCCACAACAGCGCAGGTTGGCTCGACCTGCTTGTCTCGGAGCCGGAAAGCGCCATCTGTCATTTCGAGCAGGCGATCCGATTGAGCCCCCTCGACCCCGAGATGGGAATCGTGTTCTCCGGGATCGCCACCGCGCATTTCATCGCCGGCCGCTTTGGCACGGCGCTCGACTGGGCAGAAAGGACGCTCCGGGAGAGGCCAGGCAATCTCGTCGGCCATCGAATGGTCGTGGCCTCCCTCGTCCAGCTCGGGCGTGCCGATGAGGCTGTGGCGGCGCGCCGGCGCATGCAGGAAACGTGGCCGGATCTCCGGCTCGCGCATCTTCGGGCGACCTCGCTCAGTTCGTACAAGGATCCAGCGATCGGAAAGCTCGTCGGCAATTCCTTAACGGCCGCCGGTCTGCCCGAATGAGCCGGCGGCCGTGAACGCTCCCGAACGGATGCGCGTTCTGCCTTCCAAAGACAGCTGCGTACCCGGCTGAAGGCGCTTTGCCATGGACCGATCGCTTGTCTACGAGTCGCTCAAGAGCGAGAACGAGCGCGACTACGAGATCTACCTGGACTGCAAGACGCTGTTGTCCTTGCAAAAACCGGTCGATGAACTTTGCAACCAGGACGAGCTGCAGTTCCAGATCGTGCACCAGGTCGAAGAACTGTGGATGAAGCTCGCCGCCCACACGCTTCTCGACATCGACGACTACCTAATTGCGGGCAATACGCCGCGGGCGCTGACGCTGATGCGTCGGGTCGACCGCATCCTCGAGCTGATGACGGCGCAGCTGAGGCTGCTCGAGACGATGTCGCCGAAGGAATACCAGGAAATCCGTCTGCGTCTCGGCAACGGCAGCGGCCAGGAATCGCCAGGCTTTCGCACCCTGCTCAGGACCGCGCCGCATCTCTGGCAGAGTTTCGAGGCGACCTATCTGGTGGGGCAAGGCAAGACGGTCGAGCAGATCTACAATAGCCGATATGCCCACGACGAGGCCTATGTCCTCGCCGAGGCGCTGATCGAATTCGACGAATTGTTCCAGAAGTTCCGCTGGCACCACATCATGCTAATCCACCGCAGCATCGGCATGGGCGCCGCCTCCCTGAAGGGCCGCTCGGTCGATCTACTGCAGACGGGCGCGCGGCACCGGTTCTATCCGCAGCTCTGGGACATCCGCTCGAAAATGACCGACGCCTGGGGGAATGCCTACGGACACGTGCGCGATCCGCTGTCGGACGGGTGAGCGGCCCCGGGCCGGCCCACTGACCCTTCCCGCCGCTGGTGAGCGCTTGGCGCCACGGCCTGCTTTGGCTGGAGTTCACCTATGAAGCAGATTCTGTTCGTCCAAGGCGGCGGCAAAGGCGCCCATGACGAGTGGGACGACAAACTGGTCGATAGCCTCAAGCGCGCGTTAGGGTCCGGCTGCAACCTCCATTACCCGCACATGCCAAACGAAGCCGACCCGAGCTACGCAAGCTGGAAGGCGGCGCTCACCGAAGAGATCGCCGCGCTTGACGACAGCGCGACCCTTGTCGGCCACTCGATCGGAGGGACCATTCTGATCGCCCTGCTTGCAGAAGAAGACCTGCTGCACAAGCCCACCGCGGTCTTTCTCGTCGCTGCGCCCTATATCGGCCAAGGCGGCTGGCCGAGCGACGAGATC
>JAFAME010000118.1 GCA_019233695.1 Methylobacteriaceae bacterium
TGGCCCTCCTCGATGACGATGACCGCTTGCTTGCCAATGCAGAAGCCGGCGACCTCATCCTCGATCAGGGGATAGGTGACGTTGAGGACATAGAGGGGCACGGCGCAGGTGCCGTACACATCGGCAAGCCCCAGGAACTGCAGCGCCCGCATGACGGCATTGTACATGCCGCCCTGCAGGATGATGCCGACGTCGCCTTGCGCGGGCCCGAAGAATTCATTGAGGCGGTGCGACGTGATGAATTCGACGGCGGCCGGCCAGCGCTTTTCGAGCTTTTCCTTCTCATGCAGGAGCGAGGCCGGCGGCAGCACGATGCGCCCGACATCCCGGCGCGGGCTCTCGAGCGCCTTGCTGATCGGGAAGGCGGGCTTGCGGTTGTCCTTGGCGACGAATCTGCCATGCACATGGCAGGTCCTGATGCGCACTTCGAGCATGACCGGCGTGTTGGAGGCCTCGGAGAGCTCGAAGCCGGCCTCGACCGCCCTGACGATCGAATCAAGATTGGGGCGCGGGTCCATCAGCCAGATCTGCGACTTCATGGCGAAGGCATGACTGCGCTCCTGCATGATCGAGGAACCCTCGCCATAGTCCTCCCCGATGATGATCAGGGCGCCGCCCGTCACCCCGCCAGATGCCAGGTTGGCGAGCGCATCGCAGGCGACGTTCGTGCCGGCGGTCGACTTCCAGGTGACTGCGCCGCGCAGCGGATACATCACGGAGGCCGACAGCATGGCGGCGGCGGCGGCTTCGGAGGCCGAGGATTCGAAATGCACGCCAAGATCATCAAGCACGTCGCTGGCGTCGGCCAACACATCCATGAGGTGGGAAATCGGCGAGCCCTGATAGCCCCCGACGTAGGCAACGCCCGACTGCAGCAGCGCCTTGGTGATCGCGAGGATCCCTTCGCCGCGAAAGATCTGGCCCGCGCCGAGCTTCAGGTCTTCGACCTCGCGCGCAAACGATCGTTCCGCCATGATCGATCCTTCCGGGGCGGCACTATTGCCCGGGCTCGCGAACCGGCGAGCGACCAGGGGTCGCTCGGCCGAGATTTCCCTGCAAATTCATAGTTTCCTGCCCCATGACTGTCAACGCGAGCGGCGCCATCTTTCCCCGTTGCGGGCCCTCTTGCGGGAGGGCCAGGGAAGGGCAGCGCGCGGGGGATGCGAGCTATTTCGCCAAGGGTCGTTTCCGCGGGAAGAGCCGGAGAGTTTCCTGCTCGGCACGCGATATTTCAGAGCACCTGTCGCAAGCCGCCGCGTTGTCACGCATCACCCGGCCGAATGAGGACGCATGTATCGCCTAGCGGGCCCCGCCATTGGCTTCGCCTGCCTGTTTGCCGCCGCCCCGGCGCATGCGGCACAAGCCCTCGATGGCGCCCGCCTGTCGGGCCTTTGGGCATTGCCCTTTGCCGGCGTGCTGGCCTCGATTGCCGTCGGACCACTGGTCATCCCGCAAATCTGGCACAGGCGCTACGGCGTCCTCAGCGGAATGTGGGGCGTTTTGGTCGTCGTCGCCCTCTCGATCGTCCTCGGGCCGGCGACGGCGATGCCGGCCGTTCTCGGCGTGCTGTTGCACGACTATCTTCCCTTCATCCTGATGCTGTTTGCGCTCTATACCGCGGCGGGCGGCATTGTCGTCGGGGGCAGGCTGCATGGCTCGCCGCTGCAGAACACCGGGCTCCTGGCGCTCGCTACCGGACTGGCCAGCCTCATCGGCGCCACCGGCGCCTCGATGATCCTCGTGCACCCGCTGCTGCGGGCCAACGAGGGTCGCCGGTTCACCGCACACATCTTCGTGTTCATGATCATTCTTGGCGCCAACATCGGCGGCGCCTTGACGCCGCTCGGCAATCCGCCCCTCTTTCTCGGGCTGCTTCACGGCGTCGATTTCTTCTGGACCACCGAACACCTGTGGCGGCAAACCTTGCTCGCTTCGGCGGTGCTGCTCATCGCATTCTTCGCCATCGACAGTTGGCTCGCGCGGCGCGAGCCGCCGCCGGGGCGCACGCGTTTGGCCAAGGATGTGCCGCTGGGCGTCCGGGGAAGCGTGAATATCATCCTCATTGCGGTCGCGATTGGGGCCATCATCCTCAGCGCGGTGTGGCGGCCGGGGATGGCAATCGATCTCGCGGGCGCGAGGTGGGAAGTCCAGAACCTCGTGCGCGAATGGGCGATGCTTGCCGTCGGCGTCGCGTCCATTCTCTTGACGCCGCGCGGCAACCGCGTCGCCAACGGCTTTAGCTGGGAACCGATTGTCGAGGTGGCGAAGCTCTTTGCCGCGATCTTCGTCTGCCTCATTCCGGTGATGGCGATGCTGCAGGCCGGACGCGAGGGGGCCTTCGCGCCGCTCGTCGATTTCGCCGCCCATCCCGCCGGAGTGCCGAGCGGTGTCGCCTATTTCTGGTCGACGGGACTGCTGTCGTCCTTGCTCGACAATGCCCCGACCTATCTGGTCTTTTTCGAGCTTGCCGGGGGCGATCCGCAGGCCCTGATGGGGCCGATGCATCAGACGCTCGAAGCAATCTCGCTCGGCGCCGTGTTCATGGGCGCCATGACCTATATCGGCAACGCGCCGAACTTCTTGATCTATTCGATCGTGCGCCGCGCCGGCATCGGCATGCCGAGCTTTTTCGGCTACCTCGCCTGGTCCGGCCTTGTCCTGACGCCCCTGTTCGTGTTGATCAGCCTGTTGTTTTTCACTTGAGAGGGGCGCGCGCCAACACCTCCCTTGCGGCGCGCCGAGAAGGGATCCATCTGAGCGGAGAGGTTGAACGCCGGCGTTTATTCTGTTCAATCTCACCGGCGGGAGGAACATCTTGATGAGCGAGGGCGACGTCCACGAGGTCGTTTCCTTCGAGCACCCTGGCGAGGGGCGTCGCCGGGCCCGCTCGATCCCCAAGGGCCGGCAGGTCGATCCGATCGCGGCCGAAGAGATCGCAACGCTCATCGGCGAGCGGCCGCGCCGGCGCGACCTCCTCATCGAGCATCTCCACCTGATCCAGGATGCCTACGGCAGGATTTCCGCAGCGCATCTCGCCGCGCTCGCCGATGTGATGCGGCTTGCCCTTGCCGAGGTCTTCGAGGTCGCAACCTTCTACGCTCATTTCGACGTGACCAAGGACGACCCGCCGGCGCCCAAAGGCCTGACGGTGCGGGTCTGCGACAGCCTGACCTGCGCGATGTTCGGCTCGCAGAAGCTGCTCGACGAATTGAAGAGCGCCGGCCTGCCGGGGGTGCGCGTGGTGCGCGCGCCGTGCGTGGGCCTTTGCGACCGCGCCCCCGCGGTGGAAGTCGGCCATCATTTCATCGAAGAGGCCGACCGCGCCAAGGTCGAAGCGGCGATCGCCGCGGGCGACACGCATGCGCATATCGACGACTATATCGACTACGACCGCTACGTCGCCGCCGGCGGCTACCGGCTGCTCGGCCGCGTTCGCTCGGGCGAGTTCGCCATCGAGGACGTACTGAAAGGGCTCGATGCGGCCGATCTTCGCGGCCTCGGCGGCGCCGGCTTTCCCGCCGGGCGCAAATGGCGGGCCGTGCGTGGCGAGCCGGGGCCCCGCCTGATGGCCGTCAATGCCGACGAAGGCGAGCCCGGCACGTTCAAGGACCGCCACTACCTCAACACCGATCCGCACCGCTTCCTCGAGGGCACGCTCATCGGCGCCCATGTCGTCGAGGCGCCCGAAATCTACATCTATCTGCGCGACGAATATCCGATGGCGCGCGAGGTGCTTGCCCGAGAGATCGCCAGGCTGCCCGCAGGCGGCCCGACGATCCACCTGCGACGCGGCGCGGGAGCCTACATCTGCGGCGAGGAATCCTCGCTTCTGGAGAGCCTCGAAGGCAAGCGCGGCCTGCCGCGCCACAAGCCGCCCTATCCCTTCCAGGTCGGGCTCTTCGGCCTGCCGACGCTCATCAACAACGTCGAGACGCTCTATTGGATCCGCGACATCCTCGAAAAGGGCGCCGCCTGGTGGACGAGCCAAGGCCGCAACGGCCGCAAGGGGTTGCGCAGCTTCTCGGTCTCGGGCCGGGTCAAGAAGCCCGGCATGAAGCTCGCGCCCGCGGGCATCACCGTCAGGGAGCTGATCGCGGAATATTGCGGCGGCATGGCCGACGGCCACGCCTTTCGCGCCTATTTGCCGGGCGGCGCGTCGGGCGGCATCCTGCCGGCCTCGATGGACGACATCCCCCTCGATTTCGGGACGCTCGAGAAGTATGGCTGCTTCATCGGTTCTGCGGCGATCATCGTTTTGTCGGACAAAGATGACCTCAAGGCCGCGGCGCTTAATCTCATGCGCTTCTTCGAGGACGAGAGTTGCGGCCAGTGCACGCCGTGCCGGGTGGGCACTCAGAAGGCGGCCATGCTGATGGCCGTCCGGGACTGGGACCGCGCACTCTTGGGCGAGCTGTCGCAGGTGATGCGCGATGCCTCGATCTGCGGGCTCGGCCAGGCGGCGTCGAACCCGCTGACCACCCTGATGCGTTATTTCCCCGAGGAATTTTCGGGGGGCGCCGCATGAGCGTGATCATGGCGGCCAATCGGCGAGCCTTCACCCTTGCCCTCTCCTCGCAAAGGCGGGCGAAGCCGGGGAGCGGGAACGACGCTCGGTCTTCGAGGTCGCGTCGATTGGCTGCGAGCGGCGGGCCAGCGCCCCCTCTCCCCGTTCTTGACGGGGAGAGGGCAGGGGTGAGCGGCCTATCGGCCAGCCTCGATGCTGATGCAGCGACAGGTTTTGACTGGAAACACCATGCCCGCTAGCGCAAAAGGCAACGGCTCGAACTTCGAGGCCGGCGGCGCCGTCTCCGGCGGCATGTATCCGCAGGACCGCAAGCGAGGCGGCACGCGCCTGAGCTCGCAAAACGGGCCGGCCCCCGGTCCCGCCATCGCCTTCGAGCTTGACGGCAAGCGCGTCGAGGCGCGCCCCGGAGAGACGATCTGGCAGGTGGCGCATCGCCTCGGCACCGACATCCCGCACCTGTGCTATTCGCCTGAACCCGACTATCGGCCCGACGGCAACTGCCGTGCCTGCATGGTCGAGATCGAGGGCGAGCGGGTGCTCGCCGCCTCCTGCATCCGCAAACCCTCGCCCGACATGAAGGTGAAAACGGCGAGCGAGCGCGCCGAGAAATCGCGCGCGCTCGTCATGGAGCTGCTCGTCGCCGACCAGCCGGCGCGGACCGCCTCGCACGATCCGACCTCGAAATTCTGGGCCTGGGCCGACAGGACCGGCATCGCGGCAAGCCGCTTTCCTGCCGCCGAACGCTGGGCTGCCGATCCCAGCCATCCGGCCATGCGGGTCAACCTCGATGCCTGCATCCAGTGCGGCCTTTGCGTGCGCGCCTGCCGCGAGGTGCAGGTCAACGACGTGATCGGCATGGCCTACCGCAACGCCGCCGCCAAGGTGGTGTTCGATTTCGACGATCCGATGGGCCAGTCGACCTGCGTCGCCTGCGGCGAATGCGTGCAGGCCTGCCCGACGGGCGCCCTGATGCCGGCGGCTTTCCTTGACGCCAATGAGACCCGCACGGTCTGGCCGGACCGAAAGGTCGATTCCCTGTGCCCCTATTGTGGCGTCGGCTGCCAGGTCACCTACAACGTCAAGAGCGAGAAGATCGTCTATGCCGAAGGCCGCGACGGGCCGGCCAACCACAACCGGCTCTGCGTCAAGGGCCGCTTCGGCTTCGACTACATCCATCATCCCCATCGCCTGACCGTGCCGCTGATCCGGCTGCCGAATGTCGGCAAGGACGCGCGCGAGCAGGTCGATCCGGCCAATCCGTGGACGCATTTTCGCGAGGCGAGCTGGGAGGAGGCGCTCGACGCCGCCGCCGGCGGCCTCAGGCGCATTCGCGACACGCACGGCCGCAAGGCACTCGCCGGCTTCGGCTCGGCCAAGGGCTCCAACGAAGAGGCCTACCTCTTCCAGAAGCTGGTGCGAACCGGCTTCGGCTCGAACAACGTCGACCATTGCACCCGGCTCTGCCACGCCTCCTCGGTGGCCGCGCTGATGGAGGGCCTCAACTCTGGTGCAGTGACCGCGCCCTTCGCCGCGGCGCTCGATGCGGAGGTGATCATCGTCATCGGCGCCAACCCGGCCGTGAACCATCCGGTCGCTGCGACCTTCATCAAGAACGCCGCCAAGAACGGCGCCAAGCTGATCGTCATCGACCCGCGCGAGCAGGCGATCTCCCGCCATGCGCTTCGTCATCTCGCCTTCAAGGCCGGCAGCGACGTGGCGCTTCTCAACGCCATGCTGCACACGATCATCACCGAGGGCCTGACCGACGAGCAGTACATCGCCGGCTACACTGAAAACTTCGAGGCTCTGAAGCACCGTATCGTGGATTTTCCGCCCGAGAAGATGCAGGCGGTGTGCGGCGTCCCGGCCGAGACGATCAAGGAGGTGGCGCGCCTCTATGCGCGCTCGCGCGCCTCGATCATCTTCTGGGGCATGGGCATCAGCCAGCACGTGCACGGCACCGACAATGCCCGCTGCCTCATCGCACTCGCGCTGGTGACAGGGCAGGTCGGGCGGCCGGGCACGGGGCTGCATCCGCTGCGCGGCCAGAACAATGTGCAGGGCGCCTCCGACGCCGGCCTCATCCCGATGGTCTATCCGGACTATCAGCCGGTCGAAAAGGCCGAGGTCCGCAAGCTCTTCGAGGATTTTTGGGGGCAACCGCTCGACCCCAAGCGCGGCCTCACCGTGGTCGAGATCATGAACGCCGTCCATGCCGGCGAGATCCGGGGAATGTACGTCGAGGGCGAGAATCCGGCGATGTCGGATCCCGACCTAAACCACGCGCGGGTGGCGCTCGCCAAGCTCGAACATCTTGTCGTGCAGGACCTGTTTCTGACCGAGACCGCGTTCCATGCCGATGTCGTGCTGCCGGCCTCGGCCTTCGCCGAGAAGGTCGGCACCTTCACCAACACCGACCGGCGCGTGCAGCTGGCGCGCCAGGTCATCGATCCGCCCGGCAATGCCCGCCAGCACTGGTGGATCATCCAGGAGATCGCGCGCCGCATCGGCTGCGATTGGAACTATGGCAGCGTGGCTCAGGTCTTCGCCGAAATGGCGCAGGTGATGCCCTCGTTCGCAAACATCACCTGGGAGCGGCTTGAGCGTGAGGGCGCCGTCACCTATCCGGTCGATGCGCCCGACAAGCCGGGCAACGAGATCATCTTCGCCACGGGATTCCCGACCGAGAGCGGCCGCGGCAGAATAGTGCCGGCGCGGGTGACACCCCCCGACGAAGTGCCGGATGACGAGTACCCGATGGTGCTCTCGACGGGCCGCGTGCTCGAGCACTGGCACACCGGCTCGATGACGCGGCGCGCCGAGGTGCTCGACGACATTGAGCCCGAGGCCGTCGCCTTCATGTCGCCGCAGGAGCTGCGCCGCCGCCGCTTATCGCCCGGCGACATGATCCGCATCGAGACGCGGCGCGGCGCCGTCGAGGTGAAGGTGCGTGCCGATCGCGACGTGCCGCAGAACATGGTGTTCATGCCGTTCTGCTACGCCGAAGCCGCGGCCAATCTCCTGACCAATCCGGCACTCGATCCGTTCGGAAAGATCCCCGAGTTCAAGTTCTGCGCCGTCAGGGTTGGCCCTGCCGCGGCGCGGGCGGCTGCCGAATAGGCGGAGCTATGGCGCAGCGAGGCGGAACGGTCGACACGCTGCTGCGCGACTACATCGTCCGGCCCGATCCGGCCGACGAGCGGCTGAGCGAGCGGGTGAGCGGGATCGATCAGACGGGCGTAGCGGTCGAGACGCGCGTCGTCGTCGAGCGCCCGTTGACGCTCTACCTCAACGCCCAGGAGATCGTCACCATGATGACGATCGGCGATCACCCCGACTACCTGGCGATCGGCTATCTCCTTAACCAGAACATGCTGCGGCCCGACGCCAAAGTGACTGGCGTCGATTTCGACGCCGAGCTCGATGTCGTCGTGGTGCGCACGCCGCAGAGCACCGATTTCGAAGCCAAGCTGAAAAAGAAGACGCTGACCTCGGGCTGCGCCCAGGGCACGGCCTTCGGCGACCTGATGGAGGCGATCGAGGGCATCGAGCTGCCAGAGGCGGAGCTTCGCACCTCCTGGCTCTACGCCCTGACCCACAAGATCAACATCACCCCCTCGCTCTACCTCGAAGCGGGCGCCATTCATGGCTGCGTGCTGTGCGAGCGCGACCGCCCCCTCGTCTACATGGAGGACGTCGGCCGCCACAACGCAGTCGACAAGGTCGCCGGCTGGATGTTCGTCAACCGGGCCGAACCCGGCGACAAGATTTTCTATACGACGGGACGGCTGACCTCCGAAATGGTCATCAAGACCGTGCGCATGGGCATCCCGATCCTTGTGTCGCGGTCGGGCTTCACCGCATGGGGCGTGGAGCTTGCCCGCCAGGCGGGACTTACCTTGATCGGGCGGGCGCGCGGCAAGCGCTTCCTCGCGCTGTCGGGCGCCGAGCGCATCGTCTTCGACCAGGATCTCGCCTATGTCGAAGAGGAATCGATGAAGCACCGCCGCAAGGGCGCCGGCGGGGATGATTGAGACCTGCGGCGTCATCCTGGCGGGCGGCCTCGCCCGTCGCATGGGCGGGGGCGACAAGTGTCTCCTGCCGGTTGCCGGGCGCCCGATGCTCGCCCATGTCGTCGAGCGTCTGGCGCCCCAATGTGCCCGGCTGGTGCTCAATGCCAACGGCGATCCGGGGCGATTCGGCGCCTATGGGCTGCCGGTCGTCGCCGACGACGTGCCGGGCTTTGCGGGCCCGCTTGCCGGAATCTTGGCCGGGCTCGACCGGGCGGCCAGGGAAGCGCCGGGGCTTGCCTGGGCGCTCAGCGTTGCGGCCGACACCCCTTTCCTGCCGCTTGATCTCGTTGCGCGGCTGCACGCGGCGAGGGAAGCCGAAAGCGCGGATCTGGCTTGCGCCAGTTCGGCCGGACGCACCCATCCGGTCAATGCCCTCTGGCCCACTGCCATGCGAGGCGAGCTTCGCCGGGCGCTGGTCGAGCAAGGCGAGCGCAAGATCGACGCCTTTACGGGGCGCTACAAGGTGGCGATCGTGGAATGGCCGACCGAGCCGATCGATCCGTTCTTCAACGCCAATTCCCCCGCCGATCTGGCGAAGGCGGAGGCCGCTGCCGCCGAACTCACCCGCTGGCCTTGACGATGCGGAAAGTAAGGATATCGCCTTCCTGCTCGCGGCCTTCGAGCGTGTCGCCGGTCTCCTGCAGCAGGTTGGGAATGTCGATGCTCGACAACGGATCCGTGCAGGTGACGACAAGCCGCTCGCCGGCCGGCAGCGAGCGTAGCGCCTTGCGCGTGCGTAGCGCCGGCAGCGGGCATTTCAGGCCGCGCAGATCAAGATCGACGGACATCGGGAACTCCGGCCCCATCTATACGACAATGCGACAAAAACTGCCCCTCGGAGACTCGACCGGCGGCGGCGTGGCTCGCGAGCCGGGTTTGCGGCCGCTGCAATGAAGGTGCTGGGTCTCGCCGGTTGGAGCGGTGCCGGCAAGACGACGCTCATGGCAAGCCTCATCCCCTTGCTCGTCGAGGCAGGATTGCGCGTTTCAACGATCAAGCATGCCCACCACGATTTCGACGTCGACCAGCCCGGCAAGGATTCCCATGTCCACCGCGCCGCCGGTGCCTCCGAAGTGCTGATCTCCTCGGCGCGGCGCTGGGTCCTGATGCATGAGCTGCGGGACGAGGGGGAACTGGATCTTGCGGCTCTCCTGACGCGTCTCGCGCCCTGCGATCTCGTCATCGTCGAAGGCTTCAAGCATGGAACGCATCCCAAGCTTGAGATTTTTCGCGCCGCCAACGGCCGGCCGCCTCTTCACCCGAGCGATGCCTCGGTTGTTGCGGTGGCGAGCGACACGCCTTTCCCTGCGGCGCTTGTGCCGGTGATCGACCTCGACGATATCAAGGCTGTCCGGGACGCGGTCCTCACCCATGCCGCGCCCCTCGGCGATGTTCTCGCAAGGCTCGGGCGTCATGGCGCAGCTGAGTGACGACTGCTTTGCCTTCGGCGGCGAGTTGATGCCGATCGAGACGGCGCTCGCCCTGATCGGCGAGCGCGTCACGCCGATCGAGGCGATCGAAGATGTGCCGCTTGCGGCCGCCGACGGCCGCGTCGTCGCGCGCGATGTCCACGCCGCGGTGGCGCTGCCGCCGTTCGTCAACTCGGCCGTCGACGGCTGGGGAGTCCGCTTCGCGGATCTCGTGGCAGATCGCGTGACCGAGCTTGCCGCCAGCGGGCGGGTGGCGGCCGGCCAATCGGCCGAAGGCCTCGAAGTCGCCGGCCGGGCGGTGCGCCTGTTCACCGGGGCGCCCGTTCCCGCGGGCATCGACACCATCTTCATGCAGGAGGACGCCACCGCGCGGGACGGGGTGGTCGTCCTGCCGCCCGGTCTGAAGCGCGGGGCGAACCTTCGGTTCCTGGGCGAAGATCTTGCGCAGGGCGTCGTGGCGCTGCCGGCCGGCCGGCGGCTGCGGCCGCAGGACCTTGCGCTCGCCGCCGCCGTCGGCCTCGTCTCCCTGCCGGTGCGCCGCAGGCTCAAAGTGGCGCTCTTCTCGACCGGCGATGAGCTTTGCGAGCCTGGCGAGCCGCTGCGACCCGCGGCGATCTACGATTCGAACCGCGTGCTCCTGGCAAGCCTGTTGCGGCGCCTCGGCGCCGAGGTCAGCGATCTCGGCATCTTGCGTGACGAGCCGCGCCAGCTCGCGGCGCGCCTGCATGCGGCAGCCCACGGCCATGATCTGATCCTGACCTCCGGCGGCGTCTCGACCGGCGAGGAAGATCACGTCCGCCAAGCGGTGGAAGGGATCGGCAGCATCGTCTTCTGGCGGCTTGCCATCAAACCGGGCCGGCCGGTCGCCATGGGTGTCATTGAGGGCACGCCGCTCGCGGGCCTGCCCGGCAATCCCGTCGCTTCGTTCGTGACGTTCGTGCATCTGGTGCGTCCGCTCATCGATCGGCTGTGCGGGGCAGCGCCCATCCCTGCGGTTGCCGTTCCGGTCCGGGCGGCCTTTCGCTACCGCAAGCGGGCCGGACGGCGCGAATACGTTCGCGTCGCCCTGCGGCCCGGGCCGGACGGCGCGCTTGAGGCGGCCAAACACCCGCAGGAGGGCGCCGCCATCCTCACCTCGCTCACCAATACCGACGGGCTCGTCGAACTGCCCGAAACCTGCACCTCGGTCAGCCTGGGAGACACCGTGGGCTTTTTTTCCTACGCCACGCTCCTGTAGCCTTCTCCTCCCGCCGATGAGGGCTAGGCGACACGCCTGCGCTCCTGCTAGCTTCGCCTGAGGCCAATGGTAACCCCGCGCCGCCTACCATCGCGGATGGTGCGCTCCTTGCACGCGGCAGTTCCGAAGACGAGGTTGACATGACCGAAGCGACTCTCCTGCGCCCCGCGCCCGAGCCGGTCGAGACCAATGACACCGCGCCCTCCGACGAAGTCGAGGCGCTGCGCAAGGCGGTGCTCGACAGGCTCACCTACGCGGTCGGGAAGATCCCGCGCGTGGCGAGCAAGCGCGACTGGTTTCTTGCCACCGCGCTCGCCGTTCGCGACCAGATGGTCGAGCGCTGGATGGCCACGACCAACGACAACTACGAGCGCGATCGCCGGCGCGTCTATTACCTGTCGCTCGAATTCCTGATCGGCCGGCTGCTCATCGATTCCCTGACGAACCTCGGCTTGCGCGAGACGATGCGCGTCGCGCTCGCCTCGCTCGGCGTCGATCTCGACCAGCTGCGCCAGCTGGAGCCTGACGCGGCGCTCGGCAACGGCGGTCTCGGCCGGCTCGCCGCCTGCTTCATGGAGAGCATGGCGACGCTCGGCATCCCGGCGCACGGCTACGGCATCCGCTACGACAACGGCCTGTTCCGCCAGCGCATCCAGGACGGCTGGCAGCTCGAATATCCGGAGGACTGGCTCGCCTTCGGCAATCCCTGGGAGTTCCAACGCCCGGAAGTGAACTATTCGATCGGCTTCGGCGGCACGGTCGAGGCGGTGCAAAAGGAAGACGGCTTTGCCCGCCATGTGTGGAAGCCTGGGGAAATCGTCGAAGCAGTCGCCTATGACACGCCGGTGGTCGGCTGGCGTGGCCACCACGTCAACACGCTGCGCCTGTGGTCGGCGCGCTGGCCCGATCCGCTGCGGCTCGATGCCTTCAACCGCGGCGACTACGTTGGCGCGCTGGCCGATCGCGTCCGGGCAGAATCGATCTCGAAAGTGCTCTATCCGAGCGATGCGACGCCGGCCGGCCAGGAGTTGCGGCTGCGGCAGGAGTATTTCTTTGCCTCCGCGTCGCTCCAGGACCTCATTCGCCGCCATCTCAAGCAGCACGGCGATATCGCGACCCTGGCGGAACGGGCGGCGATCCAGCTCAACGATACGCATCCCTCGATCGGCGTCGCCGAATTGATGCGCATCCTCGTCGATCTCTACGACGTCGCCTGGGAGGAGGCCTGGAAGATCACGACGGCGGTCTTCAGCTACACCAACCACACGCTTCTGCCCGAGGCATTGGAGAGCTGGCCGGTGCCGCTGATGGAGCGGCTGCTGCCGCGCCATATGCAGATCCTCTACCTCATCAATGCCCTGCACTTGGACGTACTGCGCGTGCGCGGCGCCGATGCGGGGCTTCTATCGTCCGTCTCGCTCATCGACGAGCATAACGGGCGGCGCGTGCGCATGGGCAATCTCGCGTTCCTCGGCTCGCACAAGGTCAACGGCGTCTCGGCGCTCCACACCGAGCTCATGAAAAAGACGGTGTTTCGCGATTTCCATCGCCTCTATCCGGACCGCATCGTCAACATGACGAACGGCATCACCTTTCGCCGCTGGCTGTACGAGGCCAATCCGGGGCTGACGCGCCTTCTGGTCGAAGCAGCCGGGCCGAAGATCCTCGACGATGCGAGCCTGTTTGGGAAGCTCGAGCCGTTGGCCGAGGATGCGGCGTTTCGCGACAAGCTGATCGCCGCAAGGCGCGCCAACAAGCTGGCGCTTGCCAAGATCATCCAGGAGAGCCTGACGATCAAGGTTGATCCGGATGCGCTCTTCGACGTCCAGATCAAGCGCATCCATGAATACAAGCGCCAGCTTCTGAATATTCTCGAGACGATCGCGCTCTACGAGGGGATCCGCGCCCAGCCGATGCGCGACTGGGCACCGCGGGTGAAAATCTTTGCCGGCAAGGCGGCTGCGAGCTACCAGGTCGCCAAGCTGATCATCAAGCTCGCCAACGATGTGGCCCGCGTCGTCAACAGCGACCCGACGGTGCGCGGCCTTCTCAAGGTGGTGTTCCTGCCGAACTACAACGTGAGCCTCGCCGAGGCGGTGATCCCGGCAGCCGACCTCTCCGAACAGATTTCGACCGCCGGCATGGAAGCGTCCGGCACCGGCAACATGAAGCTTGCCCTGAACGGCGCGCTGACCATCGGCACGCTCGACGGCGCCAATGTCGAGATCCGCGAGCGCGTCGGCAACGAGAACATCTTCATCTTCGGCCTCACCGCCGAAGAGGTCGAGGAGCGGCGCTCCAAGGGCATCGACGCCACCGAGACGATCGCCTCTTCGCCGATACTGCGCGAAGTGCTTGATGTCCTCTCCATGGGCGTGTTCTCGCCCGACGACCGCGACCGCTATCATCAGATCGTCGATCTCCTCACCCACCACGACTACTTCCTGGTGACGGCCGATTTCGACGCCTATTACAAGGCGCAGCGAGACGTCGCGGCGCGCTGGCGCGACCGGCCGGCGTGGTGGCGCTCGAGCCTCCTCAATACCGCGCGCGTCGGCTGGTTCTCTTCCGACCGCGCCATCGGCGAATACGCAGGTCAGATCTGGGACGTGCCGGTGCGCGCGAGCAGGCAGGACTCGCATGCCGGCTGACTGGCGGACAGCCGACGAGGACGTCGCCGCCATCCTCGCCGCGCGCCAGGGCGATCCGTTCGGTGTTCTCGGGCCGCAGGAGACGGGGGCGGGCGTCGCGGTCCGTGCGTTCGTTCCGGGGGCCGAGCGCCTCATTGTCCTTGATCCGGAGGCCGGCAAGACCATAGCCCTGGAGCGCCGCCATCCGGCGGGCTTTTTCGAAGGCCTCATCCCGCATCGAACGGCGCGCTTTGCCTATCGCCTGCGCGCCGAGAATGCCGGCGGCACGTGGGAGCTTTGCGACCCTTACGCCTTCGGGCCGGTGCTGGGCACCCTCGATGAGCATCTTCTCGTCGAAGGTACACATCGCGAGCTCTACGAGCGGCTTGGCGCACACGTGATGAGCCACGAGGGCGCCGTGGGAGTGCATTTCGCGGTATGGGCGCCGAACGCCAGGCGGGTTTCGGTCGTCGGCGATTTCAACGCCTGGGATGGGCGCCGCCACCAGATGCGCAAGCGCATCGACAGCGGGCTCTGGGAGATTTTCGCGCCCGACCTCGGCGAAGGCGCGGTCTATAAATACGAGATCGTCGGCCCGGATGGCGCCCTGCAGCCGCTGAAGGCGGACCCGCTCGGCTTCGGCAGCGAATTGCGGCCATCGACCGCCTCGATCGTCGCGCGCACGGATCGCTTCACGTGGGCCGATGGTGCCTATTTGGAGGCGCGCGACAGGCTCGACCCGCGCCGCGCGCCGATGGCCGCCTACGAGGTCCATCTCGGCTCGTGGCGCCGCCGCGGCGACGGCGGCTTTCTGTCCTACGATGAGCTTGCCGACCAACTCGTCTCCTATGCCGCAGACATGGGGTTTACCCATCTCGAGCTTTTGCCGGTCAGCGAGCACCCGCTCGATGCGTCCTGGGGCTACCAGCCGATCGGCCTCTTCTCGCCGACCCGCCGCTTCGGCGATCCCGCGGGCTTTGCCCGCTTCGTCGATCGCGCCCACCAGGCGGGTCTCGGCGTCATCCTCGATTGGGTGCCGGCGCATTTCCCGACCGATGTGCACGGCCTCGCCCGCTTCGACGGAACCCATCTCTACGAGCATTCCGATCCGCGGCGCGGCTTCCATCCGGATTGGAACACCGCAATCTTCGACTATGGCCGTCGCGAGGTGGCCAACTTCCTGTTCGCCAGCGCGCTCTACTGGCTCGACCGGTTCCACATCGACGGGCTGCGGGTCGATGCGGTGGCCTCCATGCTGTACCTCGACTATTCGCGCAAGCCCGGCGAATGGCTGCCGAACCCGGACGGCTCGAACGACAACCGCGATGCCGCAGCCTTCCTGCGCCGCTGCAACGAACTCGCCTATGGATTGCACCCGGGTACCGTCACGATCGCTGAGGAATCGACCGCCTGGGCGGGCGTGTCGCAGCCGGCCTATGCCGGCGGGCTCGGCTTCGGCTTCAAGTGGAACATGGGCTGGATGCACGACACGCTGGAATACATGGCCAGGGATCCTGTCCACCGGCGCTGGCATCACAACAAGATGACGTTCGGCCTCCTCTACGCCTTCTCCGAGAACTTCGTCCTGCCGCTGTCGCACGACGAGGTCGTCCACGGCAAAGGCTCCATCATCGGCAAGATGCCGGGCGATGAGTGGCAGAAGTTCGCCAACGCACGCGCCTACTATGGCTTCATGTGGGCCCATCCGGGCAAGAAGCTCCTCTTCATGGGCCAGGAGTTCGGCCAGATCGCTGAATGGAATTTCAACTACAGTCTCGACTGGCACGTCCTCGAATTCTGGCCGCATGCCGGCCTGAAGAGTTTCGTGCGCGACCTCAACCGCGTCTACAGGGCAACACCTGCGCTCCACGCCCGCGACTGCGAGCCGGAAGGCTTCCGCTGGATCTCCGCCGATGATCAGGAGAACTCGGTCTATGCCTGGCTGCGCTTCGGCGGACCTGGCGATCGCCCCGTCGCCGTCGTGTCGAATTTCACGCCGGTGCCGCGCTACGGCTATCGCATCGGCCTGCCGCACGCGGGGCGGTGGCGGGAAATCCTGAATTCGGATGCTACATTCTATGGCGGATCCGGGATGGGCAATCTCGGCGCTGTCTCGGCCGAGCCGATCGGCGCGCACGGATTGCCGGCTTCGGCAGCCATGCTGCTGCCGCCGCTTGGCACGCTCTACTTGGAGTTTGTCGGAGATTGAGGAAAACGTCTGCAATGCCATGAGGTCGGCGGGGAGGGCGTGATGGCGGATCTGAACCAGGCTTCCAGTGCACCGCTGTCGCGCTACGCCATGGCCTATGTGCTTGCCGGCGGCCGCGGTAGCCGCCTCATGGAAATGACCGATCGGCGCGCCAAGCCTGCCGTCTACTTCGGCGGCAAGTCGCGAATCATCGACTTTGCGCTTTCCAACGCCCTGAATTCCGGCATCCGCCGCATTGCTGTGGCCACGCAATACAAGGCACACAGCCTGATCCGTCATATGCAGCGGGGCTGGAACTTCTTTCGGCCCGAGCGCAACGAGAGCTTCGACATCCTGCCGGCAAGCCAGCGCGTCTCGGAGGAACTTTGGTATCGCGGCACTGCGGATGCCGTCTACCAGAACATCGACATCATCGAGAGCTATGATCCCAAGCACATCGTGCTCCTGGCCGGTGACCACGTCTACAAGATGGACTACGAGGTGATGCTGCAGGAGCACGTCGACCGCGGCGCCGACGTGACCGTCGGTTGCCTCGAAGTGCCGCGCCTCGATGCGAGCGCGTTCGGCATCATGCATGTCGACGAGCACGATCGCATCATCTCGTTCCTCGAAAAGCCGAAGGACCCGCCGGCGATGCCGGGAAAGCCCGACAGGGCGCTCGCCAGCATGGGGATCTACGTTTTTGAGACGAAGCTCCTCTTCGACCAGTTACACCGCGATGCGGCCGATACCCGTTCCGCGCATGATTTCGGCAAGGACATCATTCCGTTCCTGGTCAACAGCGGCAACGCCTGGGCGCATCATTTCTCGCGCTCGTGCGTGCGCTCGACCGCCGAGGCGGGTGCCTATTGGCGCGATGTCGGGACGATCGATGCCTATTGGGCGGCCAACATCGATCTGACGGATGTCGTCCCCGAGCTCGACCTGTTCGATCGGGACTGGCCGATCTGGACGTACGGCGAGATCACGCCTCCGGCGAAGTTCGTGCACGACGAGGAAAGCCGCCGCGGCCATGCGCTCTCCTCGCTCGTCTCGGGCGGCTGCATCGTTTCGGGCGCCTCCCTGCGGCGCACCTTGTTGTTCACGGGGGTGCGCGTGAACTCCTATTCGACGGTCGAGAACGCCGTGGTCCTGCCCTACGTCCATGTCGGCCGATCGGCGCGGCTCACCGGCGTCGTGGTCGATCGCGGCGTCACCATTCCCGAGGGGCTCGTGGTCGGCGAAGACCCCGAACTTGACGCACGGCGCTTCCGCCGCACCGAGCAAGGCATCTGCCTGATCACGCAAGCCATGATCGACCGGCTCGGGGCATGAAGGACATCAAGGTCCTCTCGGTCGCCTCCGAGATTTTTCCGCTCGTCAAGACGGGAGGCCTCGCCGATGTCGCCGGCGCGCTGCCGGGCGCACTGGCCGGCGAGGGCGTCGCGATGCGGTCGCTCGTGCCGGGCTACCCGGGCGTGCTCGGCGGACTTGCGAAGTCCGACGTCGTGCATCGGTTCGCCGATCTCTTCGGCGGTCCTGCGCAACTCCTCGCCGGCAAGGGGGCCGGCCTTGATCTTTTCGTGCTCGATGCACCGCATCTTTTTGCCCGTTACGGCCATCCCTACACGGCGACGAACGGCATCGATTGGTCGGACAATCCGGCGCGGTTCGCGGCGCTTTCTCGCGCGGGCGCGAGCGTCGGGCAGGGGCTCGTGCCCGGCTTCGTGCCCGACATCGTTCATTGCCATGACTGGCCGACCGGCCTGACGCCAGCCTACCTCGCCTATGACGGCGGCCCGCGCCCCGGCACGGTGATGACCATCCACAACCTCGCCTTCCAGGGGCAGTTCCCGGCGAGCTTGCTGGCGAGCCTCGGGCTGCCGCCTGACTCCTTCACCGTCGAGGGTGTCGAGTACTATGGCTCTATCGGCTATCTGAAGGCCGGCCTGCGGCTCGCCGATCGGATCACCACCGTCTCACCGACCTATGCCGCCGAGATCCGGACGCCCGAATGGGGCATGGGCCTCGACGGCCTCCTGAAGACGCGGGCAGCCGATATGGCGGGCATCCTCAACGGCATCGACCTCTCGGTGTGGAACCCCGCGGGGGATGCGCATCTTGCGGCCCGGTTCGATGCCCGCCGACTTGCCGCGCGCGCCCGGAACAAGGCCGCGCTGCAGGATCGAATGGGCCTTGCGGTCGAGCCGGCGTCGCTGCTCTTCGGCGTCATCACGCGGCTCTTCTGGCAGAAGGGCCTCGACCTGTTGCTCGCCGCGCTGCCGACGTTGCTTCAAGAGGGCGGCCAGCTTGCCCTGCTGGGCGCCGGCGACAAGCCGATCGAGGACGATTTCCATGCCGCCGTCGCTGCCTACCCGGGCCGGATCGCCTTCACCAGGGGCTATGACGAGGGCCTCGCCCACCTGATCCAGGGCGGCGCCGATTCGATCATCGTGCCGAGCCGGTTCGAGCCGTGCGGCCTGACCCAATTGTGCGCATTGCGCTATGGCGCCGTGCCGCTGGTGGCGCGCGTCGGCGGGCTTGCCGACACCATCATCGATGCCAACGAGGCGGGCGTGGCGGCGGCGACCGCGACCGGCGTCCAGTTCGCGCCGGTGACCGCCGACATGCTCGACGCGGCCCTGCGCCGGACGGCCGCCCTCTATCGCGATCAGCCGACCTGGAAGCGCCTTCAGCTCAACGGCATGAAGACCGATGTCTCCTGGCAGGGGCCGGCGCGCCATTACGCCGCCCTCTATCGCGATCTCATCGCGGCCCGCCGGGCGCGGTCGGGATCGCAGAGGTGACAGGAATGAAAAGGCTCAGGCCGAGGCGCCTGGGGCGCGTCAAATTCAAAAATCCACCCATCAATGAACTTGTTATCAGCCTATTCCACTTGCCGCTGATTGAGATGAAGGCGCAGCACATCGGGGTCTATTGGGACCGGATTCGCGATCGCTACCCGAATTGCGATCAGCAGCCTCCTGTCAGTTTGAATGCCACTTTCCCGGAAGCGAGCGGAGAGATCTTCCCCTTGCCGCGGTTTTGGTTCCACTCCGGCCCGGGATCGACGCTGATCCAAGTTCAGCGCGATGCCTTCATGTTCAATTGGCGCAAGGCAGGCGAGAACGAATACCCCCACTACGAGAGCGTCCGGCAGCGGTTTTACGAGGAACTCGACGTCTATCTGGCTTTTTTGCAGGCCGCGTTCGGTCACACGATCGATGTCGTCAATCGCAGCGAACTCACCTACATGAATGTCGTCACCCAAAACGACTTCTGGAGCACGCCGCCTGAGATCGGAAACCTCGTTCCTCCCCTCTCGGGGCTCGCGATGCTCCCGGGAACCGGGCGTCTCTCAGGCGTGAACTCCACCTCGACGTACCAGGTCGCCGAAAATTTGCATGTCGATTTGGCAGTGAGGCTCGGAAGGAGGATTGACACCTCGGAGATCGTCGCCATGCTGGAGATCAAGGCCCATGGGACTCCTGAGGGTCTTTCACTCAGCGCGATCGGACCATGGTTGGATGCTGCGCATGCCGCCGCGCTTGAGCTGTTTCTGAACGCTACCAACAAAGACGTCCAAAAAATGATCTGGAAGCCAAGTTGATGCTGGACCTGGCGCCCTTGACGGGCCTTTCGGCGGTCGACTTCCAGGAGGAGGCACGGCCGGTCCCCGCTGACGAGACAAGAATCGCCAGCGTTCGCCGGTGGGCTGCCGTGATTTCAAGTCGCCAGTGCAGCCCCGCACCCGCCGCTGCCTTCACATCGGGTTCGCTGGCCCCTGACCTGGAATGGGGCACACCTGAGCCGGACGCTCAAGTGGTGTTCGAAGCAATTCAGGCTCTCTATCTCGGCCGATCAGACCACCGCGATCGGCAGATCGCCGAGCGCCTGACCGCGCTCTACCGCGACGCACTGGCGGAGGATGAGAAACTGCAAACTGGATCGGTGAGGCAGTTCGCTTCCTTCTTCGTCGACCAGCCTGGCGTCGGGTTGCCGAAAATCACGCTTACGCCCGACGGAACCCTGCGCGCTCGTTGGATTGCGGGGCCGGGAAACTTCACCGCGATCGAGTTTACCGGCGCCCCTCTCGTCAAGCTGGTGGCAGAAATTCCGCGCAACGGCGCCACCGCACAGTATTTCGGCTACGAACTCATGTCCGCCGTCGTGCAGATTGCCCGCGATATAGGCGCAACATTTGCTTGAATAGCGCCATGGCAGATCTCGACGATGCCCATCACGTCTTCCGACATATCAAAAAGAGTTGGATGGATGGGGAATTCATTGAACCAGCGGCGTTCCGGCTCCGCGAACGGAATGGAGCCTTCGAGGAAGGACTCTCGGTAAACTGGGTCGAGTATTTTCGGAAGCGTACCGCTCGAGAAACGATTCGGCCGCTCCGAGACATTCTGATCAGGAAAGGCAGATCGATTGGCGGTGAATCGAAGTTCGCGCTCCTGAATGTCGGCGCGGCGAAATCGGCCGCGGCGAGATTCGTCCCGATTGCAATCATCACCGATGAGGAGCCTGATGACCCCTCCCATGCACTGGTCAAAGGGTACAGCGCCTTCAATGACCAAGTTGCCGAGGAATTGCAGAAAATCATCATCGTCAGCTTTCCTGCGAAGGCCTAGTTGGTGGAGGCGTCTGTCCGCCCCGGATCTCCCGAACCGCTCGGCGTCACGCCCGACGCGGAGGGCGTCAATGTCGCCGTCTTTTCGCGGAATGCGACCGCGATCGAATTCTGCCTCTTCGATACCGCTGGCGAGCGCGAGATCGAGCGTATCCCTTTGCCGGAACACACCGGCGACGTCTTTCATGGCCGCGTCGGCGGGGTTGAGATCGGGGCGCGCTACGGCCTGCGGGCCCGCGGCCCTTTCGACCCGTCGCACGGCCACAGGTTCAACGCCGCAAAGCTGCTGATCGACCCCTACGCGCTCCTCCTCGATCGGCCCTTCAAGCTCCATCCCTCGATGTTCGCCTATCGCGCGGGGCATCCGTCCGCCGACCTGTCGTTCGACGACACGGACAGCGCGTCGTTCATGCCGAAAGCGATTGTCACGACGCTTGAGGGCGGCGGCAGGATGCTTCGGCCGCCGATCCCCTGGTCCGACATGGTGGTCTATGAACTGCACGTGCGCGGCTTCACCAGGCGTCGCGACGCAGTGCCTGAAGCCATTCGCGGCACGTTCGCCGGCCTTGCCGACCAAACCTCCATCGCCTATCTCCGCAAGCTCGGCGTGACCTCGGTCGAGATCATGCCGGCGGCCGCCTGGATAGATGAGCGTCACCTCGGCCCGCTCGGCCTCTCAAACTATTGGGGCTACAACCCGGCCGCGCTCATGGCGCCCGACCCGCGGCTCGCACCGGGGGGCTGGGCGGAAATCCGCGCCTGCGTCGAGGCCCTGCATGGGGCCGGCATCGAAGTCATCCTCGATGTGGTCCTCAACCATTCGGGCGAAGGCGACGAACTCGGGCCGACGCTGAGCTTTCGCGGCCTCGACAACGCCAGCTATTATCGCCTTGCCCCGGGCGATCCGCGCCACTACGCCAACGATGCGGGCACCGGCGACTGCCTGGCGCTCGATCGCCCGCAGGTCGTGCGGCTTGCGATGGATGCGCTGCGCACTTGGGCGCAGCAGACGGGCATCGACGGTTTCCGCTTCGATCTTGCGACTGCGCTCGGCCGGCGCGCGGTGGGCTTCGATCCGGACGCGCCCCTCATCACCGCCATCGGCCAGGACCCGATCCTGCGTGGCCTCAAGATGATTGCCGAACCATGGGACATTGGTCCGGGCGGCTATCGGGCAGGCGGGTTTCCGGCAGGATGGGGCGAATGGAACGATCGCTTTCGCGACAGCGTGCGCCGCTTCTGGCGCGGCGATGCGGGCTTCCTCGGCGAGCTTGCAACCCGGCTGGCGGGCTCTGCCGATGTCTTCGGCGGCAAGATCGGTCCCTCGCGCAGCATCAACTTCCTGAGCGCGCACGACGGCTTCACGCTCGCCGATCTCGTCTCCTATTCCCGCAAGCACAACGAGCCCAACGGGGAGGGCAACCGCGACGGCACCGATGCCAATTTCTCATGGAACAATGGCGTCGAGGGGCCGAGCGCCGACCCGAATGTCGCGGCCGCACGGGCGCGCGATCAGCGCAATCTCCTGGCGACGCTGCTTGTGTCGCATGGCACGCCGATGCTCGCCATGGGCAGCGAGCTCGGCCACTCGCAGGGCGGCAACAACAATGCCTATGCCCAGGACAACGCGACCTCCTGGCTCGACTGGGCGCAAGCTGATGCGACGCTCCTTGAATTCACTCAGGCGCTGATCGATCTGCGCCGCAGGCATCCGGCGTTGCGCCACGACCGGTTCCTGACCGGCAGGCCTGCCGATCCGGACGGCCTGCCGGACGTCGAATGGCGTGGCGCGGACGGCAGGCTTCTCGCCGCGGAGGACTGGCAGCGCCCGGCGGCGGCAACGCTCGTCGCGACGTTCAGCGCCCGCGACGCCGGGGCGGCCGATCTCGATCGCGTCACCATCGTCTTTCATCGCGGCAGCGAGGCCGTCGACGTGGTCCTGCCGGAGCCGCGCTCCAGCCGGCGTTGGGAGCTTCTTGTCGACACCACCGGCGGACCGCACAAAGCGCGCCCGATCGCGACGGATCGGCTGATGGTCGCCGCCCGCTCGGTTGTCATCCTCGCCGA
>JAFAME010000502.1 GCA_019233695.1 Methylobacteriaceae bacterium
CGGCTGGAACGGCTATGCCAAAGAGCGTCCGCCCGGACCGATCACCTTCGCCCGCGGCCTGCAACGCTTCCATGCCATCGCACAAGGCTTTACCCTCGCAAATAACGGAAATCACTCGTGAACTACACCTTGTGTGCGCACGCTAGCGCGCGCGGGGGAGAGGGGACAATTCACGCGCTCTTCGCGGGAAACGAGCGTGCCAGCAGGTCGACCGCCTCTTCGAGGCAATCCTGGCGGCGCTTATCGCGAGTAGAGCGTGAGCGCTCGGGTTTGCCCCTCACCTTACCTCTCCCCGCTCGCGGGGAGAGGAGTGCAGACCGCGGCGCCCTGCGGCACAATCTGGGTCTTCACTCGGCGATCGGCCATGAACCGGGACAATGGGGACGACATCGATCGGCGGCGGGCGCTCGACATTGTTCCTGTTTCACGTGAAACAGAGGCTCGGCTCGGTGTCTATGTCCACCTCCTGCGCAAATGGCAGCGGGTCAAGAACCTTGTCGCTCCTTCGACCCTCGGCGAGGTGTGGATGCGCCATGTCGCCGACTCGGCGCAGCTGATCGGCCTTGCGCCGGCGGCGCGAACCTGGGTCGACCTCGGGTCGGGGGCAGGATTTCCAGGCCTCGTGATCGCCATCGAGCTTGCCGGGCGCCCCGACAGCACCGTTCATCTCATCGAAAGCGATCAGGGCAAATGCGCCTTCCTGCGCGAGGTGATTCGCGCCACGCAGGCGCCGGCGATCGTCCATGCCGGCCGGATCGAGGCCGTCGTTCCGGCGCTGAGCGCGGTTGACGCGGTCACGGCCCGGGCCCTCGCACCCCTGCCAAGGCTCTTGAAATACGCGGAAATCCTGTTGATGAGGGGCGCCGTCGGCGTGTTCCCGAAAGGGCGCACGGTCGACGCCGAATTGACCGAGCCATCGGCCATGCGTAAATTTCGCCTCGATTTGATTCCCAGTCGAACCGATCCGCACGGCCGCATCGTCAGGGTGCACGCCGCGCCGCATTAGCGTGTGGTGAGGTATCATGGATTCGGAAATCGTCATTGCGAGCGCAGCGAAGCAATCCGGCACTCGGCGCCGCCGCTGGATTGTATCGTCGCTTTGCTTCTGACAGTGACGGGCGGCTTGTCTCGGGAGCACACGGACGTGTCACCTGATGTGGCGGGACTCCCCAGCTCGGCACGCGTCCTCGTGATGGCCAACCAGAAGGGCGGGGTCGGCAAGACCACGACCGCCATCAATCTCGGCACCGCACTTGCCGCCATCGGCGAGCGCGTGCTCATCATCGACATCGATCCGCAGGGCAATGCCTCGACGGGGCTCGGCATCGAGCGCAAGGACCGCACCTTCTCGACCTACGATGTCCTGATGGGTCAGCGGCCCCTCCTCGACGCCATTGCGCCAACGGCGGTGCCTCGGCTCTACATTTCGCCCTCCACCCTCGACCTTCTGGGGGTCGAGCTCGAAATCGCCGGCGACAAGGACCGCGCCTTCAAGCTGCGCAACGCCATAGCAGCGATGGCGCAGGACCCCGCCGCCGCCGACCGCGAGCCCTTCACCTACGTGCTCGTCGATTGCCCGCCCTCGTTCAACCTTCTGACGGTCAATGCGCTCGCCGCCGGCCACAGCGTCGTGGTGCCGCTGCAATGCGAGTTCTTCGCGCTCGAAGGCCTCTCGCAGCTCCTGCGAACCGTGGAGGAGGTGCGCCGAACCCTCAATCCAGCGCTCACCATCCATGGTGTCGTGCTGACCATGTTCGACCCGCGCAACAACCTTGCCGGCCAGGTGGTCGCCGACGTGCGCGCCTTCATGGGCGACACGGTCTACGAGACCGTCATCCCGCGCAACGTGCGCGTCTCGGAGGCGCCGTCACACGGCAAGCCGGTCCTGCTCTACGACCTGAAGTCGTCGGGAAGCCAGGCCTACCTTCGGCTTGCCTCGGAGATCATCCAAAGGGAACGCCGGTTGCGGGCCGCATGAGCGCTGCGGCTTTCAACATCAAGCGGAGATAATCGAATGGCTGAGGAACAACTCGCCCGCTCGCGGCTCGGGCGTGGACTTGCCGCTCTTATCGGCGACACCGGCGATGAAGTGGCCGCGATCGAGCGCTCGCGCGGCCAGCGGCGCGTGCCGATCGGCTTCCTGCGCCCCAATCCGCGCAATCCGCGCAAGAGTTTCGACGACGACGAGCTCGAAGATCTCGCCAATTCGATCCGCCAGCGGGGCATCATCCAGCCGATGCTGGTGCGCACGATACCGCGGACGCCCGATCTCTACGAGATCATCGCCGGCGAGCGACGATGGCGCGCTGCCCAGCGGGCCGGCCTGCACGAGGTCCCTGTCATTCTGGTCGAGGCGGGCGACAAGGAGGCGCTGGAGATCGCAATCATCGAGAATGTGCAGCGCGCCGACCTCAATCCTCTGGAGGAGGCGCTCGGCTACGAGCGATTGATGTCGGAATTCTCCTATTCGCAGAACGACCTCGCGCGCGTGATCGGCAAAAGCCGCAGTCATGTGGCCAACATGCTGCGGCTGTTGAAATTGCCCCAGGACGTGCGGGTCCTGCTATCAGCCGGCGACATTTCCGCCGGCCACGCGCGGGCGCTTCTGTCGGTGACCGCGCCGGAACATGTCGCGCGCAGGATCGTCGACCAGGGCCTCACCGTGCGCGACGTCGAGCGCATCGCGCAAAGGGACCAGCAGCACCCGGCGACGGAGGCGCCAAAGGAGCCGAAACAAAAGGATGCCGACACGCAGGCGCTGGAGCGCAGCCTCAGCGACGCGTTGGGGCTCGTGGTTGCCGTCCATCATCGCGGCGAGGGCGGCGAGATGCGCATCCGCTACAAGAGCATCGAGCAGCTCGAAGCGCTCTGCAAGCGCCTGAACGCCTGAGGCGTTTCAGAGCCCGGCATGCCGGGCGGCCAGCCCGATCCGGGCCTTCGCCGCAGATTGTGTGAAGGGCTTTGCCGCTGAGACGAGGCACAACGGATGCGGTGGCGCGCTCAGCGCGGCGGGGAGGACGCCCGCGAGCGCGCCACCTGGCGACGTACCAGCCCCTCACTGCGTCGCCTACCCGGATTCCTGACGCGGGCGAGTCGGGCCGCGATTGGCCGCTCTCCGCGCGTCCCGCGATAGTTGCTTGGCTTGTCATCCGGCCGAGCACCGCGCAGGGGTGCGCAGAGCCGGAAACATGCTCCCTTTCAGGAGCTCGTCGCCGGATTCCGGAGAGCGCTTCGCGCTTCCGGAGAGCAACCTGCGCCGGGGTCGGAAACCCCTGCGCCTGTGGCGCAGGGGGAAAGTTTTTGTCAGTCGACGAAGAGCGATCCGCCGCCGCAGACGTCGACGTTCGCGTAGACGTGCTCGTAGGTGTCGTCGAAGCGCACCTTGATGTCCTGGTAGCAGGCCGACCCGTCGAACGTGAAGTTGCTCGTCGTGCGCGGGCCGATCGGGGTGAGCTTGACCGCCTTCCACGGATCCTTGGAGTCGCCGTTCTTGGCGTACCACAGCTGAACGATGGAGGCCTTCTCGTTGCCGTTGACGATCTCGAAGCCCTGATTGGCGCTGGCCGGCAGAGCGGCAAGAGCGGTGAGGCCGGCGAGAGCAACGGCGATAGACTTGGCAATCATGTGTCCCTCCTGAGATTGGAGGAGAGGATCATTCCTCTCTCCTGCCCGTCCTCCTCACTGGGGCTGACCGCGATTTTTCACGCGCCGCGCACGGAGCCGTGATTTTTTTCAGGCGGCGGTGAGAGGGCTCATCCGCGTCGAACGCGGCCGATCGTGCCGAACGGCGTCGGCGCTATCGATGCGGTGTGGCGAGCGCCACCGCCCAGAGCGCGCGCGCCGCGATGGCCTCGCCAAGTCGCGGCTCGAGGCGACATTTGGCGATGGCATCGGCCAGGGCATCGATCGCGCGCGCGAGCTTTGCGGCACTCCAACGCTGGACCTGGCTTTCGAATGCCTGCCGGCGCTTGAAATAGAGGCCGAACCGCACGCCCGAGTCGATGACTTCCCCCCCGGGGCGTCCGCCATCGAGATCGAGCCTGGCTCGATGCAGGGCCAATCCATGCCGCAGGGCAGCGCCGACAAGCACGTCGGGATCGCCGCCTTCGGCAAAGACCCGCGCCACGGTCGCCTCGATCGTCGCGACATTGCCGAGATAGGCGCCATCGATTGCCGCGTCGAGCGCCACGGCGGAAGCATCCGCCACGATCGTCTCGACGTCATCAAGGGTGATGCGGCCGGTGCCATGAGCATAGAGAGTGAGCTTGGCGAGCTCGCCGCGCGTCGTCAGCCGGTCGGCGCCAAGAAGGTGGACGAGAGCCTCGCGAGCCGCGGCGGCAACGGTAAGGCCGGCCGCGCCCGCCTCCGCATCGATCAGCCGCGCCAAATCGCGCATCTCGTCGGGAAAGCACTCGATGGCGGCTCCCTGCCGCGACCGTTCGACGAGCTTGCGCAGCGGGGCGTCGCGCTTGAGGGCGCCGGCCTCGATGATCACGCTGCAATCGCGGGCCGGCAGGGCGAGCACCGGCTCGACGGCGGCCGCGAAGTTCTTCGTGCCGGCCTCGACCAGGACGGCGCGCCGGCCGCCGAAGAGTGGAACGGTCGCGACCTCATCGATGAGGCGGCCGGGATCGCCGGCGAGCTCATCGCCGTCGACACGAACGAGCTGGAACGGATCCTTCGGGTCGGCGACCGCGGCGGCCGTCAGCTTCTGCACGCGTTCACTGATGAGGCCCGCGTCGGTGCCGAAGACGAGGAAAACGCCGATGCTGCGGGGAGGGGCGGCAACGAAACGATCCGCCTCGTGATTCTTGACGGCCGACACGCGGCGCCACTTAAGAGCGCGTTGCCAGCGCCGCGGCGATGCGCGTCTTGATCTGATCGGCGATGGCCTGCGCTGCCCGGATCTCGGCATCGCGCGCCGCACGGACGTTGGCGAATCGCTGCGCGGACCGGTCGTATGTGGCCGTCTCGGTGACGAGGCCCGACGTGATCGGCGGGCCGCCGCCGGCCGGAACAAGCAGATAATTGGCGTAGACGATCAGCGTTCCCGCCGTGGCGCGCGCCTGCAGGGTATCGATGAGCGCCGTCTGCACGGCCTCGTGCGTGGTGACGGTCAGACGATATCTCGGGGCAACTTCATCCCCGCTCCCGTTCAGGGCGAAGATGAGTTCGTTGCCGAGATAATGGCCGATGCGATCGGGAATCGGGTCGACCGCAATCGCCTGGAGCTCCGAGCCGACGTTTCTGCCGGTGGCCGCATCGACGCTGGCGTAGAGCGGATGGAAGCAGCCGCCGAGAGCGGGCAGGACGGCCAAGAGCAGGGCAGCTCGCGGCAGCCCGGGCAGCGCGGACAGACCACGCATGTTCATCTCCCTGCGTGCCGGATGCCGGCACGATTGCGGCATGATCAGGCAACGATATTGACGATCCTTCGCGGCACGACAATGATTCTTTTCGCCGGGCGGCCCTCCATGGCGCGCCGAACCGGTTCGAGCGCCAGGACGGCAGCTTCTATGGCGGCGTTGTCGGCATTTCGGTCGATGACGAGGTCACCGCGCTTGCGGCCGTTCACCTGCACGGGCAGCGTTATCACGTCATCGACGACGAGCGCCCGGTCGGCCTGCGGCCAGGGTGTCTCGCAGGCGAGGCTCGCATGGCCGAGCGCCGCCCAGCACTCCTCCGCGAGATGGGGCATGAACGGCGCGTAGAGAAGCACCAGCGTGTCGGCAGCCTCGCGGAAGGCAAAGCGCAGATCGGCCGGCACCTCGTCGGACTCGAGCGCCCCGATCGCCGCCGACAGCACGTTGGCGAGCTCTCGGATCCGCGCGATCACGACGTTGAAATGAAGCCGTTCGATATTTTCCTCGACCTTGACGATCGTCCCGTGCACCGCCTTGCGGACTGCAAGCGCAGGCGGCGAGAAGGCATTGGGGAGGCCTGCCTCACCGGGAGGCGGTCCGATCGCGTTCAATTCGCCGACAAGGCGCCACAGGCGTTGCACGAAGGCGAATACGCGCTGGACGCCCTCCTCGGTCCAGATGACGTCGCGGTCCGGCGGGCTGTCGGAGAGCATGAACCAGCGGGCCGTGTCGGCGCCGTAGCTCACCACGATGTCGTCGGGGGAAACCGTGTTGCGCTTCGACTTCGACATCTTCTCGACTGGGCCGATCTCGATCGGCTCGCCGGTTGCCGTCACGATGGCCTGCCGCCCGCCTGCGCCGTCGAGGAACTTGACCTCGTCAGGGGCAATCCAGGCTCCGTCGCGGGTGCGGTAGGTCTCGTGGACGACCATGCCCTGGGTGAAGAGCCCGGCAAACGGCTCCTTCAGGCCGACATGGCCGGTCTCCCGCATCGCCCGCATGAAGAAGCGGGAATAGAGCAGGTGCAGGATCGCGTGCTCGATGCCGCCGATGTACTGGTCGACGGGCATCCAGTAGTCGGCTGCCGCGCGCGTCGTCGGCGCCGCCTCGTTGTGCGGATCGGTGTAGCGCACGAAATACCACGACGAATCGACAAACGTGTCCATCGTGTCCGTCTCACGCCGGGCAGGCCCCCCGCAGCTCGGGCAGCGGACGTGTTTCCAGGTCGGATGCCAGTCGAGGGGATTGCCGGGCCGGTCGAAGGTCACGTCTTCCGGCAGGACAACCGGCAGGTCCGCGTCTGGCACCGGCACGACGCCGCACGCCTCGCAGTGAACGACCGGAATCGGGCAGCCCCAGTAGCGCTGGCGCGAAATGCCCCAGTCGCGCAGCTTGTAGTTGATCTGCCGCCGCCCCTGCGGACGGCCGTCGAGGTCCGTGGATTCGAGCCGGCGCGCGACCTCCTCCTTGGCCTGCGCCACCGTCATGCCGTCGAGAAATCGCGAGTTGATCATCCCCCCGTCGCCGTCGTAGGCGACGTCGGTGATCCGAAAGCTCGCCGGATCGACGCCGGGCGGGCAGACGACCGGAATATTGCCGAGTCCATAGGCATTGACGAAATCGAGGTCGCGCTGGTCGTGCGCCGGACAGCCGAAGATCGCGCCGGTGCCGTAGTTCATCAAGACGAAATTGGCGACGTAGACAGGCAGCGTCCAGGTCGGATCGAAGGGATGCACGGCACGGATGCCGGTGTCGAAACCGCGCTTCTCGGCGGTCTCGATGACAGCAACCGAAGTTCCGACGCGCCGGCACCCGGCGATGAACTCGGCTAGGTCGGGGTTGGCGCGGGCGGCCGCCGCCGCGAGCGGATGGTCCGGCGCAAGGGCCATGAACTTTGCCCCGAAGAGCGTATCGGGGCGGGTCGTATAGACCTCAAGCTCGCGCGCCCCCGGAGGTGCCGTTGCGGGCGCAAGGGGGAAACGGACGAGCAGGCCTTCCGACCTGCCGATCCAGTTGCGCTGCATCAGGCGCACCTTCTCGGGCCAGCGTTCGAGGCCGTCGATCGCCTCGAGGAGGTCCTGCGCCTCGTCGGTGATCCGCAAGAACCATTGCGTCAGCTCGCGCTGCTCGACCACCGCGCCGGAGCGCCAGCCGCGCCCATCGATGACCTGTTCGTTGGCGAGCACGGTCTGATCGACGGGGTCCCAGTTCACCTTCGACTGCTTTCGATCGACGAGGCCGGCCACCAGAAAGTCGAGGAACATCCGCTGCTGGTGTTTGTAGTAGGCCGGGTCGCAGGTGGCGAGCTCGCGCGACCAGTCGATCGAGAGGCCCATCAGCTTCAGCTGCGCCCGCATGGTCGCGATGTTGGCGTAGGTCCATTGCGCAGGATGGACGCGGTTCTGCATGGCGGCGTTTTCGGCCGGCAGGCCGAAGGCGTCCCAGCCCATCGGATGGAGGACGTCGAAGCCGCGCGCCCGCTTGTAGCGGGCAACGACGTCTCCCATCGTGTAGTTGCGGGTGTGGCCGATATGGATGCGGCCGGACGGATAGGGGAACATCTCCAGAACGTAGTATTTGGGGCGTGCGCTGTCGGTCCGGCTCAGGAACGTTCCCCGCTCCTCCCAGACCTGCTGCCATTTGGACTCCGCCTCGCGGGCGTTGTAACGCTCCGATGCCATTGGCGCTGATGCAGTTTCGGATGTGATGAAATACCGTCGGGCGACGGCGGCACTGAGCACCAAATCCCTGCACCGGTCAACGATTTTGCCGATGGGCCCGCGGGCCCGCCAACAGATGGTCGCCTGCGTGATGTAGGTTGATGCCGATGGACAATGCCGGGCAATTGATCGTGTCGAGGCTCGAAGCCGTTCGCGCCGGGATCGTCCGCGCGGCGCGCGACGTCGGCCGCGATCCCGCCGACATCACGCTTGTTGCTGTCACGAAGACGTTTGATCGCGACGCGATCGCACGGGCGATTGCCGCGGGCCAGCGCGTCTTTGGCGAGAACAGGGTCCAGGAAGCCAAAGCCAAATGGCCGGGGCTTCGGGCAACGCATCCCGATCGCGCGCTGGAGCTCCATCTGATCGGGCCTCTGCAGTCAAACAAGGTGCTCGATGCGATTGACCTCTTCGACGTGATCGAGACCATCGACCGGCCGAAGATCGCGGCGGCTGTTGCGGGCGCCATCTTGAAGACAGGTCGGCGACCGCGGCTCTACGTTCAGGTCAACACCGGAGCCGAACCCCAGAAGGCAGGGGTACTCCCCGAGGCGGCCGACGACTTCCTCGTCGCCTGCCGTGGGACACATGGTCTTGCGATCAGCGGCTTGATGTGCATCCCGCCGGCGGATCAGCAGATGTCCCCGCATTTCGCGTTGCTCGCCAAGATCGCCGCGCGCCATGGCCTTGGCGAACTGTCGATGGGCATGAGCGCCGACTACGAGCTCGCAATCCAGCTTGGAGCAACCCATGTGCGCATCGGCAGTGCGATTTTCGGGGCGCGCCCGTGAGGCCCCGAGATGGGACAGCCAAGACGTCAAGCCTGGATGGCCCTGCCTGCAACGGCAAGGGCGGAGCCGATCAAATCGCGCCACGCTCATCGAGGCCGTCGACCGGCTGTTTGACGCCGACACGAGGACCCGCTTTGGCAAGGCCAGACTATAGCGTTCAATGTGGTCAGCTGGTATATGGATTTGATGGAAATGAAGGGACGTGGAAGTTCGCCGGAACCAATCCCGTCGGACAGCAGCCAGGGCCGTCGGCGCGCGTGACAGGTCGGAATATTCGAGCGGCCTTGTCCGGATGGAAACGCCGCTCATTTCATGCAATGCGCCGGCGCCTCCAGCAGGGAGAAAGACGATGGCACTTCAGATTGGCGACACCGCCCCCGATTTCGAAGCGCAGACCACCGAAGGACCGATCAGGTTTCACGACTGGATCGGCGGCTCCTGGGTGGTGCTGTTCTCGCACCCGAAGGATTTCACCCCGGTCTGCACCACCGAGCTCGGCTACATGGCGAAGATCAAGCCGGAGTTCGACAAGCGTGGGGTCAAGATCGTCGGCCTCAGCGTCGATCCGGTCGGCAATCACGCCAAGTGGGCCGACGACATCAAGGAGACGCAGGGCTTTGCGCCGAACTATCCGATGATCGGCGACCCCGACCTCACGGTCTCCAAGCTCTACGGGATGCTGCCTGCCAGCACGTCGGGCACCTACGAGGGCCGTACGCCCGCCGACAATCAGACGGTGCGCAACGTCTTCGTCATCGGCCCGGACAAGAAGATCAAGCTCGTCCTCGTCTATCCGATGACCACGGGCCGCAATTTCGACGAGGTGCTGCGCGTCATCGATTCGTTGCAGCTGACGGCCAAGCACAAGGTCGCAACGCCGGTCAACTGGAAGCAGGGCGAAGACGTCATCATCGCCGGTTCGGTGAGCGACGAGGACGCCAAGAAGACCTATCCGCAGGGCTGGAAATCGCCCAAGCCCTATATCCGCATCGTGCCGCAGCCGGGCCGGTAAGGGCCCGGCCGCTCTCGCGGCCGATCTAGCGCGGTCGAACCTCGCGCGGAAATGTGCCAGAATGCGTCGCCGGCTCGCCCGGCGGCCGGCGCATTTTGGGCTCGCGCATGATTTTCCGGCAGCTCTTCGACAGCGTCTCCGGGACCTACAGCTATCTCCTCGCCAGCCGCCGCGGCGGGGAGGCACTCATTCTTGATCCTGTGCTGGAGAAGGTCGACCGCTATCTGCAGCTCGTCAGGGAACTCGACCTCAAGCTCGTCAAGGCGATCGACACGCACCTCCACGCCGACCACATCACCGGCCTCGGCGATCTGCGCGACCGGACCCAGTGCGTCACCATCATGGGGGAGCAGACGAAGGCAGATGTGGTGTCGATGCGGGTCGGGGACGGCGACACGGTGCACATCGAAGGCCTGAGCCTTGAGGCGCTCTACACCCCGGGCCATACCGACGATTCCTACAGCTACCGCATGGACGACCGGGTATTTACCGGCGACACGCTGCTCATCCGCGGCACCGGCCGCACCGACTTTCAGAATGGCAGCGCCCGGGCACAATACGAATCGATTTTCGGCCGGCTCCTCAAATTGCCGGAGGAAACCCTCGTCTATCCGGCGCACGACTACAAGGGCGATACGGTCAGCACCATCGGTGAGGAAAAGCGCTTCAATCCCCGGCTTCAGGTGCGCTCTGTCGATGAATACGTCGACGTGATGAACAACCTGAAGCTGCCCAATCCGAAGATGATGGACGTCGCCGTCCCAGCCAACATGCACGTCGGGCTGTCGCAGCAGAAGCTCGTCGAAATGGGCTGCAGCATGACGGCGACGGAAGCGATGGCCGCGATCAGCGATCCGTCGCTGCTCTTCGTCGATCTGCGCGAGGAGGAGGAACGCTGCAAGCGCGGCGAGGTGCCGGGCTCGCTCCATGCCCCCTATGGCGAACTGGCGCGCAATCTCGGGCGCGGCGGGATTCTCTACGAGCTCGCCCATGCAACCGGCAGGCGGCTTCTTTTCTATTGCGCCTTTGGCGAGCGATCCGCCATGGCCGTGCAGGCGGCGCAAAAGGCAGGCCTTCCGTCCGCCTGCCACATCCAGGGCGGACTCGAGGCCTGGAAGCGCGCCGGCGGCCCGATTGCCGGCGTGGGATGATCCCTGCCATTTCGCCCGGCCGGTTCGTGCCGAACGGGTTCTGGCGAAAGGACATCGGCACCCCACAACTCGAGCGCCAAGTCGATAAGATCGAGGCGCCGAATCATTGGACCAGCCCGCTTGTGAGCCGCCCCGCCGCCACCGTTCTCAGCCTAGCCTTCGCAATTCTGCTCGCCCTCTGCGCCGCCGCGCTGGCGCAGGTGCTCGATGCCGCCCGCAACCGTCTCGACACCGCCAACGCGGCGCTGCAGCAGGTGGAGTTGACCCTCGAGCGGCGCGACCTTTCCGATGCCGAGCTGCAGCAGCTGCGCCAGCAGATCGACCCGATCGCTGCGTCCATCCAGACGGCGGTCGAGGAGCTGACGCCTCAACTCAATGCCGCAAAGGCCCGCCTCGACCAGCTTGGGGCCCCGCCGAGTGACAAGACCACACCCGAGCCCGAAGCCACTACGGAGGCGCGCAACGAGCAGCAAAAACTGTTCAACGACGTCGATGCCGCTTTCCGACGCGCACATCTCCTGGCTCTGCAGGCAACGCAGCTTGGCGCCACCATCGGGGCACGGCGCCGAATTCTGTTCACACGCGCGCTCTTCGAGCGCACCTCCAGCATGCTCAGTCCGACCCTGTGGCTGCAGGTTGTCAGCGAGCTCCCAGCGGACTGGCGCGCCATCCGCCTGCTGGCGGGAGACTCCTACAGCGCGATTGCGGCCCGGGTCGGTGCGCTCGACCTTGCCCTTCTCGCGCTGTTCGTCGCCGCGATCGGCGGGCTGTGCGTGCCGGTGTCGCGCATCGCGCGCCGGCTGTCGGCGCGCGAAATCCCGGCAGCCGGACCGTCGCGCCTTCAACGGGCGCTGACGGCGCTGTGGGTGGCAATCGCGACGGCGGCGGTCCCGGTCGCCGCAGTGCTGGCAGTCGTTTCGGTGATCGACGCTTTTGGTCTCTTCAGTCCGCGCCTGCTGCCGGTGATTACGGCTGTCGTCAACGGCGTCGAGCGGGTCGCAATCGGGATCGGCCTCGCGCAAGGGTTGCTTGCGCCATCACGGCCGAGTTGGCGTGTCGTCAAGGTCGCCGACAGGATCGCGGCGGGAGTCCTGCGGCTCGTGCTCGCGGTGACCGCCATTGTCTCGGTGGCCAAATTCGGGGAAGCCGTCAACGACGCCATCGCAGCCACGCTCACCACCTCGGTCGCGACGCGTGGCATTGGCGCTCTCCTCGTGGCGCTTGTGATGGGCCTCAGCCTTCTGAGGAGCGACGGCGAGGCCGAGGGGGCCGGAGCCCAGGCGGCACCGCCCTGGCGCGGACCGGCACGCACCGCCGCCTGGGCGGTGGTCATCGTCCTTCTTGGCGCGTTGGTCGTGGGCTACGTCGCCTTTGCCGCCTTCCTCGTCGATCGGATCGTCGGCATCTACGCCCTCGGAGCAGTGCTGTACCTCCTCATCGTCCTTGCCGACGACGGTATCGACGCGGCGCTGCAGCCCAATGCACTGCTCGGGCGCACCATCGTGTCAAGCCTCGGAATCCGACGCGAATCCTTGAGCCAGATCGGCGCGCTGGTTGCCGGCGCCGCCCATCTCGCGCTGCTGATTGCGGCGGCCCTCCTGGTTCTGGCGCCCTGGGGCCTGCAATCGGACGACCTCCTCGGGTATCTCCGGGCGGCATTCTTCGGCTTTGCCGTCGGCGACGTCACGATCTCGATGTCGACGATCGTCGTGGCAGCGCTTCTGTTTCTCATCGCGATTCTCGTCACCCGCGGCATTCAGAGGTGGCTCGACGCGAAATACATGCCGCGGACGCGGCTCGACAGCGGCCTGCGCAACTCGATCCGCACGAGCTTCGGCTATCTCGGCGTCATTGTCGCCGTCTCGATCGCGCTCTCCTACCTTGGGCTGAGTTTCGAGAAGCTCGCCCTCGTTGCCGGTGCGCTGTCGGTGGGCATCGGGTTCGGCCTGCAATCCATCGTCAACAATTTCGTGTCGGGCCTCATCCTCTTGTGGGAACGGGCGATCCGGGTCGGGGACTGGATCGTCGTCGGCCAGGAGGAAGGCTATGTCCGGCGCATCAACGTCCGCGCGACCGAGATCGAGACGTTCGAACGGGCAACCGTAATCGTGCCCAATTCGAACCTGGTGTCGGGCATCGTCAAGAACTGGGTTCGCACCGACCGGGTCGGCCGCGTCAGGATCACGGTCGGGGTCAGCTATGATTGCGATCCCGAACGCGTGCGCGACCTTCTGATCTCATGCGCCAAGGCGCACGAACTGGTGATGGCCATCCCGGCCCCTCTCGCCCTCTTCACGAACTTCGGCGATTCGGCCATGGACTTCGAGCTCATCTGTTTTGTCGATGACGTGGAAATGGCAGGGCGGATCAAGAGCGACCTGAACTTTGCGATTTTCCGCAGCTTGGCGGAGGCAGGCGTCGCGGTTGCCCGCCCGCGGCGCGATGTCGAAGTGCGCGGGCTGCAAAAAATCGAGGCGATACTTGCGTCCGCCGTCTCGCCTCCGGCGAAGGGCCGGTCGTCGGGTTGAGCCCAGGAAGGGGCTCCGGGATTGTCATCCCGGAGAAGAATATATCGTTGACACTCGGCCTCGACGATAAGGACTATTGCGCCGTGAAGGGCGCAGAAGGCAAACGATTAACTTGTCGGCCAGACTACTCTGCCTGATGTCCGGGGCAGAACTCGACATTTTCCTGGAGCGGCGACGGCTATTCGCGCGTGCACAAATAAGGTCTGCACCGCAGCGACTCATACGTTCATCTTCGATAAACTAATCTCTTGGCCGCGATTCGCGGGCCACGCGGGCCGCGTCCTGTCGGATTGGAACCCCAGTAGGACGCGGCCCGATCGCAACCCTCGCAGGAGTTACGAACATGAATAGCCTGTCACAGGCGAACCTCGCCCCACAGCAGCCTCTTGTCAATTGGCGGCGCTCAGGCGGGGCGAGGATAGCGTTCCATCTGCACGACATCGGCACCGTGTTCTACACGGTCGGCGGGGTTTACGTGTTCTGTCGGAGGGTGTCGGCCGGGTTTGATCCGATATACGTCGGCGAGTCGGACAACCTGTGGAGTCGTCTCACCGATAACCTTGCGGCGCACCACGCATGGCCAAGCGCAGTTAACAGGGGGGTCACCCATATCAGCGCCATCCGGCTCGACGACAAGGCCAGCCGGCTCGCGCTCGAAACTGAACTCCGTCATAGCCTCAATCCACCATGTAACGCTCAATGAACGGTTAATCCTTAGGGCTCGGTTCGTTGCCGACCCCTTTGCAGAAGGCTTCCGCCGCCTCGGCGGAATGTCTTTCATGGGCTCATGACCGACTTCCCGCGCACGCGGCTTCTGGCCGTCGCGCGGGCTTCCTTAGCACCGGCGGTCCAGATCATCCTTGGCCTTGCTCATGTCCAAGCCTGCAGGAAAATGCGTGTTTTGCGGGGAGGGCGGCCTAACCAAGGGGCATGTCTGGCCCGAATGGTTGGAGGCGGCCCTTCCGTCGACCGCCAAATTCCACTTTCAAGCATGGGGTAACATAAAGACTTTCACCCCGCGATTCAAAAGGCCGCACCCGCGCAACCCGGTTGTCAGGCAGGGTCATATCGCTTCAAGAAAGCCAAGAAACACGTGTGCCAAATGTAACTCCGGGTGGATGAGCCAAATAGAAGAAGCAGCGATTCCTTTTGTACGTCCGCTAGCTCTTGGCGAGACGAGTTTTATAAACACCATAGGTCAGAGGGCCGTAGCCTCCTTTTTCGGCTTAATATGCACGCGGGTCGAATTTCTCGATGCCCTAACTCAGGCCATTACAGAGCGAGATAGAACGTGGCTGACTCAATACGGAATACCTCCGTTTTCGTGGAAAATATGGATCACAAAGTATATCGATGACCCTTATTTAGGCATCTATTGTGACCATTTTGGGATACAATTAATTTCACCTGAAGAAGTAGACGCACCCCCCGGCAAATGCAACACGCAGGCCACAACCATGGTCTTGGGCAAGCTTTGCGCACATGTGTTTTGCTCCTCTGTTTGGAGCGATTTCCGGGGGTACTCTGATCCGGATCTCTGCCAGATATGGCCCCCAACTCAGTTCGATATCGATTGGAGGTTTGTACGTTCGCTCTCCGAGACCGATGTCGCCTCGCTCGCGGAAGCCCTCGTACGCTGGCTTCCAACCGCAGAGAAATGAACGTGCGTGTTCGAGAAATCGGGCGCGCCAGCTTCAGCCCCCGAATCATCGGTGGTGCGGCCCGGACCATAGGAGGGTCACAGGGGAGGGTAGCGTGAATGTGGTGTCGACGACATGGCCCCATCCCGGAAGCCGCAAAGCGGCTACCCGGGATCCGGAGCGCATCGCGTTGCGAACGAGCGCCGCATCGGATCCTGGGTCTGCGCACCGCTTCGCGGTGCTCGGCCGGGATGACACCGAATGCCCGCCGATTCGTCACAGACCTAGGGCGGCGCGTGCCCCGAGTCTGCCTCGGCTGGAACGATCCGTGGGCTCGGCACGGGGACAATGAAGCGCCCGCCGTTCCTGCAATACTCGGCCTGTTGGGCGATGATCTCGTCGGAAAAGTTCCACGCCAGCAGCAGCGTGTAGTCGGGGCGGGCGCGCACCAGCTCGTCCGCCGCGCGGATGGGGATCCGCACGCCGGGCATGGCGAGGCCCTGCTTCAATGGGCTGCGGTCAAAGACGGCGTCAATCGTCTCGCGACCAATGCCGCAGTAGTTGAGAAGCGTCGCACCCTTGGCCGAGGCGCCATAGGCTGCCATCGATCTGCCGCGTGCGCGCAGCTGACGCAGGAACGATGGGATGCTGTCGCGCAGCTGGGTGGTGGCCGAGGCGAAGCCTCGGTAAGTCGCGTCGTCGGCAACTCCCCAGGCGATTTCCTGCGCCAGCATATCGGCCACCGAAGGGTGCGGCCCCGCAGCGCCCGCGTGCTGAACGAACAGACGCAGCGAGCCGCCGTGGACGGGGATGCGCTCGACCTGGTTCACCGCGAGGCCGCATTGCCGGAACAGGGCAACCAGCGGGGTGAGCGAAAAATAGCAAAGATGTTCGTGATAGACGGTGTCGAACTCGAGATTTGCGATGAGTTCGCGCAGGTACGGGAATTCGATCACGGCAACCCCGTCCGGCCGCAGGATGGCGGCTATCCCCGCGACGAAATCGGGGAGGTCGGCGACATGCGCCAGGACGTTGTTGGCGTGAAGGACGTCGGCCTGTTCGCCTCGCGCCTTGAGGCTCCCGGCAAGCTCGGCCGTAAAGAACTCGCAGATCGTCTGGATGTCGCGCTGCGCTGCAACCTGCGCGACGTTGACTGCCGGATCGATTCCGATGACCGGCACTCCGGCCTCGCGATAGTGCTGCAGGAGATAGCCATCGTTGCTGGCGATCTCGACGACCTTGCTCGCAGGACCGAGCGCCCTTTCAGCGATCAGGCGCCGCGCCAGCCGTCCGGCATGTTCGACGAAGGCCGGCGACATGGAGGAGAGATAGACGTATTGCCGAAACAATTTTGCCGGATCGACGGTCTCGGCGAGCTGCACGAGGCGGCATGAGGTGCAGACAGTCAGCGTCAAGGGATAGCGCTCTTCCTCTGAGCTCGGCGCATCCGGCGCGACGAGCGCGTTGGCGAGCGGCAACGCGCCAAAACTCAGAAAGGCCTGCGTCGGGGCCACGCAGGCCCGGCACAATTTTTCGATCCGGAGGGCGCCGTTCCCTCCCCCCTTGCGGGGGAGGGCCAGGGAGGGGGGTCGGCGAACGCTCTCTCGATTCTTTGGAACGGACAACTTGATTGCCTCTTGACAAGCGAGGAGGCCGTGCGGCGCCTCCCGGACGGCTGACGAAGATTGAGCCTGGCGCGCCCCCTCCCTAACCCTCCCCCGCAAGGGACCCGCAAGGGGGGAGGGAACAGGTGCGGGCTCTCCGCGCACCGGCTTTGCGGTGCTTCGGCCGAGAGACATCGCCGGGCAATTGCTTCACACGTTCTTGCAGGTTCGATGCAATCACTGGGCAGCATCGTAGTCGGCAAGCGACGGGAGCGCGCGGTCGCGGGCGCTGATGATGGCTGCATCCGGCAACGGCCAGGCAATGCCAAGCGCAGGGTCATCCCATCTGACCCCGCGCGTCGCGCCCGGCTCGTAGAATGCGGAGATATGGTAGATGACGTCGCTATTGTCTTGGAGCGTCTGGAAGCCGTGCGCGCAGCCTTCCGGGATATAAAGCATGCGCCCCTCCCCGCCGACGAGCTCGACGGCGTGAAAGCGGCCAAATGTGCTGGAGCCGGGTCGCAGGTCGACCGCAACGTCGAAGATCCTTCCTGTCGTGCAATAGATGAGCTTGGCTTCGTGCTGAGGGTCAGCCTGCAAATGCAGGCCGCGCAGCGTTGCGCGTCTACGATTGCGGGAGAAGCTGCATTGGACAAATCCTGTGGCAAGCCCGTGGGCGGCAAATTCCCTTGCGCAAAACGGGCGGCCAAATGCGCCTCGCTCGTCCTCATGCCATTGCGTCGAGATTTCGAAGACGTCAGCAAGGGGCGTCGGCGTGAAGTGCATGCTCGGTCTCGGGCACAGCGGCAACGTGAGCGCGGCGTCCTGCGCAATAGGCGTCGATGTGCTGCATGGTCTTGGCCCAGGCATCCTCGCCGCGCAACACCGCCCTGTACCACTCGACGGAGTGCGCGACCGTCTGCTCCAGTGTCCAGGCCGATCGCCATCCGAGCTGTCGTCGCGCCTTGGCGCCGTCGAGCGCCAAGAACTCGGTCTCCGGAAACATCGCGGTTTCGGTCTCCACCACCCGCGCGCCATCACCCCAGGCCGTGGCGGCGAGCCCGGCGAGCTGTCGCGTCGTCGTCTGGGCGTCGCGCCCGGGAACGATGTTCCACGCGCCGATGGGTTGCCCGCGCCGGACGCCAGTCTCCGCGACGACCAGCAAGCCGCTGACCGCATCAAGCACATGCTGCCAGGGCCGCACCGCCGACGGACGGCGCAGTTGCAGGGGCAGATCCGCGGCAAACGCCCGCATCGCATCCGGGAACAACCGGTCGCGGGCCCAATCGCCGCCCCCGATGACGTTTCCTGCCCGCACGGTCGCAAGCCCGATCCCGGCCGGCCCGAAATAGCATCGCGCATAGGCGTGCGCCGTGAGCTCACAACAGGCCTTGCTCGCCTCGTAAGGCGCCGATCCGCCCAGGCGATCGTCCTCCCGATAGGCGGTGGGTGCCTTCCCGATCTCATACACCTTGTCGGACGTCATCAGCACGACCGCATCCACCGGGCCGTTGCGGGCGGCCTCGAGCACGTTGACGGTCCCCAGGAGGTTCACGTCGAAAGTCGCGGCGGGCGCCTCGTAGCCGGTACGGACCAGCGACTGGGCCGCCAGATGCAGGACGACCTGCGGGCGTGCCTGCGCGAAGGCTTTCCGCAAGGCGTCGAACGACCGGACGTCGTCGATGACTTCTGCGAGACGCCCTCCGATCCGGCATGCTTCGTAGAAGGATGGCTTGGTCGGCGGTGGCAGCGCATAGCCGGTGACGATCGCGCCCATTTGCCTGAGCCACGCCACCGCCCATCCGCCGATGAACCCGGTGTGGCCGGTGACCAGAACCCGGCGGTCGCGCCAGAATCCCGGCTCGACGAGGCCTTGGCCGGGCGCCTCGCCGCCTACCATGTCTTCCACGGCGCCGAACCGCTCGCCCAGAGATCGTTGAGGACTTGCATCTCCCGATAGGTGTCCATGCACTGCCAGAAGCCGGAATGCTTGTATACCGCGAGGTCGCACTTTGCTGCCAGCGCGCTCAGGACGCCCGCCTCGAGGGAGAGATCCTCTTCGTCCGGCAGGGCCCTGATCGCGGCGGTATCGAAGACGAAAAAGCCGCCGTTGATCCAGCCCGCGCTGGTCTGCGGCTTTTCGATGAAGGATCGCACGACGTGTTCGTCGAGCAGCAGCTCCCCGAACCGCGACGAGGGCCGCACCGCGGTGACGGTTGCGTGTTTGCCCTGCGAGACGTGGAAGGCGAGGAGCTCGGCGATATCGATATTGGCGAGACCGTCGCCGTAGGTGGCAAACACCCTCTCGCCCGAGATGAATTTCAGCGCCCGCACGATGCGCGCGCCGGTCATCGCCTCGGCGCCGGTGTCGACGAGCGTGACGCGCCAATCGACCTGCGTCGATCCAAGCATCGTGACGGCATCGGTTGCAAGGTCGACGCGCACGTCGATGTTATGGCGTCGGAAATTCAAGAAATAGTCGCGGATGATCTCGCCCTTGTAGCCGAGGCACAGGACGAAATCGCGTACGCCATGCCTGCGGTAGTGGCTCATGATGTGCCAGAGCATCGGCCGCCCACCGATCAGCACCATCGGCTTGGGCCTGAGATTGGTCTCCTCCTGCAGGCGGGTGCCACGCCCGCCGCACAGGATGATGGCTTGCATCGACTGCGTAGGCGCGCTCATGCCTCAATCTCAATCCGACGCGCCGGGACCGCATCCCGCCTCAAAGCGCGCCTGGACGGTCGGACGTATGGAGGCGTCGAGCAGAGCGTGCTCGATGGCTTGCCACGTCGGAAAGGCGGCGTAGGGCAGGTTCTGACCGCCGGTTGCCTCGCCGAGGAGGATGCGCTCCACGCCGGCGGGAAAATCGGGGTCTCCCAGCACCTCTTCGAGGTCGTCGATGAAATGCGTGCACCCGAGCGCGGCGATTCGCGCAAGCTTGGCCGCCCGTGTCGCCTCGAAGTGGACCTGGTCGACGGGGATGCCGTGGCCGGTCGCATCGAAGAAGCCATGCCGGCGCATGAAGTTCAGCGCTGCGGTGCGCAGATTGACGCGCAACGGATCGAAGTGACCGAACTCGGTCTTGTGGCTCACGATGTAAACGACATGGCCCGCGGCTTTGCAGCAGTCAAGGAACGCGTCGACCCCGGCAATGACGACGGCGCGATCGATGCCGGCGCCATAGACGAAGCCCTGCAGCTGCTGCCAGGCAACCTCGCCATCTGGCGAGCATCGTACGGCATCGCGGATCGCCTGCTTGGTTCCCGAAAAATCCCTGTCGAGAAGCCCCCGGTCCTTTGCGGCCGCCAGGAATGCCGCGTCGTAACCGATGATCGTGTTGTCGAAATCGATCCCGATCCGCCAGCGTTCAGCGATCACCGAAGGCTCACGCTCTGCATGCGCTTGATGTTGTAGTAGCGGTCATCGGTCATCGAGTTCGGCACCTTGCCGTCGGCAAAGGCGGCCTTGAGATCGATGATGGCGTCCTCCACCGAACGACGCGGCGCGAACCCGAGCTCCTTGTGAATCCGCTCGGAGGAGACGTGATAGGAGCGATGGTCGTTGGTGGGGGTAATGACGATCTCGACCTTCTGGTCGACCTTGGACTGCACCATCTCGGCGATCTCGATCACCTTGAGATTGTGATATCCGGCGTTCCAGACCTTGCCGTCAACG
>JAFAME010000040.1 GCA_019233695.1 Methylobacteriaceae bacterium
GCCGCGGAAAGCGCCGTGGCGATGAAAAGGCGTGTATTCATCGATCGTTCCTCCGTACAAATGAAAGTGCAACAGATGTTGCTCGCTGCGGGCCTCGCGGCTCACGCGTTGTTTATTTCGTCGCGACCGGCCTGAAGGTTACATCCGGCCCCGGTCGGCATCGGCAAACGCCGCCGGCGTCCGGTGCCGCCTCCGCCATGGCTGCGAGGCTTGGTCGATGAATCAGACGATCGACACTGATCGGCGGCTCTCGCAGCTCATGCGGGCTGCGCAAGGCGGCAATGGTGTCGCCTACGCTGCGTTACTGCGCGAGGCGGCGCAGCTGGTTCGTCAGGCAGCGCAGCGCCGGCGGAGCTTCCTGCAACCCCAGGATATCGAAGATCTCGTCCAGAACACGCTGCTCGCCCTGCATTCCGTGCGTGCCACATACGATCCGGCCCGCCCGTTCCTGCCGTGGCTGATGGCCATCGCCCGCAACCAATTCGCCGAGGGCGTCCGGCGTCATGCTCGCCGCCACGCTCGCGAGGTGGCGGTTGAATGCTTGCCGGAGCGTTCCGATCCCGCCGCGGCGAATGCAGATGTCGACAACCGCCGCGACGCCGACCTCCTGATCAAGAGCATCCGAATGCTGCCCCCCGGGCAGCGACATGCCATCGAAATGCTGAAACTGCGGGAAATGTCGCTGCGCGAAGCCTCTGCCGTCAGCGGGACCAGCATCGCAGCATTGAAAGTCGCGGTTCACCGAGGCCTCAAGACGCTTCGGGAGCTTTTGAGAGCAAGCGCGTGAGCAAGGACACGAACGATCTCGTCGGGCGCCTTGCCTTGCAGTTGAGGCCGGTGCGCCGGCTGCCCTCGCCCCGCCTGCGCGCGGCGACTTGGCTCGCGCTGTCGGCGTCTTACCTCGCGCTGTTCGTGCTTGCTCACCGACTGTCCGGCGCGCCCCTTGCCCAGTCCATCGACACGCGTTTTGTGGTGGAAGAGCTCGCCACGCTTGCGACGGCGGGGCTGGCCGCGTTTGCGGCGTTTTGCTGCGTCATCCCCGGATATAGTCGCAGAATTGCCTTGTTGCCACTCCCGGCCCTCTTCCTTTGGGTCGCAAGCCTTGGCGCAAACTGCATCGCCGACTGGCCACGGCTTGGCGTGGCCGCCGGCCAGCTGACGCCGGAGCCGGCATGCATTCCCGTTGCCATGCTGGCGGGGGTCTTGCCAGCGGTTGCCATGGTGATGATGCTTCGCCGCGGAGCGCCGCTCTATCCGCGCGCCACGGTAGCGTTGGGGGCGTTGGCGGTCGCAGCCCTCACCAATGCTGCGCTGCCCCTCTTCCACTTGGGCGACGTATCCATCATGGTGCTGGTGTGGGATTTGGGCCTCATCGCCCTTCTGTCGGCGCTGGCGGGGTGGGCGGGACCGCGCATCCTGAACTGGCGCAGAATTGTCGTCGCATAGCGCATTTTCCAAGAGCCGGACGCGAAGCGCGAGTGCGGACCTGGAGCAGACGAGATGCAGACTATCGATCATCGCTGCCAGCCGCTCGAAGAGTGGCGGGATGGCGTGACGACGCGCATGCGCGTGTCGGCCCTCACCGGCGCGATGCATTTGTGCGTCTTCGAGCAGTTTTGCGAGCCGGGCGCCGGCGCTCCCGCTCACTTGCACACTGTCGAGGAGGTGCTGAGCGTGCTCGACGGGAAGGCGGAGGTCTGGGTGGACGATGAACGGGCACGACTGAGTGCGGGACAGTCGATCGTCGTGCCGGCGGGCCACCGGCACGGCTTCCGCAATATCGGCGAAACAATCCTGCACGTGCAGGCGATCTTGGCCGCGCCGATCTTCGAAGCCTCGTTCGACGACAAGAAGGAAGTGCAATGCCGCTGGCTCCCCCCGAACAGGGCGCCGGCGGCTTGAGACGCAGGAGGGATTCCGCCCCGGCTATCCGCCGAGGCCCGAGCCCTTTTCAAGGTCCTGTAACAGCGTCAGATGCTCCTTGATCATGCCGCGGGCGAGCTTGGCGACGTTGGTGCTGTCAAGGTGCTTTCCGGCCGCGAGATAAGTCTCCTGCACTTTCAGGAGCTCCTGGTGGCCCTGGACCTGACCCTGCACATATTCGCGGTCGAACGCGGTCCCCTTCGCTTGCTGCAATTTTTGCAGGATGGCGGTTTGGGTCGCATCGAGTTCCGGCGCCGGCGCCATGTCGCTCGCCGCCGCCTTGATCGCTTTGAGAACATCGCCGACAGTCTCCTGCTCGGCGGTCTCGAGCTGGGCGAACTCCTTGACCTTGGCGCTGCTTGCCTTCTGCACGGCGATCTTGCTCATTTCGAGGGAGAGCGTGCCAGTCTTCATCGTGTCCATCAAATGCTGCTTCTCGACATCGCCGAGCCCCATGACCTCCGCGGGAGCCGGCGCGGCGGTGGTCGGAGTTGACGGGGGCGTGGCTGGCTGGGTTGTCTGGGCGCGTGCCGGAAGCGCGGACGCGACGGCGAGGCCCGCAAGGAAAAGACGGCGATCCATCCTATTCTCCATTCATGAACCGAGCGAAGGAACACCGAGCCCCATCGTTGGCTCCTCCTGCGGCTCAACGCGCCGACCGCGGTCTGGTTTCAGTCGCCGAATGGTGGACGCCGCGCCGATTGCAGAACATTTCGCAATCGCGACCAAACCTCCTCATCGTCCGGGGGGATGCCGAAGCGGAGCCACTCGGATCGCGCCGCGAATGGCCGCGCCAGGATGCCGGCCCGGCCCAGACGTTCAAACCACCGTCCGGCCTGCTCGTGCGCGGCGAGCCGAAAGAGCGGTGTTCCGCCGATCACTCGAAGCCCCGCCTCGTGCAACATCCGATCGAGGCGGGCGGCGCCGGCCGCGAGCCGGTCGATCGTTTTTGCAAGCCATTCGCGGTCACCCAGGGCCCGGGTTCCGATCGTGATCGCGGGGCCGGAAACAGCCCAGGGCCCGAGCGCCTCGCGCAATGCGGGCGCGATATCGGGGGAGGCCACCGCAAACCCCAGACGCAATCCGGCAAGGCCAAATACCTTGCCGAACGAGCGAAGGACGATCGCGCCTGTCTGCGGCAGCTGCAGGACGAGGCTTTCGCTCGGACGCACGACGTCCATGAAAGCCTCATCGACGATAAGGGTCCCTCGCTGCGCTGCCAGCGCTTGCGCAAGTTTTGCGAGCTGCGGCGCCCTGATGAGCCGGCCATCGGGGTTGTTGGGATTGACGATCACGGCAACGTCGCATTCGGCAAGATCGTCGAGGCGATCGATGGCTTGGACGTCGGCTCCCGCCCGGCGCCAGGAGCGTTCATGCTCCGAATAGGTAAGGCCGAGGATTCCGACCTTCCTGCCGCGAACCAGGCGGGGCAGCCATTGAACGAGCACCTGGGTGCCGGGCGCCGCCACCACGCTTGAGGCGAATCTCGCGCCATAGGCTTGCGCCGCCGCCGCTTCGAGTTCGGCGAGCGCGGTTGCTTGCGGCAGCCGGGCCCAGGCCGAAGCATCCAGCGGTTCGATGGGATGGCGCCACGGATTGATGCCCGTCGAAAGATCGATCCACGGCTCCGGAGCATCCGGGAATAGTCGACGCGCCGCGTCCAGGCTGCCGCCGTGATAGGTTAACGCCGCCCTCTCCGGATCTGCCGCTCCGCCGATGCTGCCTGTCGCCACGTTGCCGCTCTTGGCGGCCGCCCTCGCCGTCGAAGGGGCCTTCGGATACCCGACCCCTCTCTATCGCGCCATCGGTCATCCCGTCACCTGGATGGGGGCTTTGCTGTCGGTCCTGGAGCAGCGGTACAATCGCCCGCTGGCGCCGTTTGCAACACGCCGGCGTGCGGGAGTGCTCGCCTTCCTGCTGCTGCTGGCCGCGACCGGCGCGGTTTCAGCCACACTGAGCCTCCTCCTCGCCGGGAGCCTGCTCGGGAGCGTACCGCTCGTCATCGCATGCTCGAGCCTGTTGGCGCAGCGCAGCCTCGATGAGCACGTGCGCGCCGTGGCGCTGGCGCTGCAAAACGCCGGGCTCGCCGCCGGCCGGGTGGCCGTCACCAACATCGTCGGCCGCAATCCGGACGTACTCGACGAGCCGGGCGTCGCACGTGCTGCGATCGAGAGCCTCGCCGAGAATTTTTCAGACGGAGTCGTGGCTCCTGCCTTCTGGATGGCGCTTGCCGGACTGCCCGGCGTGGCGCTCTACAAGGCCATCAACACGGCCGACAGCATGATCGGCCACCGAAGCGAACGATACGCCGCCTTCGGATGGGCGGCGGCGCGGCTCGACGACCTCGTCAACCTGCCGGCGGCGCGCCTCAGCGCCCTTTGGCTCGTTGCCGCCGCCCTCCTGACCCGTGGGGCGTCCGCGGTCGACGCATGGCGCGCGCTCCGGCGCGACGCGCGCCGCCATCGTTCGCCCAATGCCGGGTGGCCGGAGGCCGCCATGGCCGGCGCCCTCGGGCTGAAGCTCGCCGGCCCGCGGGTCTACGGTGCCGAGGTCGTCGAGGACGCCTTCATGGGCGACGGGCGGCGCGAGGCAACGCCGGCCGACATCCACCGCGCGCTGCGGCTCTATCGCATTGCCTGCCTTCTGCAATGGCTGGTCATCGCAGCGCTCGCGCTCATCGTGGCCGTGACAGGCTGAGGAGGCGGTCAAGATCGATGTGCTGTACAAGGTGCGCGGCAAGTTCATCGAGAACGGCGTCCATCTCCGCTTCGTATGATCTTCCCGAAGCGCTTGCCCCGAGCCATGCGAGCCAGGCCGAGCGCTGGCGGTCGTCGCTGAAGAGCCCGTGAACGTGGGTGGCGCGGATCCGGCCGTCGGCCGATACGGCCCCATCGACACGTCCGTCCTCGAAAGCCAGCAGCGGCCGCTTGCATCCCGGCCCGCTCGTTTCGCCGACGTGCATTTCATAGCCTGCGAACGGCACGCCGTCGGCGACCGAGGTCCCCGCCACGACGCGCAGGGTCTTGTCGGCGGTGAGCTCCGTCTCGACGTCGAGCAGCGCGAGGCCGTCGCAGGTGCCGGGCGGACCCTCGATGCCGGCCGGATCGGCAAGCCGTCGGCCGAGCATCTGATAGCCGGCGCAAATCCCGAGCACGCGCCCACCCTGGCGCACGTGCGCGGCAAGATCGATGTCCCAGCCCTGGCGGCGGAATTCGGTGACATCGGCCATCGTCGCCTTCGAGCCGGGAAGGATGACGAGGTCTGCCTGGCGCGGCAGCGGCTCCCCACGAGGAACGAAAACGAGCCGCACGCCGTCTTCCAATTTGAGCGGATCGAAATCGTCGAAATTGGCGATGTGGGGAAGCAAGGGAACCGCGATCGTGACCCGTCCGTCGCCGGGCACGAGCGGCTTCTGCAAGGCGACTGCATCTTCCGCCGGCAGCCGGGAGGCGCGGGCGAAGTGGGGCAGGAGGCCCAAAGCCGGCCAGCCCGAGCGCCGTTCGATGAGATCCATTCCTTCGGCAAACAGCGCCGCATCGCCCCGGAAGCGGTTGACCAGAAATCCGACGATCATGGCGGCATCCGCCCCATCGAGCACCGCCCTCGTGCCGACGATCTGGGCGATGACGCCGCCGCGCTCGATGTCGCCGATCAGGACGACCGGCACGTCGGCGGTCCGGGCAAAGCCCATATTGGCGATGTCGTTGCGGCGCAGGTTGATTTCGGCCGCGCTGCCGGCGCCCTCGACGAGGACAAGGTCGGCCGCCTCCGCAAGATGCCGAAAGCTGTCGAGAACCGC
>JAFAME010000172.1 GCA_019233695.1 Methylobacteriaceae bacterium
GACCGACCGATAAACGTTTGCGGGCCTTTCTTCGACATCGCATCAGAAACAACAACCGCGTATACGTCACCAGGATAGATGTCTTCCTCTGGTGGGTAAACAGGTTCGATACCCAGTCGAGAGATACTATTGTTCCACTGCTCTGCAACGCTAAGTTGATCAGACGGTGAGGATCCAGCCACCCAGCTGTAGATCAAGGTAGCCAAGAGTACCAAAAGGCATAATGTAACCACTAGGTGAAAAGCGGCGCGTAGCAATGCGTAGGACGCTGTAAGGTTTGGTCGCTGTCAACTTAAACGCCATGGGTAAACCTCGGATTTAAAGCCTAGTGAAGCTTTTCTTGGGTGTTCTAAGAGCCTATCAATGAACTCTGCACATCGTGCACCATCTACGCTCCGCTGATCGAGAAGCCGAGAGCCCTTGCGGTCGTTGCTCGACTATATTTCATAGAATGCGTTCCCTGAGGAAAGAAAGGAAGCCGAATTGTTTTGACCGAGGGCCAGAATGGGTTTGAAACGCACGATCTTATAAAATAAAATGGCTCTCAAGCCGTGTTGTCAAGCGCGATTTTTGGCGCGCTGCTACGTGGCGAATGTGTCTGCGGCTTAGTGAATCGATTCCCGCTGGCTTCGGTCAAGCCCTGTCAAGATTGCCGGGCGTGGAGGCTGCTGGCGGGAGCAATGCGCTGGGAAGTCGCCGGCGGCGGAAGCTTCGTCTGAGCTGCCTGCCCCGGCATTGGCGCTTGTTGACCGGCGGACCCTGGCAAACTATTCTTACTTCGTATGCTAAGAACTTGGCATCCATGATGCGCATCACATCGAAGGGACAGGTCACCATTCCGGCCGCGATCCGGGAACGGGCCGGTCTCATGCCGAACATGGAAGTGGAGTTCACGCTGGAGGGCGATGTCGTGCAGATCAGGGCAGCGACCGGCAAGTCGAAGCGCCCGACGCGTGGCGAGAGGCTCGTTGAGAACATGCAGCGCCACCCCGGCAAGGGCGACATGACGACCGACGAAATCATGCGGCTGATGCGTGGCGATGAGTGGCCCGATCTTCGTTGATTCAAACGTCCTTCTCGACGTATTCGGACTTGACCCGGTTTGGGGCCAATGGTCCACCGCCCGCATCGTCGAACTCGGCTCTCGGGCAAGGTTGATCATCAATCCGATCGTCTACGCCGAAGTGTCGGTCCGCTTCGATGACAAGAGTGCTCTCGATTGCGCGGTTGCCGGTTTCGATCGCGAGGACATTCCGTACGAGGCAGCGTTTCTCGCCGGCAAAGTGTATGTCGAATACCGTCGCCGCGGCGGTGTGCAGACGAGTCTGCTACCGGATTTCTTGATTTGCGCGCACGCGGCGGTCCGCCGATATCCATTGCTGACGCGGGATGCCAGGCGCTACGCGAATGTATTCTCCTCGTTGAGGCTCATTGGGCCGCCCCGGAGCTAGGTCGTGCGTGAAATCGACCCGATCGCGGCCGCGCCGGCGCCTTTTCCGGCGCGAGAGGAACGGCCGGCGGCCTCGGCCCCCGCGCCTCGAGCAACAGCCGCAGCGCGACCTTGACCGGATGCGGCGGCGGGACGGCGCCGGAGATCCAGCGCCGTACCGTCGAGCCGTCGACCTCCAGCGCCTCGGCAAGCCGCGTCTGCCATCCCCAGGTCCCGAACAGCGCCTCCCCGGCAATTCTCAAGTCATGCGGGGAGAGTTGCTGTCCGGGTGCGAGGGTCGGCAAATCCAAGGGTCAGCCTCGCAAAAAGTCGGCAATGACCGCCGGCGCCGCCGCATCGAAACCGACCACGTCGAGCGTGCCGGAATCGCCTGGATCGGCGATCGAGAAGCCATTGGCCACCATGCCGACAACGACGAGTTTGGCAGCGACCCCCGTCTCGTTGCGATAACGTCTGAGCGCCTCGACCGGATGCACTTTGCCGGCCCAGGTCTCGCTGTCGGTGTAGACGACGAAGGCATCGACCGCGAGCTTGCGCTCGATGGCATAGAGCATCGGCAGGGCGCAGTCCGTCCCGCCGAACGGCAGTTCGCGGGTGCGTGCCACGACATCGTCGAGACGCTGTTTCGGCGACAGGTGCAGCGGCGTCAGGCCGTCGGTGTAGCCCGAGTAGCGGGAGCCGAAGGGCGACTTCCATCCCTGCGGGCCGGCCGCCGAGAACGCCACGCAGTGTGTGCGAGCCTCGGTGGCAACGGTGATGAGCGCCATGGCTGCCGCGCCCTCGCGAGGGGTGAGCGGCGCGCCCGCGACTTGGCCTGCATCCATCGATCCCGAGACGTCGAGCGCGAGAAGGATGCGCTTGTCGGCCGGCTCGACCACCTCGAAGGCGAGGTAGAAGGCGCGGTCGAGCGCATCGACGACCTCGCGCACCGGCTCCCAGGACAGCTTGCCGCGCAGGCCGCGCCCCCCGGCATAGGTCGCCTGCGCGATCAACAGCGCGAGCGGATGGACACGCGCCCTGGCCAGCTCCCTGCCGTCCTCGATGCGGCCGGCCACGAACCGCGCGGCGTCGCTCATCGGCATCAGCAGGCCCGCTGCCGTCATGCGGTTCAGCGTCCGGATCATCGCCGTCATCGGCATGTCGGCGAGAAGCGCGTCCCACACCTCCCGGTCGTTCTGCCACTCCGGCGGCACCGCCTCGCGCGGCAGGGATGTCTCGCGCACAAGCTGCGCCACCTCAGCCGCGCTCTTCGCCGCCAAGGCGGCATCGTTCGCGCGCGCCAGTCTCGGCAGGATCTCGGCCGCTACCTCGCGGCCGCACATCCAGTCGAAGAGCGCGCGACGGGCACCGTCGTCTTCCGGGGCAGCGGGATGGGCCAGGCGCAAGAGGTCGCGATGCGACCACCCTTCGCGTTGCTTGTACTTTACGGCCTGGAGCGCCACCGCATCGACGGGCTTGTCGAGATACCAGTCGGCCACGGCGCGGCGCACCCCGCGGCCCCAGCCGCGCAGCTCGTTGACGGCCTCGGCGAACTGGAAGAGGTGCGTGCCGATCCGGCAGACTTTTGGCAGCGCGGCGAGCGCAGCGGCGCGCACCTCCTCCTCTGGGTGCGCCGCTGCGAGGGCGAGCGCGAAGATGGCGGGCTCGTTCTTGGGCGCGCGGCCGGAGGCGGAGATTGCAACGATCATGTCCACCGCGCGGGCCGCGTCGGCAGCGAGGCAGGCCTCGACAGAGACGGCATTCTCGCGCGTCAGCGCCCGCTCGGCGGCATAGTAGGAGCCGCCCTCGGAGCCGAGGACCAGGAAGCGCTCGAGGCGCTTCCAGTCATCGACCGGATAGGCTGCCCCGCCGGCGGAGTTCGCCACCATGCCGGGCAGGATGTCGGCCTGCCCGGCGGACGAGGCGATGTGTTGGGTATACTTGCGGGGCATCTCACCCCCTCCTCTGGCGCGGTCGCCGCAGGCGTGTTGCGAGACGGGCACTGGCGTTGCCGCCAGATTGGAGTCGAACCAATGTTACCCGATAACCCGAACTCATCGGCCCGCGGCGCGGGAATCGATAGTGCATCATGCACTAAGTCGCAAGAGTTGGCGGGCGGGGCCTTGCAGTTTTTTCCCGTGCGACGCGGTTGGCAATTTGCCCAAGAGTGTGTATGATCCAGCCCATCTATACACCTAGCCGAGCAGGGATACGGTGCGGACCAATATCGAAATCGACGACGAATTGCTGGCCCAGGCTATGGCGGCAACGGGCTTGGCGACCAAGCGGGCAACGGTGGAGGAGGGCTTGCGGGTGCTCGTTCGCGTCCGCAAGCAGGCCGAAGCCTTGGCCGAGCTAGAGGGCGTGGGCTGGGAAGGAGACCTCGACGAGATGCGTCAGGGCCGATTCCCGCGCCGAGCATGATTCTCATCGATAGTTCCGTTTGGATCGCTCATTTCCGCCGCCACCACACACCGGCCGCGGCAAAGCTCAAAGCGCTGAGTGCACAGGAACCGCTTCTCGTTGGTGATCTCATCCTGCTCGAAATCCTTCAGGGTGCTCGGGATGAGGCTCACGCTATGCGAATCGAACGAGCGCTACGGCAGTATGTCATGGCGCGGTTGCTGGACACCGATCTCGTGGTTTGCGCCGCCAGGAATTATCGCAAACTGAGAGAGGTGGGCATTACCGTCCGCAAAACCGCGGATTTGATCATCGCCACCTTCTGCATCGAACGCGGTCACACCCTGCTGCACGAAAACCGAGACTTTGCGCCCATGGTGCGGCATCTTGGCCTGAAGGCATTGTGAACGGCACAACAGATTTCCGCCGACCGGACTTACCGAAAGCAGGTTGTGGCCGAACGGCCGAATTGAGGCACATGCTTCAGAAGCACTGGCGGACCAGCCGAGTCCGCCAGCTTCGTGCAGCACCTCCGATCAGGCAAGGCGGGCGTGGGACTGGACGGGATATGGACGCCAGTCTTGCGACTGCCGTCCTCCGTGCTCTAACCGCTGAGCTACGCGATCCTTGCGGACGCGGCGGGACTCGAACCCACGACCTCGGGCCTATCAAGCGATAACCCGATCCATTCGGCCCGCCCCGCCTGACCGACCGAGGGCTGGCGCGGACGTGGCAATGTGTCCGGGCCTTTGATCGAGTGGAAATCGATAACCCGAGCACTCCGGCCCGCACGCCGGCTGTTTAGTGCATAACGCACTAAATGTCAACTCGACCTGTTTGGCCAAGAAGACTCGGTGCGATCGGGCGAGGCCACCGGAGCGCCGGCCAGGTTGCCGGCAGAAAACGCCGTCGATGTCTGCCGCATGAGTTGCCGGCCTGAAAAATCCACCGGCAACGGAACCGATGCGGCCTCCGGCTGTTTGGTTGGGCAGTCGGCGCGCCACCCAGCTCGCGCCCGACCCGCCAAAAGGAGCACAAAGATGGGACTTTTCACCAGTGACATCAAGACATTGGATGATCTTTTCGTGCATCAGCTGAAAGACATCTATTATGCCGAGAAGCGCATCACCAACGCGCTCCCGGACATGATCTCGAAGGCGAGCAATGCGCAGCTGAAGCAGGGCTTCGAGAAGCATCTCGCCGAGACGAAGAACCACGTCAAACGGGTCGAGGAGGTGTTCCGCATGCACGGGGTCAAAGCCGACACCATCCAGTGCCCGGCCATCGACGGCATCATCGAGGAGGCCGATGACGTGGCAAGCGATGTCGCCGACAAGCCGGTGCTCGATGCCGCCCTCATCGCCGCCGCCCAGGCCGTCGAGCACTACGAGATGACCCGGTATGGCACGCTGATCGCCTGGGCCAAGAAGCTGGGCCGGCCCGATTGCGCGAGCGTCCTCCAGCAGAACCTCGATGAAGAAAAGGCCGCCGACCAGAAGCTTACCCAGGTGGCGGAGAGCGCAGTCAATCAGAAGGCGGCAGCGTAGCGGACGACCCCGGCACACAAGGCGGAGGACGGACCCAATTCCGCCCTCCGCATTCTGGCGTCTGGCCGCTACTGCGGCAGCTTGTCGTCGATCCCCTTGATGTACCAGCTCATCGACAGGATGTCCTTGTCGGGCAGGGTCTCGCCCTCCTTCGCCGCGACCGATCCGTCCTGCTTGGTGATCGGGCCCTGGAAAGGATGGACCTTGTGCGCTTTGATCGCTGCCACCGTGTCCTCGGCCATTTTCTTCACATCATCGGGCATGTTGGTGAAGGGCGCGAGCACCAGCATGTCGCTGTCAAAGCCGCCCCAGGTATCGCCGGACTTCCAGGTCCCGTCGAGCACGGCCTGCGCCCGCTTGATATAGTAGGGGCCCCAGTTGTCGGTGAGCGCCGTCAGCTGTGCTTTCGGCCCGAACTTGATCATGTCGGAGGCCTGGCCGAAAGCCAGTTTGCCCGCCTTTTCGGCCTCCTGCATGGCGGCGGCCGAATCGGTGTGCTGGACCAGGACGTCGGCGCCCTGCGAGATGAGCGCCTTGGCGGCATCGGCTTCCTTTCCCGGATCGAACCAGGTGTTCACCCAGACGATCTTGACCTTGACGTTGGGATTGACGGACTGGGCGCCAAGCATGAAGGCGTTGATGCCGGATACGACCTCCGGGATCGGGAACGAGACGATGTAGCCGATCGTGTTGGTCTTGGTCATCTTGCCGGCGATCTTGCCCATCACGTAGCGGCCTTCATACCATCGGATCGAGTAGGTCGCCATGTTGGGCGCCTGCTTGTAGCCGGTGGCGTGCTCGAACTTCACGTCCGGGTAGTTCTTGGCGACCTTGAGCGTCGCATCCATGAAGCCGAACGAGGTCGTGAAGATCAGCTTGTGACCGGCGCGCGCCAGCTGCTCGATGGCGCGCTCGCTGTCGGATTCAGGCACGCTTTCGAGGAAGGTCGTTTCGACCTTGTCGCCGAGGGCCTTCTCCATGGCGATGCGGCCCTGGTCGTGCTGGTAGGAATAGCCGAAGTCGCCGACCGGGCCGACATAGACGAAGCCCACCTTCAGCTTCTCGGCCGCCGATGCGGCGCCCCCGAGCGCCAGCGCCAGCACCGCCGCCGACGCAATCGCGATCAATCTCTTCATGCCTGTCTCCCGTGATTTGCGGCTCCACTTGTCGATGCCCGGCGGCCGCCACCGGTGGAATGGCAAGCAAATCTCATTCCTTCCGGCGCGCTTGGCAAGTCGCCTACCGATCGGGCACGAAGGGAAGCCCGAGAGCGGCGGGTGCCGCCGCGCCGCGGGCCCGCCCGATCGACAGCAGCACCAGGGCCACGATCGTCGCCAGATAGGGAATGGAGGACATGAACTGCGCCGGGATCGAGATGCCCAGCGCTTGTGCCTGAAGCTGCAGGATGGTGGCGCCGCCGAACAGCAGCGCGCCGGCAACCGCCCGCCAGGGCCGCCATGAGGCGAAGACCACGAGGGCGAGCGCGATCCAGCCGCGGCCGGCCGTCATACCCGGCGACCAGAATCCCGGATACGCAAGCGAGAGATAGGATCCTGCAAGGCCGGCGCAGGCCCCCCCGAACAGCACCGCCATCAGCCTGATGCGGCGCACAGGGATGCCAAGGGCATGGGCCGAGCCATGATTGTCGCCGACCGCGCGCAACGTCAGTCCGGCGCGCGTCCGGTTGAGAAAGAAGCTCACGGCGATGACGAGCGCCACGGCGGCATAGACGAAGAGGTCCTCACCGAACACGAGCTTGCCGACGAGCGGCAGGTCGGAGAGGCCCGGGATGTGGAGAGGCGGCGCGCCCTCCCTTTTGAGGCCGACGAAACCGGCGCCGAC
>JAFAME010000287.1 GCA_019233695.1 Methylobacteriaceae bacterium
CAGCACGCTTGGCGCTGCCGCGCTCGGCGCCGTGCTGAGCTTCGGCCTTGCGAGCTCGACGGGGGGCGCCGTCAGCTCTGATGACCTGCGCCGCCTCCTCGACGCGCCGCCCGGCGCTCCCCTCAGCGCGGCGAGCGAGGCGGTCCGAATGGCGCTGCAGCAGTCGCTGCATCTGACGTTCTGGGCAGTGCTGGCGCTCTCGCTTGCCGTGGCGCTCGTGGCGAGCCTCCTGCCGAGCGTCTCGATCGCCCGCCTGGGCAAGGCCCCGGCCGAGTGAGGCGGGCCGCGAAGGGAACGGTGCATCGTTGCCGCGCCATGTGGGTTTAGGTAGCCTCAGAGGGCCAAAGTCTTCACGCCCAACGCCGGCCCCGAGTCGCTGAGGCGACGGTCCAGAGTACAAAGCGTGGCGCCATGGTCCGCGCAGACGGCAAGGTGCAAGGCATCCCCCGCACGCAGCCCGAGCGCATATTGGTCCGCGAACCGGGCCGCGGTCCGAAATTGCGACCCCGTTACGGGCAGAACAGTGAAGCTTTCCTCGATCAGGCGCGCAAATATCGCCAGGGCGTCGGCGCGGTCGGTGGTCTTGATCTGGCCCATGCGCAATTTGATGGAAAGGGCGGAGGAAAACTCAGTCGCCACCCAGTCGCTGATCGCGAGACTGCCTGCCTCCTGTTCACCGAGCCATGTTTGTATGCGGCCGGTTTCCGCTTCGTTGGTCAGCGCCGCGACCAGGAGCGAGGTATCGGTGTAGAGCGTCAATAGCGCTCCTGATCCCGCATGTGACGAATGAAGTCGCGGGCCGACCCCTGCTGCGCGGGCATGGCATCTGTCACGGCCTGCAGGGCCGATGCGTCGATGCGCCGGCGCGGCTTTTCAAGTGCTGTGATCTGTGCCACCGGCATGCCGCGCCGTGTGATGCGCACGGGGACGCCTGCGGCGGCCTGCTCCACCAACGTGCTCAGGCGAGCTTTCGCGTCGGCGAGATCAACATCCTCCATGTGTGCTCCGAGCTTCCTGAGCCCCATATAGCCCGCTGCGCTACGGCGATCAAAGCGAACTGCACCGGACCTGCCATGCAAGTCCAATGTTTGGTCGGCGGACGAGGTCACAGAGGGCTTCCTTCGACCGTTAGTCCCCGATCTCCACTGCCAAGCCCCTCCTGACCACAGTGGACATCTCGGCATAGGCGCCCGCGAACGGCGCAAGAATCCGATGCAACGGGTTCTTGGCGATCAGCATGTCGTGGAGCACGAGATAGTCGATCCCAGTGCCGAGGAAGCAGGCAACGGCATCGCGTGGCGTCTCGACGATCGGCTCGCCCCTGACGTTGAGTGAGGTGTTGAGCAACACCGGCACGCCGGTCAGCGCCTCGAATTCCTTGAGAAGCTTGTGGAGGCGCGGATTGTGGTTCTGGCGAACCGTCTGCACCCGCGCCGTGCCGTCGACATGGACGATGGCGGGGATCTTGTCGCTCCACTCGCGCCTCACGCGCTTGACCACCAGCATGAAGGGCGATTCCTCGTCACCCTCGAAGATTTCGGCGGCGCGTTCGGCAAGGACGATCGGTGCGAAGGGTCGGAAGGACTGCCGGTGCTTGACCCGCTTGTTGAGCTTGTCCTTCATTGCGGGGTCGCGCGGGTCGGCGATGATGCTGCGGTTGCCGAGCGCCCGGGGCCCGAATTCGGACCGGCCCTGGAACCAGCCGAATATGTGACCCTCCGCCAAAAGCCTGGCCGCGTCGCGGCAGATGTTCGCTGAAATGTTACGCTTGGTCCGCAGCCGGGCAAGGCCAGTGCCGGCGGCCTGGTGCACCGCCTTCTCGGCATATTCGATGCCGAGATAGGCATGCTCCATCACGAATCCGCGCTTCTGCTTGAGAATGGCGAGATGACCGTAGTAGGCGCAGCCGATGGCAATGCCGTCATCGCCCGCCGCCGGCTGGATCCATACGTTCTCGAACCCCGCCTCCCGCACGATGCGGCCGTTGGCGACGCAGTTCAGCGCCACGCCGCCTGCCATGCACAGGTTCTTGGCGCCGGTCGTTTCGCGCAGCCATTTCGCCCGCTCGATGAGCACTCTTTCGGTGTCGTCCTGCACCCGCCAGGCGATATCCTTCCAATGCTGCATGGACGGGCTTGCTTCCCAGTTCTGGTCGCGCCCCGGCCAGTACGGCTTGTCGAACTCGAGGCCCCAGTGGCGAAAGGCGAGCTCGCCATCCTTGAGCTCGAGGAGCGGCGTCACCGCGCCCGGCTGTCCGTAAGGAGCAAGCCCCATCACCTCGCCGCACTTGTTCCAATTGGCGAAGATGTAGGAGGAAACGCGGCTGTAGACCGCCCCGAGGCCCGGCATGTAGAAGAATTCATCGCTGAGCACGCCGCGGGTCGGATTGAGCCAGACTTTTTTCAATGTTTGGATGTCGGTTCCGCGGAACCGGTAATAGCTCTCCGACTCGCGGGCGAGCGGATTGACGCCTTCGGTCAGCTGCCCGGGCTCGGCGATGTCGGCGCAATAATTGCCGACGCCGTCGGCCACCATCACCACCCCTTCATCGTATGGGCAGACCGCGAAGGCGCTGTAGGCGTGCGCCAGATGGTGCGAGATGGAGATGACTTTGTCGGACTTCGACAGGAACAGCGGACTGCGGTCCGGACTGACCCATTCGTCCTCGTCCATCGCCTCGGGGATGAACTGCGACACCAGGCGGACCTCGATGTCCTCGACCGGCAGCACGTACGAGTTGCGCACCACGAGGTCGACGTCGGCGAGCGAGATGCCCTCGGCATTCAGGCAGTAGTCGACGGCCTTCTGATAAAAGCCATGATCATGCTTTTTGCGGGTGATGCGCTCCTTGGTGATGGCAAACGCGATCTTGCCGTCGCGAAGCAGGCAGGCGCTTACGTCATGGTCGTAGGCATTGATCCCGAGCACATAGATGGGCTTGTTATTCATGAGCGCTCCGCCGTTGCTGCCGATCCGCCGCACGGATTGACCCGCGCATGGTTGCGGGATACTTTGACCATCGACGGGAGAAGGGTGGCAACATGACACACTCGATTGTCAACGTTCTCAACGCAGCGTCGCGCGGGGTGGTCCGGGGCATGGCCGTCATTGCGTTGGTGGCGATCTGGGGCACTGCCCAGATCGGCACCTATGCCTTGTCGGTCGCCGGAATTTCGGCGGCGGCAGTCGCCACGTCGTCAACGCCCGCCAAGGCCTATTGGGGCTGGGGCTGGCGTCGCGGCTGGTGGGGCGGCCGTGGCTGGTGGGGGGGCCGCAGGGGCTGGTGGGGCCGGCGGGGCTGGTGGCGCCGCTGGTAAGACCGGGTGCGACCCAGGTCGCGAGCTGAAACAGGTCGGTTGGAGTTACGGTGCCTCACGCCGGACAGGCGTGGGGCCGTCTGGCTTTGTCTGGTGGCTGCCCTCCGGCCACGCCGCCCGCGCCGTAGCTATGTGCGATTGCGGTGTTGGAACGTCGGCTAGCTCCGGAGGAGGTGAGCGCGCGCTTGGCGCATCGCCGAGCCGGTGATGCCGCCCTAAGTGGGTGACACCGGCCCCAGTCGGTGAAGCAATGGACCACGCCATGACATCCGGGACGCCAAACCTGACCTACGTGAGCCAGACGGTGCAGAACGTCACCGCGACCTACGCCAATCTGCCGGCCAACACCGAGATCGTTTTCGTCAATCAGACCAGCGGGGCAGCCTCGGACGGCACGCTCCTTGACGCCGGTGGCAGCGGATCGGTCACCCTCGACATCGCTCCCGACTTGCCGGCGGGCGGCTATCACCTCCTCGCACGGGATCGATCGACCCAGCAATTCATCGCGCAGACCGTGCCGTTCTACCACTCCGAACCGGCCCTCTGACAGGTAGCTGCAGCCCGGATGGAGCGCAGCGAAATCCGGGGCGACGGCCGCCGCAAGGAACAGATCGCCCGAGTACACCGGCAAAATGTGTCTCATGTGCTACAGCGCGGCAGCCTCGGATTGCGCTTCGCTCCATCCGGGCTAGGCGGGCTGCGCGTTACAATGTCTCGGAGCAAACCGAGAGAGTCAGCATAGCTTGAACGGCAGGGCTCGTGCGTGAGCTGAACCAGCAGGAGCGGGCGGCCCTCGATGCTGTCGCCGGGCTCTTCAATGCGACCTGGGAAAAAGGGGGCAGCGACTGGGCTGACGCCTGCATGATGATTTCCGGAAAGCGAATTGCGGTCGAAGTCGCCGCGATCAGCGAGAGGTTCGCTGTACGGGACGGTTTTGGGACGCCTCGCTTGCGGTTCGACAAGGCCGTGCTCAGAACCGTCGGACGCGTGCAAGCCTTGGGCGAGGCCGTGCCGGACGGCGAGGCGGTCGTCGTCACGATCACGGCCCCCATTCGGCTGCCCGCGAAGACGGCTGCGGCTCTGGAAGACAGGATCCGGATGTGTCTTGCCCGCCGGCCCGCGCCGGTCGAGGCCGAGGACAAGATCCACGGAAACCAGATCCGGATTCGGCTTGTGAAGGGCGCCCCAATACGGATGTCGAAGGTGATCGGCTTCATGCACAATCCCGATTCAGATCCGGAAGTCCTCCTGCATGTGACGCAATCGTTCCTCCAGCTCCTCGGCGAGGCAACAGACCATCGCCCGCCAAAGGACTTTACAGGCGATCGCTGGCTCGTTGTCGCCCATGAAGATGGACTCTTGCATGTCCAGACATACCGGCACATCTGTTCCCATCTCAGCATTCCGACCGACTTTGGAAAGATTCTGATGGTGCTTGCCGGTGGGCGGGTCGAAACCCTGGCGGGTGTAGGAGGCGATTCCCGTAGTCCGGATGGAGCGCAGCGAAAACCGGGGCGGCTTCCGCCCCAACGAGCCGGAGTTTGAAATGCCCCGGCGGGGTGTGGTCGCATATGATGCTGCGGGGCTGCGGCGCAGCAACCCCAGATTGCGCTTCGCTCCATCCGGGCTACGCTGGCTGAGGGCGACCGAGGCGACGGCCGGGCCGTCGTGACCACTCGCGAGCACTTCGGGGAGGCGATGCATGGCGACGCCGGCGGCCGACGCGGTTCTGTTCTTCATCCCCGATCTCGGCGGCTTCACGAAGTTCGTCACCGAGACGGAGATCCGCCACAGCCAGCACATCATCAAGGAACTGCTCGAACTTCTCGTCGACGCCAACGCGATCGGCTTGAAAGTGGCGGAGTTCGAGGGCGATGCCGTCCTGTTCTATCGTCCAGGCACGCCGCCGACGTTGCGGGAGCTCGTGCAGCAGGCCAAAGCGATGTACCTGGCGCTGCACGCCTATCTGAGAAAGTTCGCGTTCACGAACGTGTGCCCGTGCGGCGCCTGCTCCGCCGTGCCCTGCATCACGCTGAAGATGGTCGCGCATTTCGGCGCCGCGCGCGTCATGCAGGTGAAGGACCACTCGAAGTTCATCGGCAGGGACATCATCGTCGCGCATCGGCTGCTCAAGAACTCGGTCGCGGTCGTCGAGTACCTGCTCGTGACGCATGCGACCCTGGCAGGCGTTGCCGACGGCGATCGTGAGATCGCATCCTTTGTCACCGGCGCGGACACCTACGACGCTCTCGGCACCGTCGAGTATTACTTCAAGGCGCTGGAGCCGTACCGCAACGAGGTGAAGGTCGAGCCGCCGACGCCCGTCCGTCTTGCGCGGCCGCATGTGATGAAGCGGCTGACGCAGCGGATCGAGGCGCCGATCGAGCATGTCGCCCAGACGGTCATCGACCTGCCCGGTCGGATGCAATGGGTCGACGGGATCGTCAGGGTCGAGTTGCCGGGCGACAGTGCGAATTGCATCGGGACGACCCACCGATATGTTCGCGCGGCCGGCGACATCGCGGTAATGACCAGCGCGATGGCCAACACCGACACGGCCTTCGAGCTGTGGGAGACTGATCTGAAGCGGACGTTCGCGCTGCGCTGGCTGCTGATCCGCGTCGCCGACGGCAAGACCGATCTCGTGGTCGAGTTTCTTTCTGACAGCAACGCGATCGCGCGGCTCGTCTTCAAGGCGTTCGTCGAACGCAAGCTCACCGCCTGCTTCGCCCGATCGATCGCCAATCTCGCTGCGCTCTGCGAAAGAGCCGCGGGCTCGGCAGCGCAATCCGGACGACAGGATGTCAAGACCGCCGGCGCTGTTTGAGACGGCAGTTCAGGCGGTACTGCCGGGCCGGGAGAAGAATGGCCGCCGGGAAATCCGGTGCGCACTATTCAGATCGATGCGTCGACAATCTTCACGCTAGCGCCAAAATAGACACATACCGTGCGGAAATAGCGACCCAGGTCCGGCGAGCACTCGAAAGTCCTGACGTCGCTGCACACCCATTTCAACCTATTTTCCTAGCCTCAAGAGCGCTAGCCGGTCCGAAGGCATAGCAGGGGATTCTCGGATCGGGCTC
>JAFAME010000294.1 GCA_019233695.1 Methylobacteriaceae bacterium
ACCGCCATTGTCAAACCGTTCAAGCTCAATGATGTGCGCGAGGCCTTGACCAAGCTCGGCATCGCCGGCCTGACGGTGACCGAGGTGAAGGGATACGGCCGCCAGCGCGGCCACACCGAGATCTACCGCGGCGCCGAATACGCCGTGAATTTCCTACCCAAGCTCAAGATCGAGGTCGCCGTCGCCGCCAGTCAGACCGACAAGGTCATAGAGGCCATCCTGGCGACCGCTAAAACCGGCGAAATCGGCGACGGCAAGATCTTCGTGTCGAGCCTCGAACACGCGGTGCGCATCCGTACCGGCGAAACCGATGACGCAGCGCTTTGAACCCCACCCACCGTCCATCGACAGGAGTTGGACTATGACGTTCAGAAAACCCGCGCGCGTGGGGCTGATTGCTCTTGCTTGCGTGCTCCTTATTGCCGCCTTCATGAAGATTGTTCCGATCGGCGTCTCGTTCGCGCAAACCACCACGCCTGCTCCCGAAGCGACGCCCGCCGCGCCGGGTGCCAACACTCCGGCGCCGGCGCCCGGCGCCGCTCCGGCTGCGCCGGGAGCGCCTGCTGCCGCTGCTGCGGCACCCGCGGCAAAGCCCGCCCCGACCGCGCCGCCAGTGTGCGCGGCCGCGGTTGCCGAAACCGACAAGACAGCTGCCGTCCCGGCCCAGCTCAAGGGCTGCACGCCCAACAGCGGCGACACCGCCTGGATGCTCGCCTCGGTGGCGCTCGTCCTGATGATGACGGTGCCCGGTCTCGGCCTCTTCTACGGCGGCATGGTGCGCAAGAAGAACGTCGGCGACACCGTCATGACGAGCTTTGCAGTCACCTGTCTCGTCACCGTGCTTTATGCAGTCGTGACCTACAGCATGTCGTTCACGGGCGGGACACCCTTCGTCGGCGGCCTCTCGCGCGCCTTCCTCCAGGGCATTCTCAGCGACATCAACAATGGCGGCGTCGGCAATCCGAACCCGCTTGCTCCGACGATCCCCGAGACCGTCTATGCGATCTTCCAGATGACGTTCGCGATCATCACCCCCGCCCTGATCGCCGGCGCGTTCGCTGAGCGCATGAAGTTCTCGGCGATGCTCTGGTTCATCGGGTTGTGGGCGGTCTTCGTCTATGCCCCGGTCGCCCACTGGGTCTGGGGCCCGGACGGCTTCCTCAACAGCGCCAATTCTGACGCGAAGTTCCACGTCCTCGACTTCGCCGGCGGCACGGTGGTGCACGTCAATTCCGGCACCGCCGGCTTGATGTGCGCTCTCATGCTCGGCAGGCGCAAGGACACCGGCCCGGCACATAACGTGGTGCTCACCTTCATCGGCGCCTCGCTGCTGTGGGTCGGCTGGTTCGGCTTCAACGCCGGCTCGGCCGTGAGCGCAGGCGTGCAGGCCGGCATGGCGATGACCGTCACGCAGGTCGCGACCGCCACCGCCGGGCTCACCTGGATGTTCTTCGAATGGCTGCATCGCGGCAAGCCGACGATCGTCGGGATCTGCTCGGGCGCCGTCGCAGGGCTTGTCGCAATCACGCCTGCCTCGGGCTTCGTCGGCCCTGCCGGCTCGCTCGCCATCGGCGTTGCCGCCGGCATCATCTGCTACATCGCCGTCACCTGGGTGAAGGGGATGTTCGGGTACGATGATGCCCTCGACTGCTTCGGCGTCCATGCCGTCGGCGGCGCCGCCGGCGCGATCCTCACCGGCGTCTTCGCGATCAACGAATATGGCGGAACCTCCGGTCTCATCGAAGGCAATGCGCCGCAGGTGATCAACCAGATCATCGGCGTTGCCATCGTGTTCGTCTATGACGCCGTGGTCTCGCTGATCATTCTTGCGATCATCAACGCGGTGATCGGGCTGCGCGTCAGCGAGGAAGTCGAGCGCGAAGGTCTCGACCTCACCCTGCACGGAGAGGTCGTGCAGTAACATCGCCCGGACGTCGTGGGGCGGCGGTCCCGGCAGCTTGTGCCGGAGACCGTCGCCTCAGGCTTTCTTGTCGCCATGCTAACGGTTGTCCCGGGCGACCTTGCGAAATCGAACCGGCGCGGCAACTCGGCGATTGACCCTGGCGAGACCTGCAGGCGACAAAGGCGCATGAGCGCCATTCAAAACATCTGCATCTATTGCGGCTCGAGCACGGGGAGCGAACCGGCTTATCTGCGTGCGGCCGCGCGGTTTGGCGCCATCCTCGCCGCAGCCGGCATCGGCCTCGTCTATGGCGGGGGCAAGCGCGGACTGATGGGGGCTGCAGCGCAGGCCGCGCTCGCGCACGGCGGCCGCGTGACCGGCGTGATCCCGGGCTTCCTTGCCGAGAAGGAACACATGCTGGAAGCCGCCCAGGAGCTCATCATCGTTCCCGACATGCACACGCGCAAGCGGCTCATGTTCGAGAAGGCCGATGCCTTCGTGGCACTCCCCGGCGGCATCGGGACGCTCGAGGAACTCGTCGAACAGTTGACCTGGGTGCAGCTCGAACGGCACGTCAAGCCGGTGCTCATCGCCAACATCGGCGGCTTCTGGCGCCCGCTCCTGAGCCTGCTCGCGCATATGCGCGAATACGGATTCGTGTGGGGCGACTTCGAGATCCACTACCTCGTCGCCGAGACGATCGAGGACATCCTGCCGATGTTGGAGCGTGCCACGGCGCGCCAGCCCGAAGAAGCACGCGCCAAGGCGCTCAGCGCACGGCTGTAGGAAATCCCCTCTCCCCGCCCTGCGGGGAGAGGGTTAGGGTGAGGGGCCTGGCGATTGGCCTCAGTGCTTGCTCCAGCGCCGTCCTGCGGCGTGCGCGACAGTCGTCGGAGCTAGTCGCGCGGCCCCTCACCCCCGCCCTCTCCCCGCCCTGCGGGGAGAGGGGGCGCGCCCGAATGAGCAACGACGAGAGAAGCCCTTCTACGCGCCCGACATCAGCAGCTTGTAGGTGATGGCATCGACGAGCGCCTCGAACGAGGCATCGATGATGTTGGCCGAGACCCCGACCGTCGACCAGCGGCTGCCGGCGGCATCGGAGAACTCGATCAGCACGCGGGTGACGGCGTCCGATCCGCCCTGGAAGATGCGCACCCGGTAGTCGGTGAGTTCGAGATCCTCGATGAACCGCTGGTACTTGCCGAGGTCCTTACGCAATGCGACATCGAGCGCGTTGACCGGGCCGTTGCCCTCCGCCGCCGTGATCAGGGTCTCGCCGTCGATCGTGACCTTGACGATCGCCTCGGCGACCGTGACGAGGTCGCCCCTGGCGTTGTAGCGGCGCTCGACACCGACATGATAGCGCTCGACGGTGAAATATTGCGGCACCTTGCCGAGAACGCGACGGGCAAGGAGGATGAAGGAGGCCTCGGCGCCCTCGTAGGCATAGCCGAGCGCCTCGCGCTCCTTCAGCTGGTCGAGCAGCCGCATGACGCGCGGATCGTCCTTGCGCACGTCGATGCCGAGCCGTTCGAGCTCGGCCAGCACGTTCGATTTTCCGCCCTGATCGGAGACCAGCAACCGGCGATGGTTGCCGACCGTCTCCGGAGGCACGTGCTCGTAGGTTGGCGGGTCCTTCAGCACGGCCGAGGCATGAATGCCGGCCTTCGTCGCGAAGGCGCTGGCGCCGACGTACGGGGCATGGCGATAGGGCGCGCGATTGAGGAGCTCGTCGAGGGTGTGCGAGACTTTCGTAAGGGTCGCTAGCTGCTCGTGCGATATGCCGGTCTCGAAGCGCTCGGAATATTCCCTCTTCAGCAGCAGGGTCGGGATGATCGACACGAGATTGGCATTGCCGCAGCGCTCGCCGAGGCCGTTCAGCGTGCCCTGGATCTGGCGCGCGCCGGCGCGCACGGCCGCAAGCGTGTTGGCTACGGCGTGCTCGGTGTCGTTGTGCGTATGGATGCCCAGATGCGATCCCGGCACATGGCGCGCCACCTCCCGCACGATGTCTTCGACTTCGTGCGGCAGCGTGCCGCCATTGGTGTCGCACAGGATCACCCACCGGGCGCCGGTTTCGTGCGCGGTCTGGGCGCACTGCAGCGCATAGCCGGCATTCGCCTTGTAGCCGTCGAAAAAATGCTCGCAATCGAGGATGACTTCGCGGCCTCGCGCCCGGGCAAGCTTGATACTGTCGGCAATCGAATCGAGATTCTCGTCGAGGCTCGTGCCGAGCGCGACCCGGACGTGATAGTCCCAGCTCTTGGCGACGAAGCAGACGGCGTCGGCCGTGGCATCGAGCAGGGCCGCGACGCCGGGATCGTTGGCGGCCGAGCGCCCGGCCCGCTTGGTCATGCCGAAGGCGGCAAACTGCGCCCGGACTGGCGGCCGCTGCGCGAAAAATGCCGTATCGAGCGGATTGGCGCCGGGATAGCCGCCTTCGATGTAGTCGATGCCGAGGCCATCGAGCAGCACCGCAATTGCCCGCTTGTCTTCGAGCGAGAAGTCGACGCCGGTCGTCTGCGCTCCGTCGCGCAGCGTCGTGTCATAAAGACAGAGGCGCTCGCGCGTCATGACTTCATAGGCGCAGCCCCTCTCCCAGCGGGAGAGGGTGGTCGCGGAGCGACCGGGTGAGGGGCCACCCGGCCGTGCGTTGAGCCTCGACAAGGTCGAGCCATGTATTGTGCGGATCGAAAAGTTGGGCGAAGCTTCGCCCCATGGTTGCGCCACAAAACCAAATTGCGAGGCGGCTTCGAGCGAACAGTACGGGGCCGGAGGACACGCTTTGGCAACAGTTGCGCAATCGACGGCTGGACGGTTTGAAATTCCGGCGTCAGGTCCCGATCGCGGGCTTCATTGTCGATTTCTGCTGCTACGACCTCGGTCTGACGATTGAGATCGACGGCAGGCAGCATCTCCATCAAGCCGAGCTCGACCGCGATCGCCGCGACCTCGTCGAGCGCCACGGGTTCCTGGAGCTTCGCTTCACCAACGACGAAATTAAAGAGCGGCTCGCGTGGGTGATCGAGGAGATCCGCCGGGGAGCCGATGTCGCGCGGGCGCGCGCGCCCCGGGAGCCATTCCCCCGACGACGATAGGTAGGCGCGCCCCTCACCCGGTCGCTCCGCGACCACCCTCTCCCGGCGGGAGAGGGGGCGCCTGCCCTCTCCCGGCGGGAGAGGGTGGCGTCGAAGACGCCGGGTGAGGGGATACGATCCTTGCTCGATGCATGATGAAACGGCGGCAGCGAACGGCGGAGTCGGAAACCCCTCACCCGGTCGCTCCGCGACCACCCTCTCCCTCTGGGAGAGGGGTTGCGCGCGCTTTTCTGAGGTGATCACCGTTTCACCTCCCACGTGGTTGTGCCGTCCTTGTTATCCTTGAGCGCTACATTCATTTCATCGAGTAAGTTTCTACGGATTTCATCAGCTCTGGCCCAATCTCCGGCTTGGCGGGCTGTCCTACGAAGTTCGACCTGCTTCTCAATCCGCTCCTCGAAATCGGCTCCGGTCTCATTGGTAACGGAGACCACACCGCGATCACTGGATTTGACGATAAAGCCCTTCGCCTCAATGCCGCGGAGCACAGTGTTTGCAGCATCCAGCCGATCATTTGCCAAAAGGGTTCGGTAAACGAGAACCTGCCTCTGGGTCGTCAGATCCATCTGAGGGCCACTCTCAAATAGGTTGCCTATGAAGTGAGGATGAAAAAACCCAGGTCTATCCAAATTTCGGAACCCAAGCCACTTGAGGGTGCTAACCCAAGAATTCAGTGTGCCCGTGTCCTTTTTCGAAAGCTGAAACATTTCGTGCAAACGAGTCATCATTGACGGGGTATTCATGTCGTCCGTAATTGCCGTCTCCGCGAAAATATCGTCGAGCTTGGTTGGAACACCATGTATGCCTTCAGGAAATTGCGTGGTGATCAATTCTGCCCAACTAAGGAGTTCCTTCCGAGCAGTCTCTAAGCTATCGACTCTCCAATCAATTGGCTCGCGATAATGTGTTTTGAGCATCGCAAGTCGCGCGACGTCCCCCGGCCAGGCCACCCCCCCAAAGGCGTCCGTGGTGAGCAATTCCCTGATCGTGACGAAATTGCCGAGCGATTTCGACATCTTCTCGCCTTCGACCTGGAGATGGCCGTTGTGCATCCAAACGTTGGCCATCACCTGGTGGCCGAAGGCGCAGCGCGTCTGCGCCAGCTCGTTCTCATGATGCGGAAAGACGAGATCGATGCCGC
>JAFAME010000383.1 GCA_019233695.1 Methylobacteriaceae bacterium
AGAGGCATGCCACCACGACCGGCACGGCAAGGACGCGGCCATAGGTCAGGATGTTGGGGAGGCTCCACGGCCGGGCCGGGGCGCGCGGTGCCGAGGTCGGGCGGGTCGTGGGAAAGGCCATGGGCAGAGGGAACATGCCATGTTGCGTCGCGTCAATAGAGGCGTTCAGGTCCGCTTGTCCAGCGAAGGAGCATGTGAAGAATTTGCCTGCGAGATGTCATCCCGGCCGAAGCACCGCAGGGCGGTGCGCAGAGAGCCGGTACCGGGACATCTTCCTTCTCATGAGCTTGTCCCGGATCCCCGAGAGCGCTTCGCGCTTCCGGGATGACCAAGGAAGGCTTAGCGGCCGCTCTCGTGAAAGAAGTCGTAGACAAGCCTGGCGGTCGCCGCATTGATGCCAGGCACGCGTTCGAGGTCGGGCAGGGCCGCGCGCGCGATCGCCTTGGCGGTGCCGAATGCGTGGAGAAGGGCGCGCTTGCGGGCGGGGCCAATGCCGCTGATCTCGTCGAGCGGACTCTTCGTCAGCTGCTTCTTGCGGCGGGCGCGATGCGTGCCGATGGCGAACCGGTGCGCCTCGTCGCGCAGGCGCTGGACGAAGTAGAGCGAGGGATCGCGCGGGCTGAGCTTGAACGGCTCGCGGCCGGGGACGAGGAACGTCTCGCGGCCGGCATTGCGATCCGGACCTTTGGCGATGCCGACGATGCTCACGCCCGTCACGCCAAGCTCGTCGAGGCTCGCGCGCGCGGCTTCGACCTGCCCCCTGCCGCCATCGATCAGGATCAGATCAGGCCAGGCCGGGAAGGCTTCGGTCGCGACGGCCTCGCTCTCCGCCGCGCCATTGTTTTGAGGAAGGTCCGGCGGCTGATCGGGTTCAGACCCGCTCGCCAAGCGTTCCCCTCCCCCTTGCGGGGAGGGGCCAAGGAATGAAGGAGCTGTCACGGCCGCCGCGCCTCGATATCCTCCCGGATCTGGCACCACCCCCACCCCTGCCTGTCCCCCCTGGGGGGAGTGATTCGCGTCCGGCCGGGCCCTCGGCTCCTCCTTCATCAGCCGGGCGAAGCGGCGGCGCAGCACCTCGCGCATCATGCCGTAGTCGTCGCCGGGCGTCAGATCCTCACCGCGAATGTTGAAGGTGCGATAGTGCGTCTTCATGAAGCCGGCAGAGCCGGCAACGATCATCGCTCCGACCGCATTGGCGCCCATGATGTGGGAATTGTCGTAGACCTCGACCCGGCGCAGCCGCTTGTCGAGACCGAACGCGAAGGCGAGCGCCGCCAGGAGCTTTTCCTGCGCCGCCGTGTCGGACAGCTTGCGGCCGAGCGCCTCGCGACCGTTCTGGGCGGCATGATCCACGAGGTCCTTCTTCTCGCCGCGCTGCGGCACGATGACCTCGATCTTGTGGCCGGCGCGCGTCGTGAGCGCGTCGGCGAGTACCTCGCGGCTCTCGACCTCATGCGACAGCAGGACAAGGCGGGGCGCCGGCTTGTCTTCGTAGAATTGGGCGAGGAACGAATCGAGCACCTCGCCCGGCGTCAGGCTTCGGTCGGCGCGGGGGAAATAGGTGCGATTGCCCCAGTTCTGGCAATTGCGGAAGAAGAACACCTCGACGCAGAACTGCCCGGCCTGTTCGCCCACGGCAAAGACGTCGGCCTCCTCGACCGTCTTCGGATTGATACCCTGCGCCCCCTGGATGGCCGAGAGCGCGGCGATGCGGTCGCGCAGCCGGGCGGCCCGCTCGAATGCCAGTTCCTGCGCGGCGCTCGCCATGTCCGCGGCCAGGCGTTCGCGCACGGCCGTGCTTTTTCCACACAGGAAATCGCGGGTCTGGCGCACCAGATCGGCGTAATCCTGCGGTGCGATTTCGCCGGTGCACGGCGCCGAGCAGCGCTTGATCTGATAGAGCAGGCACGGCCGCGTCCGGTTGTCGAAATAGCTGTCGGAACACGTGCGCAAGAGAAAGGCGCGCTGCAACGCGTTGATCGTGCGATTGACCGCCCAGACGCTGGCGAAGGGGCCGAAATAGTCGCCTTTGCGCGAGCGCGCGCCCCGGTGCTTGGTCAATTGCGGGGCGGGATGATCGCCGGTGACGAGGATATAGGGGAATGACTTGTCGTCACGCAGCAGGACGTTGAAGCGCGGCTTCATCTGCTTGATGAAATTGGCCTCGAGGAGCAGCGCTTCCGTCTCGGTGCGGGTGGTTACGAAGGCCATCGCCGCGGTCGCCGCAACCATCCGGGCGGTGCGATTGGACTGGCCGACGGCACGCACGTAGCTTGCCACGCGCTTCTTCAGCGACCGCGCCTTGCCGACGTAGAGAACCTCGCCGTCGGCGGCCAGCATGCGATAGACACCGGGGCCCATCGGCAGCGTCTTCCATGTGTCGCGAATGACGGCAACGCCGCGGCGCACCGCCGCAGGCGCCGCGCTCGCATCATCGAGCTCCAGATCGATGACGGATTCGGTATCGGCCGAAGAGGGATCATCGCCGTCTTCGCCGTCGAGCCCATCCGGCGGCAAATCGAGCTCGGCCGCCGACGGCTCGGCGGCAGCAGCATCTTCGGTGATCGGGACCGGCGGACGGGTCATGGCCGAGATCTATGCGCTACGCCGTTGGGAGGGAAGAGTGTAGGTAAGTCGAACCCGGACCCGCGCAGAGCCCCGCATGACCATTCACTTCTCGGCTGCCGAAATGAGCGCCCGCCGGACCCGCCTGTCGCACGAAATGGCGGCCCGCGATCTCGACGGCATGCTGCTCTTTGCCCAGGAAAGCATGTATTGGCTGACCGGCTACGACAGCTTCGGTTTCTGCTTCTTCCAGTGCCTCTTCGTCGGCGCAGATGGGCGAACTGCGCTCCTGACGCGCTCGGCCGACCTCCGCCAGGCGCAGCACACCTCGAACATCGCCGACATCCGCATCTGGAAGGATGCGGCGGGAGCCGATCCGGCAAAGGACCTGCGCGCACTGCTCGAATCGCTCGGCGCCAGGGGCAAGCGCCTCGGCATCGAGACCGACGCTTACGGACTCACGCATTTCAACGGCCGCCGCGTGGAGGCGGCGCTCGACGGCTTTGCGACCCTCATCGAGGCCTCGCGCCTCGTTCCCCATCTGCGCGTGACCAAATCGGCTGAAGAGATCGCCTACGTCCGCGAGGCGGCGCGTCTTTCCGACGCGGCGGACGAGGCCGCCAAACGCCTCATCGCGCCGGGGGTCGACGAAGGCCAAATCCTCGCCGCACAGCACGCAGCGATCTTCTCGGCGGGCGGCGACTACCCGGGCAACGAGTTCATCATCGGATCGGGCGCCGATGCCTTGCTTTGCCGCTACAAGGCCGGTCGCCGCAGGCTCGATGACAATGACCAGATCACGCTCGAATTCGCAGGTGCCTTCCGCCACTACCACGCCGCCATCATGCGCACGCATGTCGTTGGCGAGCCAAGGCCCCTTCACCGGCCCTACCACGAGATTGCCCGCGAGGCGCTGCTTGCCTGCGAGGCCGAGCTTCGCCCCGGCCGCACCGCCGCAGACGTCTTTGCCGCGCACGCGCGCATTTTCGATGCCAGAGGACTTGCCGAGCACCGCCTGAACGCCTGCGGCTATTCGCTCGGCGCGAAGTTCACGCCCTCATGGATGGATCCGCCAATGTTCTATGAAGGCAACGACTGGGTGATCGGCGAAAACCAGGTGTTTTTTGCCCATATGATCCTGATGGATTCGGCGAGCGAAACGGCGATGTGCCTTGGCCGCACGTCGCTCGTCGGCGCTTCGGGTGCAGAACCCCTCAACGCCGCCAACCTCAACCTCGTCGTGAGGTGAAATCCGGCCGCGGCCAGGCCTCTTCACCATGACTGGACGGGCGGCAAGGAGCGATTGAATCGGGCGCACCATCCCTGCGGCGCGGCCGGCGCCCCCTTCGGATAGGCGATCTTGAATTGATCGAGGATCGATCCGTGCCTGGTCATCTCCTCGAACGGCTTGTCGGGCCTGCCGTCCAACACAGGCAGGCTGGTTCCGTCCTTGAAATGCACGCGTTCGGCATCGTGGCGTGAGAGCTGATCCGGGTAGGCGACAACGAGCGCGTCGAGGGCGGCCTCGTTCGCTCCGCGCGCCGGAGCGCAGCAGAGCAGAACGAGAATTGTGCAGGAGGCCTCATGGCACCCTGATCTAGACCGCGCCGGCAATTGGCGCTAGCTGTAGCTCAACGAGAAACCGCGGGGACAACGATCCCGAGCGGAGGCGTCGAGCATGTCGATCGTTTGCGGCCGCCCCTGGCGGGGGCTTGTGGTGTGTGCTTTCGCATTCGTGCTCGGCGGCTGCCTCGACAGCAGAACTGACACGCGGCTGAAGGCAAGCGTCAGCGACCCCGCCGCCGACAAGGGCGCCGCGATCAGCCCGCGGGGTGCCGCCGTCGCCTTCACCAGCCTCGAAGGGCCACCGCCGGCGCTGTCGGGCCGGTTTGCCAAGGACCTAGTGGCCGAGGCGAGCGGGCGCGAGATCACCATCGCCGACCCCAAATCCGCCCGCTATTTTGTGCGCGGGTACCTCACCGCCTATCTGGCGGAGAACGGAACCGCGATTGCCTACGTCTGGGATATCTTCGACTCGCGCCATCAGCGCGCCCAGCGGGTGACAGATTCGGTCGTGGTGAAGGGCGCTGCACGCGACCCGTGGAATGCCGTCGACGATGCGACGCTGCAGAGCGTCGCGGCCAAGAGTGCCGACGACCTCGCGAGTTTCCTTGCAGCGACGCCCGAGGCGATCGCTGCGGCAGCGCGCCCATCCGCGAACGTGGCGGCCGTCGCCGCCGAGCCCGCCGTCACCGCCTTTGCCGAGCCCTCGCCCACCTCCGGCAAGCCGCTGAGCTACGCCCCTTCAGAGTAGCCGCAAGCGCGCTCTGCGCTGCATTTGCCTTCCCCGTGGACGGCACCTGCCGCCCGCTTCTACCGTATTGTGTGCTCGTTTCATCGCTGCTAAGAGGCGATCGTCATCTCCTTGTTGCAATGCGGCAATCCGGCGGCTCGTAGTCAGCCACGCGGCCGGGCGGCGTCGGCGCCCTTGCAGCGCGGCTCAGGGGCGCCGGTATGGCCGGAAAAATGAAGATCCTGGCGGGCAATTCCAACCGCGCCCTTGCCGAGGCAATCGCCGCATATCTTGGCGAGCCTTTGACCAGATGCCAGGTGCGGCGCTTCGCCGACATGGAAATCTTCGTGCAAATCGAGGAGAACGTGCGGGGCGAGGACGCCTTCATCGTGCAGTCGACGTCCTTCCCCGCCAACGATCACCTGATGGAGCTGCTGATCATGACGGATGCGCTGCGCCGCTCCTCGGCGCGCCGCATCACGGCCGTGCTCCCCTATTTCGGCTATGCGCGGCAGGACCGCCGGGCGATGGGCCGCACGCCGATTTCGGCCAAGCTGGTCGCCAATCTCATCACCCGCGCCGGCGCCGACCGCGTGCTGACAGTCGACCTGCATGCGGGCCAGATCCAGGGCTTTTTCGACATCCCGACCGACAATCTGTTCGCCGCCCCGGTCATGGTGGCCGACATCAAGAAGCAGCTCGATCTCTCGAACGTGATGGTGGTCTCGCCCGACGTCGGCGGCGTGGTGCGGGCACGTGCCCTTGCCAAACGCATCGATGCGCAGCTTGCCATCGTCGACAAGCGGCGCGAGCGGATGGGCGAATCCGAAGTGATGAACATCATCGGCAACGTGGCGGGCAAGACCTGCATTCTCGTCGACGACATCATCGATTCGGGCGGCACCTTGTGCAATGCGGCGGATGCCTTGGTGGAAATGGGCGCGCGCGAAGTCTATGCCTACGTCACGCATGGCGTGCTGTCGGGGGGCGCGGTGGCGCGCATTGCAGCCTCCAGGCTCAAGGAGCTGGTGCTGACCGATTCGATCATGCCGACTGCCGCCGTGCGCGTCGCCAAGAACATCCGGGTCATTTCGATCGCCGACCTTATCGGGGAGGCAATCCAGCGCACTTCGAGAGAAGAGAGCGTCTCGAGCCTGTTCGATTGAGGAGCAGGCGCGGGGCCTTCCCTTTGTTGCATATCCGCAACGCTGCTAAATTCTTCCATATCTCGTTCGGAACCACGGAACTTTTGCTGGCGCCAGGGCTTTTTGTTGCGCTGCGGGAGAATGCGTCGGAGTACGATGCCGAGGCAGGATCAGCGAGTGCCTGCTGATACCCAAGGGCTTGAGAAGCTTAAAGCCGAGCTCAACGAGATCAACGAGATGCTGCTTGGATGCGCCGAGCGGCTGCATCGGAAGGAAAGGCTTATCATCGATATTGCCGAGCAGCTTGCGGAGGTGACCGGCCGCACGCGAAGCGCGATTCTGGGCCCAAGGCCCGACCCGCGACGAGTGGCGCCTGCCTGAGACCTGGCCAGGTCAGGCCGCCAGCACCAATCCGGCGTTCCGTCGCGGTATAGAGCCGCAAGCAATTTCGCGCCTTTACGGTTGCGCTTGCGCGAGCGGGCTTCGCCCGGCTATATGCGGACGGACGCCGGGAGCGCACCGCAGCTCCCATCATGGCTCGGGCGCGTAGCTCAGCGGGAGAGCACTACGTTGACATCGTAGGGGTCACAGGTTCAATCCCTGTCGCGCCCACCATCTTGATAAGGCGGTATAATTTAACCCCCGAGGGTATCCGCAGAATAGCGGTTTACGCAATCCGGAAAAGCACAGGGGAAGCAAAAAGCTGTGGCTCGTCGAGCGGCGGTAACCGGTGCCGTGCGCGGGTTTGACGCAACGCACACTCGCCGCGGCGCCGGTCCCAGCCGGCCGGCTATCACAACAAATGCGCAAACCCCGGGCGAAGGCCGATGGCCTTCACCGTCGCCGACGACAGGGTGCCCTCGGTCACCTCAGAGTCATCATCGGGCGGGATCGAATCCTGCACGATGACAAGCGCGTTCTCTGCCGTGTCCGTCAGGACGGCGTAGAACAGCGAGAACCGGCCCCCTGCGACAGATGGATCGATGCGGATCACCCGAATCACGTAGGCGTTGAGCTTTATGATCGATCATTTTGAGCGCCGAACCTGAGTGAAGCGTTTGGGGCCGCCGAGCCTGG
>JAFAME010000221.1 GCA_019233695.1 Methylobacteriaceae bacterium
CGAGGGTGATGATCGCGCAAGGGCTCGGCCATCAGCAGGGGCTTAGACCATCGATTCCATGAAACCGATCATTGTCATCCCGCAAGCCGCCTTGCTGCTATCCGGGATCCGGGGCCGGGTCCCGGCTCTCTGCTTCGCTCCGCCCGCGATGAGGCGAAAATAAATTCGAATCTCGGAAACGCTCGACCGGGGATCAAGGCGATTGTCGCGGCGCCCGGCAGGCCAAGGCGATGATGGCCACGATCGTGGCCGCGAAGCCCGAGGCCGCGCCGACACCAAGCGCCCAGCGTGGCCCGCAATGGTTGGCCACCCAGCCGACGATCGGCGCGCCGATCGGCGTGCCCCCGAGCGCGATGCCGACGCGCAGCGCCATCACCCGTCCGCGCATGGCCGGCTCGGTCGAGAGCTGCATCAGGCTGTTGGTCGCGTTGGTGAAGGCGAGCGCCGCCACGCCGATGACGACGAGCGCGGCGGCGAAGAACCAATAGCCCGGCGCAATGGCAGCCAGCGTGCAGCCGAGCCCGAAGAGTGCGGCGCCGATCAGCAACAACGGGAACCCGGGCTTCTCACGGCGGGCGCCGAGAAGCGCGCCGGCCACCGTGCCGATCGCCATGATCGACGACAAGAGGCCGTAGCCGCGAGCGTCGGCCTGGAAAACGCCGACCGCCATCGTCGAGATGAAGATCGGGAAGTTCAGGCCGAAGGTGCCGATCAGGAACAGCATGACGAGGATCGTTTTCAGATCGCGGCGTCTCCAGACGTAGCGCAGCCCGGCGGCGAAACTGCCTCTGAGCCGGGCTGCCCTGGCATTCGGGCGTAGCTCGGCGACGCGCAGGAGCGCGAGGGCGACCAGCACCGCAGCGAAGGAGGCGCCGTTGGTCAAAAAGGCCCAGCCGGTGCCGATCGCGGCGATGACCGTGCCGGAGACGGCCGGGCCGATCATCCGTGCCGCATTGAACGAGGTGGAGTTGAGCGCTACCGCGTTGTGCAGGTCCGCGTCCCCGACGAGCTCAGCGACGAAGGTCTGGCGCACCGGCGCATCGAACGCCGCGGCGCTGCCGAACAGGAAGGCGAAGACGTAGACGTGCCAGAGCTCGACGATGCCGGCGACCGTCAGCGCCCCGAGCGCGAGCGCGAGGCCGCCCATCGTCGCCTGCGCGGCGAGCAGCAGCCTGCGCTGATTGAAATGGTCGGCGGCAAAGCCCGTCCAGGGCAGCAGCAGGAACTGCGGCCCGAACTGCAGCGCCATGACCAGGCCGACCGCCGAAGCGTCGTGATGGGTGAGCTCTGTGAACACCAGCCAGTCCTGCGCCGTCCGCTGCACCCAGGTGCCGACATTGGAGACGAAGGCGCCGGCGAACCAGAGCCGATAGTTGAAGCTGCGCAGCGACCGGAACGCGCCCGAGACGGGCGCCTTCATCGACGCTCCGGCACGTTGCCGCCATTGAAGCGGCCAAAGTGCCGGGCGGAAAACAGCGCGATCAGGAGGGCGCCGGCGCCGAATGCGACGACGTCGGCGGTGTTCCGCCAGCCGAAATCGCCGACGCGGCAGATGAGCAGGTAGCCGATGACGACGTTGAAAAAGCCCCAAAGCACGTTGACGGTCGACGAGGAAAGACCTTCTCCCCGCGGCTTGGCGAAGGGACTCTGGAACGGTCTGCCCATCATGCCGCTGACGGCGTGCGGGATGGCGTTGGCGAGGAAGGCGCCGCCGAAGAAACAGGACAGGACCGACAGCCAGGGCATCTCAGGCGATCCTCCTCGGCAGGAGATCGATGATCGCTCGGCTCGTGCCGGTCTCGCCGAGCCGCGGGAAGACGTTCCTGATGCTGTAGTCGTGGGCCTCGGGGCGCGTGTCGGTCATGGCATCGAGCGCGAGGGTGACGTTGAAGCCTTGCTCATAGGCCTGGCGCGCCGTCGCCTCGACTCCGCCAGACGTGGCAACCCCGGTGACGACCACCTGCGTGACGAGGAGCGCCTTCAGACGGGCCTCGAGATCAGTGCCGGCAAGCGCGCCCCAAGTCCGCTTCGTCACGAGGATGTCATTTGGCTGCTGATCGAGCTCGGGGAGGAAGTCGGTCCAGCCTGCGGCAAATGAGACGCCGGCGCGCGGTCCTTCTTCCGTCCGGCCCGGGGCGCGGCCGGCGACGTTCACGAGCACGACCGGAAGGCCGTGCCTGCGAAAGGCGTCCAGCAAGGCACGCGTCGCCTCCACCACCTTGCCGACGGGATGGACGAACGGGTAGCCGGCAATGCCTTTTTGCAGGTCGACGACGATCAGCGCCGTGTTCGGGTCAAGGGTGGTCAACGCCATCAGGGGCTCCTCTCTGATGCAAGCGATGCGATCGGGCGCGCGGCCCTCGAACCGCCATCAATCGTCGACGAGCCGCTTGAGCAGCTCGACGGCCCTGCCGACCTCGCCCTGTTCCTGCGGCGAGAGCCGCGCCTGCAGCATGCGGGTCAGCCAGTCCTGGCGCGCCGCGCGTCCCTCATCGACCCATTTGCGGCAGGCGTCGGTGAGCGAGAGGAGGGTCTGCCGCCCGTCCGCCGGGTCCGGCGCGCCGCTGACGAGGCCGGCGCTCTCCAGCGCGGCGATCACCGGGGCGATCGATTGCGGACGCATCCCCTCGGCCCGGGCAAGGGTCGACGCAGTTGCCGCGCCGTCCTTTTCCAGGCGAAGCAGGACCGACACTTGGGTGGGCGTGAGGTCTCCGACATGCGCCTGGTCGCGCAGCCGGCGCTTCAGCTTGCCCAGCAATGCGCGCAGATCCTGCGCCAAGGCTGAGGCGTCCGTGACACGCTGATGGTCTCGGGCAGTGGCCATGCCCGACTACTATCACATAGCCAGTTAAACTGTAAAGCTAATCTGCTCAGGTGGGCTGGATAATTCGAGCAGCCAGGAGCCCCTTTCTCCCGCCTGCGGGAGAAGATGGCATGCGGAGCACGCCGGATGAGGGCGGAGCATCGCGGACAAGGGCGCTGGGAGGACGCGGATGCGAGCCGCTGCGCGGCACACCCTCATCCGCCCGGCGCTGCCGGGCACCTTCTCCCGCAAGCAGGAGAAGGGGGCGGCCAACGCAGCGAGTCAGCCCGCATGAGCGAAGCGAAATGCGGCGAA
>JAFAME010000283.1 GCA_019233695.1 Methylobacteriaceae bacterium
AAACAGCGTCGGAACATTCGATTGGAAAACAGGTGAACTCGTCTGGGCGTACGACGGGTCGCCGTATGCATCGGCAAGCTGCCGCCGAAAATAAGCATCCTTGATTCGCGCCATCAGCGATCACGTTTCTGACGACAATGATGAGCACGAAATTGCGAGTCGACAATCGAGCCTTTTGACTTGATTCTATGCTGTGGGAATTCGGGATGAGCGCCTGAACCCCTCGTATGCCCAGGCCAACACAATGGCGCCCAGAAGGACGAGGAGCGCGATCAACCCGGTACCGAGCGGCACGACCGCCACCCCGCGTACGACGCTCGCGTCAGTGCGCTTGATCGCGATGAAATCGGACCCGCCGTAGACCGGTGCGGCGCGCATGGCGACGAGCCGCGGCACGATGACATTGTCGCCGCCGGCGGAGACGCGCCGCACCGTGCCGCCCGTTGCTTCAGCGAGCGGCCGCAGCTTCTCCGTCGTGGAGATGACGTCCTGGAACTCCTTCGGGTTTTCGGGGCCGACATTGGCGAGGGCGGACAGCGTGCCGTCGTTCATCCTGTAGAGGCCGATCTCGCGGGCCGTGTAGGTGGCGCGCGCCAAGCCCGGCCCGGCCCGCGTCAGGTCGACGATCTCCGCGGCACCTGAGGGCGCGGTGACAGTCACCCGGTCGGTTTCTTCCTTCAGGCTCTGGCGCTCGATCGTGATCTGCCGGCCGCGCACGTTGGCGCGCAGCGCCTCCTCTTCGAGGTCCGGCTCCTTCATCAGCCAATGGGCGAGGCGGCGCAGCAGGTCGAGATGCGGGCCGCCGCCGCGAAAGCCGCGCGCCCAAAGCCACATCTGATCGGACAGCAACAGCCCGACGCGGCCTTTGCCTTCTCGCGCCAGGACCAGCAGCGGCCGCCCATCGGCGCCCGACATGATCGCGGTCCCCTTGGCGACCTCGGCGCTGATCTGGCGAAACCACTCGCTCCAGGCGGGCGGGTTGCTGTCAGAACCGCCAAGCCCGCGGGTCACCGGATGCTTGCGGCCATCATCGGTGACGGCCGCCCGGAACGGTTGTTCGATCACGTTGCCGTCCGGCCGCGCCGGGCTGATGTTGCCCAGGGGCGTGTAGTAGAGCCCGTCCGGTCCCGAAAAATCCGGGCCCGCGGCGATCAACAGCGCCCCGCCGTCGCGAACATAGCGCACGATGGCATCGAGATAGAACGACGGCAGCACGCTCTGGTTGGCGTAGCGGTCGAAAATGATCAGGTCGAACTCGCTGATCTTGGGTCCGAACAGGTCACGCACCGGGAAGGCGATCAGGGCCAGCTCGTTGATCGGGGTGGCATCGAGCTTGTCGACAGGCCGCAGGATGGTGAAATGGACGAGGTCGACGTTCGGGTCGGACTTCAACAGGTTGCGCCACGTCCGCTCGCCCGCATGCGGCTCGCCCGAGACGAGAAGGACGCGCAATTTGTCGCGCACGCCCTCGACGGTGAGCACCGCCTTGTTGTTGATGGTCGTGAGCTCGCCCGGAATGGGGGCGACGGCGATCTCGATGACGTTCGGCCCGGCATGGTCGATGCGTATCGGGACCTTGATCGGTTCGCCGATGGCGGCGCTGAGGGTGGCGACCGGCGCGCCGTCGCGACGCACCTCGATGTTGACCGGCTCGCCGCCGCTGCCGGTGTCGAGCACGCGCAGCGTCACGGTCAGGTCCTTGCCGACGATGCCGAAACGCGGCGCCTCGACGAGCTCGACGCGCCGGTCGCGTTCCCCCTCGTGACCGGTGATCAGGGCGTGCAGCGGAGCCTTGAAGCCAAGCGCCTCGGGGCCTGGCGGAATATCGTGGACGACACCGTCGGTGACGAGAATGGCGCCGGCGACGCGTTCGGGCGGCACGTCGGCAAGACCGGCGTTGAGCGCCGCAAACAGCCGGGTGCCGTCATTTTCGGCGTCCGTACGGCCGCTTTCGATGAAACGCGGCTCGACATTGCCGAGTGCCGCCAAGCTTTTCTCGAGTTCGGCCCGCACCCGCTCGGTCTGCGCCGTGCGCTCGCCGATCGACTGACTGCCGCTTTGATCGATCACGACGGCGACCACGTCCTTCAACGGGTCGCGGTTCTCGCGCACGAGGGAGGGATCGGTGAGCGCAAACAGAACAAGCCCGAGCGCGGCAGCACGCACGAGACTGCCACGCCGCCGCGCCAGAAGGCCGGCAACGACGAGCGCCACGGCCGCAAGGCCGAACGCCGCGATTAATACCCACGGAACGAGCGGCTGGAACGAGAGGGAAAGACTGGTCATGTCCGTCCCTAGTGGCCCAGGCGCTCGAGGAGATCTTTGACGTGCACCTGGTCAGCCTTGTAGTTGCCGGTCAGCGCATACATGACAAGGTTGATGCCGCCACGCAGCGCCAGCTCCCGCTGTCGGTTGCCGCCGGGGACAAGCGGGTAGAGCGGTTCGCCGGTGCGATCGACCGCCCAGGCGCCGGCGAGATCGTTCGACGTAATGATGATCGGCGACACGCCGTCGCCGGCACGCGCCGGCCGGGTCGCCGGATCGCTGACCTCGTCCGGCGGCAGCGCCTCGATCCAGGTCTGGCCGATCGTCGTGCGCCCGACGAAACCATCGATCAGGTAGAAGGTCTTGGTGATGACATGGTCGCGCGGCACCGGCTCGAGCTCGGGCACGTCGACGCCGGCCAGAAGCTGCCGCAGCCAAGCGGCTTCAGGGGTGGGCGGTCCGTTGGGGCGGCTCGTCAGCGCGTCGCGGGTGTCGAAAACGATGGTGCCGCCATCTTTCATGAAGGCCGCGATCTTCAGCACCGCTTCCCGCGCCGGCTGCGGCTGGGTGGCAACGATCGGCCAATAGATCAGGGGATAGAACGTCAGCTCGTCGCGGGCAGGATCGACGCCGATCGGATCTGCAGGGGTGAGCGAGGTGCGATCGGCGAGCGCACGCGAGATGGCAACGAGGCCGAGCCGGCTTGCGTTGTCGGTCTGGGCATCGCCGGTAACGATGTAGGCAAGGCGCGTCGTCAGAACCGATTCCATGTCGCGCTTGGAGAGTGCCGCGGGTGCGGCCTCCGCGGCCCGTGTAGGCGGCGGCGAGAGGGTGCCGGCCGCGCAAAGGGCAAAGATCGCCGCACCCGCCGCCACGCGACGCAGCGGCAGCGACAATCCACCCGACAGCCACAGCCACGCGATTCCATCCAACAGAAGCGCGGTCATCGCTGCAGCAACAAGCCAGGGACGCAGATCGATGGGGCCTCCCGTCTGCAGTTCATCGGTCCTGGCGTTCAGGCCGGCATAGGTGGCGGGCTGCAGCACGTCCTTCGGACCGAGGCTGTTGACCGCGACGAACGCATCCGTCGTACCGTAGAACCCGGGCGGGTGATCGGCATCGGCGATGCCGTTGAACTGCGCTGTGATCGGCTTTGCCGTAACCGGCGGCGAGCCGAGAGTACCGAACCCGTCGAGCGTGTGCACCGGCGGGATGGCGTCGACGACGTCAGCCTGGGCGCCGGGTCCAACGCCACCCGCCCCTGTATTCGGTGACGCCACGGCGTTCTGTTCGGCGAGGCCGACGATCCGGTGCAGCATGTCCACGAACAGGCCTGAGAGCGGAAGATTCGACCACGTCGTGTCGGCGGTCACATGCACCAGCACGACATAGCCCTTGCCGTGTCGCTGCGCCGTGACGAGGGGCGTGCCGTCGGCCAGAGCTGCCCAGGTCTTGCCTGAAAGGCCGGGCTCGGGTTCGGCCAGCACCTGACGAGACACGGTGACCTCGGCCGGAGGTTGCAGACCGAAGAACGGGCTCAGGCGCTCGAAAGGTGCAAGGCGCTTTGGCGTTTCCCAGGAGAGAGCGCCGCCGAGCGTCCGGCCGCCACGCCGCAGCTGCACGGGGACGAGGTCGTCGGACGCGCCGGCAAGCCGCGTGCCGGCAAAGCGCAGGAGGATGCCGCCGTCGTCGAGAAAGCGCTCCAACCGGTCGTGCGGGGGGCCGGCAACGATCCCCACGTCTGCCAGGATGATCATGGCGACTTTGTCGTCGAGCAGCGAGGCTATGGGATCGGTTGTTCCAGGCGGCTCCTCGCGCACCTCGGCGAAAGGCGCGAGCGCCCTGGTCAAATAGTAGGAGGGCGACAGCAGCGGCTGCGAGTTGTCGGCGGTCCCGCCGCTGACGATACCGACGCGGCGCCGCTTCCAGCGGTCGTCGAGCAGAGTCACAGCGCCGGCCGAGCGCTCGTTGACGATCTCGATTCGCGCGATTTCGTTGCGCAACTCGATCGGAAGCTCGAAACGGGCGCTCGTTTCCGTCGCCGCACCGAAATCGAACGGCGCCTCGCCGACAGTCAGGCCCTTGAGGTCGACGGCGCGCGCAATTCCCTTGGCGTCTCCCTTGCTTTCGCTGCGCAGCACACGCACGGTCAGCGCGCCGGGCGCATTGTCCGGCCCGGCCAGCGCGAGCGGCGGCGTCGCATCGCGGATCACGGTTACCGCGCCGTCGCGTGCGGCCCGCGCGAGGCCGGCGGCGAACCCTTCCGTACCGCCGCCGGACAAGCCATCGGCGATCCAGACGATCGAGGCATCCTTATGCGCGTCGAGGAACGCCCGCACAGGATCGAGCAGCGCCATCCTGTCGGGCAGGTACGGCACGGGCTTCACGGCATTCAGCCGTTCGAGCGTCTTTGCCGCGTCCCCAAGGACGACCGGGCTCTTGCCCTCCGAAGCGACGACAACCGCGCTGGCGTGACCTTCGCGGCCGGCCGCCGTGATGCGTCGCGCCGCGGCGGCGAGGCGGCGCTCCCAATTGGGGGCGGCCGCCCAGCCGTTGTCGACGACGACGAGGAGCGGCCCGCTGCCCCCTTCGCCCTCTGCGATCGGATTCCAGATCGGACCGGCGACGGTCAGGATGATGAGCGCGGCAATCGCGAGCCGGAGCGCGAGAAGCCACCAAGGCGTATGCGCCGGCGTCTCCTGCCTCGATTTGAGGTCCAGGATCAGCTTCAGCGGCGGGAAGGGCACCTCGCGGGGGCGTGGCGGCGTGACGCGCAACAGGTAGTAGAGCACCGGCAGGATCGCCAGCGCGGCGAGGGCGAGCGGCGCAGTGAAGGCAAGGGGCAGACCAAGCATCAGCCGGGCCTCACGTCGAGCATCGAGGGGCCGCCCTCGAGCCTCGTCCGCAAAGCGAGAAGGGCGGCGGAGGCGGGCCCGTCAGTGCGGTGCAGCGCGAAACTCCACCCGCGCCTCACGCAAGCCTCCCGGATGCGGTCGCGATGGGCCACAAGCCGGGCGGCATAGATCGGACGGAAACTCTGCGCTTCGCCTACCCGCAGCCGCTCGCGACTGTCGACGTCGGCGAACTCGGTGTGACCTTCGAACGGAAAGGTCTCCTCGACGGGATCGGCGATCATGACGACATGGCCGCGCGCGCCGCGCGATGACAAGGTCGCGATGCTCGATTCGATTGCCTCGGCCCCCGTCAGCAGGTCGCTGATGAGGATCGCCTGTGAGCGGGCCGGCAGCGGATCTCCCGGCGGCAGCTCGGCTTCGACACGCGGATCGACGAGCATCGCCTCGGCCAAGCGGTCGATGATGGCTCGGCTGGCGATGGGCCGGGTGAGGCCGGGGATGCCGACCCGCTCGCCGCCGCGCACCAGAAGCTCGGCGGCCGCGAGCCCGAGAACGATGGCGCGATCGACCTTCGGCTCCAAGGCGAGCGACGAGACAAAGCCCATCGACGGCGAGCGGTCCATCCAGATCCAGACGGTGTGAGCTGCCTCCCATTCGCGCTCGCGCACATAGGTGCGGTCGTCGCGGGCCGAGCGGCGCCAGTCGATGCGGGTTGTCGATTCGCCGGCGACAAATGGACGGAACTGCCAGAACGTCTCGCCGATACCGGCCTGCCGGCGACCGTGCACGCCGTGACGGACGTTGGCCGCCACCTCCTTGGCGGCAACGACGAGCTGCGGCAGCCGCTGCGCGAGATCAAAAGCGCCCTGCTGATGCCGGTAAGCGGCAGCACTCTCCCGTCTGCCGAGGAGCCGGACCGTCGCCGCCATCAGCCGAGCCGTTTTGCCACGAGATCGGCGACGAGGCCCGGGATTGTCTGTCCCTCGGCACGGGCGGCAAAGGTCAGCGCCATCCGATGCTGCAGGACGGCGCGGGCGAGCGCGGCGATGTCATCCTTTGAGGGCGCGAGCCGTCCATCGATGAGCGCCCGGGCGCGGCTTGCGAGCATCAGCGCCTGGGCGGCGCGCGGTCCAGGGCCCCAGGCGATATGCTTGACGAACTCTGCATCCCCTTCGCCCGGACGTGCCGCCCGCACGAGGTCGAGGATGCCTTCCACGACGCTCTCCCCGACCGGCAGGCGGCGCACCAGGCGCTGCGCGGCCATGAGATCCTCCGCGCTCATGCTCGCCTTGGCCTGTGCTTCGACCTCGCCGGTGGTTTCGATGAGGATGCGGCGTTCGGCATCGCGGTCGGGATAGCCGACATCGATCTGCATGAGGAAGCGGTCGAGCTGCGCTTCGGGCAGCGGATAGGT
>JAFAME010000373.1 GCA_019233695.1 Methylobacteriaceae bacterium
CTCTCGACCGCTGTTGCATAGGTGTTCTTGACGGCACTGCCGACCGGATTGGCGATGCCGGCCGCATCCGCCATCGCGGCCAGATAGCGCATGTCCTTGCAGGCGTTGTTGAGGGTGAACTTGTGGGCGTCGCGGTCGCGCTCCAGCACATATTTGAAGAAGGTCTGGTAGAAGCCGCAGTCCATCCGGCTGCCGCGCATCACGCCGTCGAAAACCTGCGGGCTGATGCCGACCTTCTGGCCGAGCGACAGCGCCTCGGCATAGATCGCGCCATAGCCGAGCGACAGGAAATTGTTGAGAAGCTTCATCTTGTGGCCGTCGCCGGGGCCGCCGATATGCTCGATCTTGCTGGCCCAGGTGGCAATCACCGGCGCCACCCGATCGAACACTGCCTTCTCCGCCCCGATCATGGTCGAGAGCTTGCCGACCCAGGCGCCCGATGGCGTGCCGCCAAGCGGCGCATCGATGAAGTGGATGCCGAGGGGCGCGAGCTCCCTGGCGAGCGCCACCGTCGAGTTCGGATCGGCCGTGGTGCAATCGGCAATGATCAGCGGCAGGTCGGCCTCGCGGGCCTGCGCGCCGGCTTTGAGGCCACTTTCGCCGCGCACCAGCGCCTCGACCTGCGGCGAGCCGGTGACGCAGAGGAAGACGATGTCGGAGAGGCGCGCGATGTCTGCCGGCGTCGCGGCCTCCTTGGCGCCGCGCTGCATGAGATCCTCGACCGGCTTGCGATTGCGATGGCCCATCACGGTGAGGGGATAGCCCTTCTCGACGATGTTCTTGGCCATGCCATGGCCCATGAAGCCGACGCCAATGAAGCCCACCCGTTCCTTCTGCGCCATGGCGCGTCCTTTCGATCGTCTTGCACGAGCTGCGGCGGGCCGGGCAAGCGAGCCCGGCACGCTTGGCGCGGCTCGGCCCGTCGGCGATGCGGTGACGGCCGGTCTTGTAGTGGCGCACCCCGACTTTGACAACCAAGCTTGTCGTGCCTCGGCCATGCCCGGGCGAGTTTGCGCCGGTCCTGCGCTGCTCTATGTCGAGGCGGCTATGCCCATTTCGAGCGAGGAGGAGCACAGCGTGGCGGATCAGTGGACAGAGGAAGCCTGCCGCAGAAAATACGAGTCCCTGGTCCGGTCGCGCCCGCAGATATTCGGTCCGCATCAGAGTGGGGCCTATCGCATCCTGCTTGATCGGGAGCTGGTCGAGCGGGCGCAGGCGGAAGCTGCCCGCTACCGTGCCGCACACGGCCTCGCCTGCGAGGACCTGCGGGTCGGCGTCCTGGCGGACGACCCTTACGTGCTCGTCATGCGCGAGGCCGTCGAGTTCCCTGACGGGCGGCTTGGGCTCTACAATCGGCTCCACGTGCCGGCAAGCGTTGTCGTCATGCCCATGCTCAACGGCGACATCGTCCTCATCAACCGCTATCGCCACGGCACGCGCGCGTGGCATTACGAGTTCCCCCGCGGCATCATCGAGGAAGGCGAGGACCTCGAGGCCTGCGTGCGGCGCGAATTGGCGGAGGAAATCGGCGCGAGCGCTCTCGACGTGAGGCGGCTCGGCGGACTCCACGCAAGCAGCGGGATCACCAACGAATATAGCGACATCGTCGCTGCCCGCATCGCCGGATTCGGCCGCCCTGACGCGCACGAGGCGATCATGCGGATCGATGCTGTCGCGCCCGGGGAGTTTCGCCGGATGATCGGGGCCGGCGAGATCACCGATGGCCAAACGCTCGCCGGCTATGCCTATGCCGTCGCGGCGGGCCTTCTCTGACGACGGGAGAATTCAGGCGACCGCGGCTGCCGCCGCGCGCCCGGCAATGCGGCCGGAAAACAGGCAGCCGCCGAGAAAAGTGCCCTCGAGCGATCGGTAGCCGTGCATGCCGCCCCCGCCGAAGCCAGCCGCCTCGCCGGCCGCGTAGAGGTTGGGGACGGGCTCGCCGTCGGACTTCAGCACGCGGCCCGACAGATCCGTCTGCAGTCCGCCGAGGGTTTTGCGGGTCAGGATGTTGAGGCGCACGGCGATCAGCGGACCGGCTTTGGGATCGAGCAGCCGATGCGGCTTTGCGACCCGAACGAGCCGGTCGCCAAGATAGCGGCGCGCCGCCCGGATCGCGATGATCTGGGCATCCTTGGCAATGGGGTTGGCGATCTCGCGGTCGCGTGCAGTGATCTCGTTCGCGAGCGCGGCGGCATCGATCAGCGGCTCGCCGACAAGTTCGTTCATGCGGACGGCGAGGCGGCCGAGATCGGGCTCGACGATGAAGTCGATGCCCTTCGACTTGAAGGCCTCGACTGGCGCCGGCGCGCCGCCGAGCACCCGGCCGAGCACCATTGGGATGTTCTTGCCCGTCAGGTCGGGGTTTTGTTCGGAGCCCGACAGCGCGAACTCGCGTTCGATGATCCTCTCGTTCAGCACGAACCAGCTGTGGTCATGGCCGCTCGCCATGATGTGGGAGAGAGTGGCAAGCGTGTCGAATCCCGGAAAGAGCGGCGGCGGCAGGCGGCGCCCGCGCGCATCGAGCCATAGCGAGGACGGTCCGGGCAGGATGCGGATGCCGTGGCGGCTCCAGATCGGCGCGAAATTGTGGATGCCTTCGGTGTAGTGCCACATGCGGTCGCAGTTGATGAAGGCGCCGCCGGCACGTTCCGCGATGGCGAGCATGCGGCCATCGACATGGTCGGGCACACCGCAGATGAGGCGCTTTGGCGCCGCGCCGAGCCGCTCCGGCCAATACTGGCGAACGAGCTCGGAGTTCGCCCCGATGCCGCCGGAGGCCACGATGACCGCGTGCGCCTTCAGCTCGAATGTGCCGGCCGCGACGCGCGAGCTCGGCCGGCCGCGCTCGACCTGGCTCGGCTCCAGGATGGAGCCTTGCACGCCGTCAATCCCGCCGGCGGCGGTCGTAAGCTCATCGACTTGATGGCGAAATTTCAGGGAGACGAGCCCGCGCCTTTCTCCCTCCCGCACCCGCCGGACGAAGGGATCCAGGAGGGCCGGCCCCGTTCCCCAAGTGATGTGAAAGCGCGGCACCGAGTTGCCGTGTGTCGTGGCAAGGCCGCCGCCGCGTTCGGCCCAGCCGACGATGGGGAAGAACCGCACCCCCATGCCGCGCAGCCAGGCTCGCTTTTCGCCCGCCGCGAAGGCGACATAGTCCTGCGCCCAGCGCCGCGGCCAAAAATCTTCGGCGCGATCGAAGCCGGCCGAGCCGAGCCAATCCTGCATCCCGAGTTCAGGTGAATCGCGGATGCCGAGCCGGCGCTGCTCGGGCGAATCGACGAGAAACAGCCCGCCGAACGACCAGAATGCCTGGCCGCCGAGCGACTGCTCGGGTTCCTGGTCGAGAACGATGACGCGCCGGCCCGCGTCGACGAGCTCAGCCGTCGCGACAAGGCCGGCAAGCCCGGCGCCGATCACGATGACGTCTGCGTCCACGCAAGGCCCCCGCCGTCATTGCGAGCCGAAGGGCGACGGAATCGTCATTGCGAGCCGAAGGCGAAGCAATCCAGACCTCACGCACTTATAGATGGCAAAATAGGAGGCGGTGCCTTGGCGCATCTGCCGTAAGAAGGCCCGAAATCTGGAATGCTTCGCTTGCGGCTCGCAATGACGGATGCCGCCGCATTCCCACGCAATCGTTCAGTTCACGATGCGCTTTCCGGATTCGGCGTCGAACAGATGCACCAGCATCCGGTCGGGGGCGATGCGGATGGTTTCGCCCGGCCCCGCCGTCACGCGCTCGCGGAAGAGGCACACGAGCTCCTGCTTGCCGGCCTTCACCACGACCTGCGTCTCGGAGCCTGTCGGCTCGACGACCACCACCTCGACGGGGATGCCGTCGCTCGTGATGTGGATGTGCTCGGGCCTGATGCCCATCGTCGCCGGGCGTCCGGCCGAGCCGGCCGGCGCGGCGCCGAGCGGGACGGCGACGCCCGCATCGGCATTGAACACGGCGTTGCCGCCGTCGGTGCCGATCTTGCCGGTGAAGAAATTCATCGCCGGCGAGCCGATGAAGCCCGCCACGAACAGGTTGCCCGGCCGGTCGTAGAGATCCAGGGGCTCGCCGATCTGCTCGACGATGCCGTCGTGCATGACGACGATCTTGTCGGCCATCGTCATCGCCTCGATCTGGTCGTGGGTGACATAGATGGTCGTAGTCTTCAGCCGCTGGTGCAGTTCCTTGATCTCGGTGCGCATCTGCACCCGCAGCTTGGCGTCGAGGTTCGACAGGGGCTCGTCGAAAAGGAACACCTGCGGATCGCGCACGATCGCTCGCCCCATGGCGACGCGCTGGCGCTGGCCGCCGGAGAGCTGGCGCGGATAGCGGTCGAGCAGCGGCATCAGACCGAGGATGCCCGCGGCCCGCTCGACCCGCTGCTTGATCTCCGCCCTGCTGGCCCGGCGCAGTTTCAGCGAGAAGGCCATGTTGTCGGAAACCGTCATGTGCGGATAGAGCGCATAGTTCTGGAAGACCATGGCGATGTCGCGCTCCTTCGGCGGCACGTCATTGACGACGCGCTCGCCAATGCGGATCTCGCCGCCGGTGATGTTTTCGAGTCCGGCGATCATGCGCAACAGCGTCGACTTTCCACAGCCGGACGGGCCGACAAGGATGACGAATTCGCCGTCTTCGATCTCGACATTGACGCCGTGAATGACGGCGGTTGCCCCGAACGATTTGTGGACCTCGCGTAGATCGACCGATGCCATGTTCCATCCCCTGGTTGAGCCCGGGCCGGGCTGTCGGACCGAACTCGCCTTTGAGCGGTTCGGGCCTGCCGCCCTGCCGCTCCTAGATCACGGCCGTCGAGGCCTCTGCGCTTGCCGCCTGATGCGACCTCGATCATGATGCCGCTGAACGCTGCAGGAAGGCAAGCGATCCCATGCTCTGAAGCAACGGCAGAAAAAGGCGATTGCCTTTGGCGCCGGGAAAGGAAACGCGCTTGGACAAAATGGACGTGCTGGTGCCGGTGCCGATCATGCCGATCATCGCCCGCGGACTCGATGCCGCCTTTCGCGTGCACCGACTGTTCGAAGCGTCCGACCGCGAAGCCATGCTTGCCGAGGCCGGCCCGCATGTGCGCGGTTTTGCGCTCGGACCGAGCCACGAGCCGATCGACGGCGCCTTCATGGCGCGGTTCCCCAGACTCGAAATCGTGGCGAGCTTCGGGGTCGGCTATGACCATGTCGATGCCCAATGGGCCGGCAAGCACGGCATCATCGTCACCAACACGCCCGATGTCCTCACCGAGGAAGTCGCCGACACCGCGATCGGCCTGCTCATTTGCACGGTGCGCCAATTGCCGCAGGCCGAACGCTACCTGCGCGCCGGCAAGTGGCTGGAGAAGAATTTTGCGCTCACCGCATCCCTGCGCGGCCGCACGATAGGGATCCTCGGTCTCGGGCGGATCGGCAAGGCGATCGCCCGGCGAGCCGAGGCGTTTGGCCTCAAGGTCGTCTATCACGGCCGCTCCGTGCAGGAGGAGGAGCCTTATCTCTACTATCCGACCCTCGTCGGCATGGCGCGCGCCGTCGACATCCTGATGATCAACACGCCGGGCGGAGCGGCTACCCGCCACCTCGTCAATGCCGAGATCATCGAGGCGCTCGGCCCGAACGGCGTGCTCATCAACATCTCGCGCGGCAGCGTCGTCGATGAGGAGGCCCTGATTGCCGCCCTGCGCGCAAGGAAGACCCTCGCGGCAGGCCTCGATGTCTTTTCCGATGAGCCGCGCGTGCCGCAGGCCCTGATCGATCTCGACAACGTCGTGCTCCTGCCGCATGTCGGATCGGCTTCCCAGCCGACACGCGACGCCATGGGCCAGCTCGTCGTCGACAATCTCGTCTCGTGGGCGGCGGGGAAGGGACCTGTGACTCCCGTCCCCGAAACACCTTGGCCTCGTGCGGCAAAAGCGGCAAGATCGGCGTGAGGCGCGTTGTCCGGCGAGGCCGTGCGGGCAGCATCGCCCTTCGAGAGGAGCTCAAAGATGCGGATTTCCGGCAAAGGGGGGGTGCGCGGTGCCGCATGGGCCACCTTCGGCCTTGCGGCGGCATTGACCCTGCTCCCGGCGATGGGCGCAGCGCTCGGGGCGTCCGCCGATGCGGCAGCGAGTGTACGCAGCGCGGCCGGCCAATGGGACATGTCGCTCAATGACACCAACCGCAAATGCCGCGTGATATTGCGCCCGGATCCGGCCGACAAATCCTATGCCATCGCCATGCCGGCGGGGTGCCGCCGCGCCATGCCGATCCTCTCCTCCGTCCTCGGCTGGACGGCCGATCCCGACGCCCTCAAGCTCACCGACGAAAGCGGCAACGCCGTCCTGCAGTTCACCTCCGCAACCGACGCTTCGACGCTGGTGGCGACCGGCCCCGAGGGCGAGACCTACAACCTCGTGGCCGCCGCGCTCGGGCCGCGGCTGCAGAGCCCGACGGTAAAGCCGGTGCAGGTCGCCCAGGCCGCCGCGCCGGCGGCAGGGGCGGCCGCGGCGCCCGCCGCCACTGCGCCGTCCGCCGTCGAAGTCGCCGGCCGCTACGACATTCTGCGTGCCGGCCCGAAGGACACCGGCTGCATGCTCACCCTCGACGACAAGGCGAAAGGCCCGAAGGGCGGCAAGAAGGCGATCCTGGCGCCTGCCTGCCGCGACCAGGGCATCGTCATCTTCGATCCGGCCGGCTGGCGGCTCGAAAAGGGCCGCCTGACGCTGACCGCCAAGAAGGGCCACGAGACGCATCTCGATTTCCAGGCGGACGGCACCTGGCAGAAGGATCCGAAAGAAGGCGCGGCGCTGATCCTGAAGAAGATGTAGGCAAGGACCGCGCGCTGTTGGCCTGGTTTTCGACGTTGCCCGATATGAAACCTTCGCTTCTCGTCGCCGCGATTTGCCTCGGCACGACCGGAGCGCTGGCGCAAGTTGCGACCGATCCTGCGCCCGCGCCTGCCCCCCCACCACAGGCTGCCGCCCCCGCCCCAGCGGCGACGCCGGAGGTTGTGGTGCCGGCGCTCGATTCGCCCGACCGCGCCGCCATCCTCGAAGCCGCGCGGCCCCCCGCGGAGGCGGTCTTCGGCAAGCCGATCGAGGTGATCGACCGGGCGTTGCGGATTTCCGGCGACTGGGCCTATCTGGCGTTCCGACCGGCGCGCGCACGGGCCGACTTCATCAAATACCGCGATTGGGCCCGCGCCGTTCGCCTGAAGGGCTGCGACCAGCAGCCCGATACCGCGACCATGGAGGAGCTTCTCCACAAGGTGAACGGGCGCTGGGTGCCCGATCTCGTCAGTCCGCCGTGCTCGGGCGTGTCGGTGACGAGCGACGAGGTCTTGAAGCAGCGCGGTCTGCCGCCCCAGCTCGTCGGGCGGGGCAAGTAGCGATGATAGGGGGTGGCCCTTCTCCCACTTGTGGGAGAAGGTGCCCTGCACTAATCCGTTATCCGATCTTGCCGCCGAGCTCGTCTTCGATGTGCACCCGGATGATGTCGTCGAAGGAGGCTTCCGTCTTGAAGCCGAGCGCCAGCGCGCGCTGCGGGTCGAAGTTGCGCGGCCAGCCTTCGACGATCCGCATGATGGTCTCGTCGGGCTTGCGCTTGATGCGGGCAACCACCTTGTCACCTGCGACCCGGCGCAGCGCCTCGATCTGCTCGGCGACAGTCACGGAGACGCCGGGCATGGTGAGATTGCGGCGCGGCCCGACCTTGCCGCCGTCGAGCGTCGCGGCATGCAAAAGAAAGCCCACCGCCGAGCGCGGGCTCGTGTGCCAGTGGCGCACCGTATCGGCGACCGGCAGCACCGCCTCGTGGCCGGCGAGCGGCTCGCGGATGATGTTGGAGAAGAAGCCGGAGGCCGCGAGGTTGGGCTTGCCGGGGCGCACGCAGACGGTCGGCAGGCGAATGCCGATGCCGTCGAGGAATCCCTTGCGGCTGTAGTCCGACAAAAGCAGCTCGCCGATCGCCTTCTGCGTGCCGTAGCTCGTCAGCGGCGTATGAAAGAATTCATCGCTGATCGCTTCGTGAAACGGGGCGCCGAAGACGGCAACCGACGAGGTGAAGACCACGCGGGGCTTGTAGCCGCCGGCGGCCTTCAGGTTCTGCTGGCGAATGGCTTCGAAGAGATGGCGGGTGCCGTCGAGATTGATCGCATAGCCCTTGTCGAAGTCGGCCTCGGCCTCGCCCGACACGATCGCGGCGAGGTGGAAGATCACGTCCGGTTTCGAGGCGACCAGTTTCGAGGCGATATAGGGCGCAGCGATGTCGACTGCCCGGGTTTCGACCTCGAAGCTCGCGCCGGCAGGTGCGACCGGCGCGACCACGTCGACCAGGCTCACCCTTTCGATCTTGCGGCCGGCGAGGCCGCCCTCCGCCGCGAGGCGCTCGGCAAGCTTGCGACCGACCATGCCGGCGGCGCCGATGATGAGGATGTGCATGGAGTTATGCCTCGCTTGGCGGATTGGGGATGGTTCTCGGCGGCCAAGGCCGGAGGAGGACATCGGTGGCTTGCGCGACCTCGATCAGCGACCCGGTGAGTTCGCCGGTCGCCTCGAAGACCGTCAATGCGCCTTCGAACAGCGCAATTTGTTGAGCCCGCGGACTATTGGGGCGCACGACAATCAGACCGGGGTGATCAGTCCCGAGCTTGGCATAGCGCCGCAAGAAATCGCCGCGGTTGTTCGTCACGAGCACGTGCTCTTGTGCAAGCGCCAACAGCATCACGTCCAGATCGGATGCGCCCGACCGACCGATCTGAACGAGATGAACGGCAATATGTCCGCGGGATTTGGCAACGCCGACGAGCGCCGGCGAAAGACACTCGTCGATTAGAAAGCCGCTCACTCCCGTTCCAGCGAGATGCCGGTCTCGCGCGCCCATCGCACGACCGCGTCAATCCCGTCGATCGGCAGCGTGGGATAGTCTTGAAATATGTCTTGGGCGGAGTGGCCGGCCCGGAGATAGGCAACGATCGTCTCCGCGGGCACGCGCGTACCGCTGACGCAGGGCGTCCCGCCCAGGACCTCTGGCCGGGAGACGATCTGAGCCGCAATTGCGCTTTTTCGTTCGGCCATGCTGCGATTCTTCAGCCAATGTGACGCGCGATCAGGTCCGCCAAAAGGCGGTTGATTGATCCTACAGCGCAAAGCCGCCGTCGGCGAGGTGGATCTGGCCGGTCGTGTAGCTCGACTCGTCGCTGGCGAGATAGACCGCCAGCATGGCGATCTCCTCGGGCTTGCCGAGACGGCCCATCGGCTGACGGTCGATGAAGGACTGGCGCACCGCCTCGGGCTTCTGACCGGTCTTGCCGGCGAGCGTCGAGATTCGCTCATCGAGCGAGGGGCTCTCGATCGTGCCCGGGCAGATGGCGTTGCAGCGGACGCCCTGCCTGATGAAATCGGCGGCGACCGCCTTGGTGAGGCCGATCACGGCAGCCTTCGAAGCCCCATAGACGTAGCGGTTGGGAATGCCGCGCACCGAAGAGGCGCCCGAGGCGATGTTGACGATCGAGCCCTTGGACTTGGCCAGCATGCCGGGCAGGAAGGCACGGATCGTGCGATGCATCGATTTCACGTTGAGATCGAAGGAAAAATCCCAGTCGCTCTCGGCACATTCGAGGACCGTGCCGTGGTGCACGAAGCCGGCGCAATTGAAGAGAACGTCGATCGGCCCGATCTCCTTGGCGAGGCCATCCACCGCCGCAGTCGAGCGCACGTCGAGCTTGGCGAGCCTGGCACCGCCGATCCCCTGCATCCGGCCGACGTCGATATCGGTAGCGATGACCTCGGCTCCCTCGGCAACGAAGGCCTCAGCGGTGGCGCGGCCGATGCCGGCTGCGGCTGCCGTCAGCAGCGCCACCTTGCCCTTCAGTCTCCCCACCCCTTCTCTCCCGTCCGGATCAAAGATGCTTTTGCATGTGAACGACGGCACGGCCCTCGAACGGCTCGATCCGTTCGACGATGAAGCCGTGCCGCTTGTACCAGGCGATATTGCGGGTGAGCCGCTCGTTGGTGAGAAGGCTCAGGCGGGCGATGCCAAGGGCGCGGGCCCGATCGTGCGCTGCCTCGAGCAGCCGGTTGCCGAGACCGGCACCCTGTGCCCGCGGCGCCACCGACACGTTCCAGACGTGCAACTCGTCCGGGCGCACTTCGAGCACGAGCAGCGCTTCGACCGCGCCATCCTTTTCGGCGACCCAGATATCCTTCTCCGAAATGATGTCGGTGTAGTCGACGCGCAGCGGCAAGGGCTCGCGCCCGATGATCTCGCGATTTGGCGCGTAGGCGCCCTGCTGCATGACGGTGATGGCTCCGACGTCGCCGGCGCCAGCGCGGCGCAAGCCCCAGCGAACCGACCAGGAGTGAGCGGCGGAATCGGGCGCGGGATCCGCCTCGACGGCAGGCTGGCCGACGCGGTCAGCCATTCGCCAGACCTCGGAAGAAGCCGTCGATGTCCCTGTAAGCCGCGCCCTCGGCGAAGCTCTCGAAGGTGCCTTTTTCGGCAATCTCCTTGGCCGCGCGCATGAAGCCGCCCCAGGCGCACCGCGCAAGCGCCCCGCCGACGCTGATCCGCCTGACGCCGAGATCCTCCAGCTGCCGCACCGTGAAGCCCGGCGCGCCGACCAGGACATTGACCGGCTTCGGCGCCACAGCCTTGACGAGGGTGGTCACCTGTTCGGCAGTGCGCAGTCCCGGCGCATAGAGGCAATCGGCGCCCGCCTCGGCAAAGGCCACGAGCCGCTTGAGCGAGTCCTCGAAGCCGCCCTCGATGCCGAGAAGCACCGCCTCTGCCCGCGCGGTGAAGACGACCGGCATGCCGCTCGCGTCGATTGCCGCCCGCGCCGCGCGCACGCGCTCGACCGCCTGAGCGAACTCGTAGAGCGGCCGGGCCGAATCGCCGGTCGAATCCTCGATGGAGAGGCCAGCGACCCCCGCTTCGACGCACAGGCGGACATTGGCGGCCATCACGCGCATATCGGCGGAATGGCCCGATTCGAAATCGGCGTTGACCGGCACTTCGGTGGAAAGCGCGAGCGCCCGGATGTGCCCGAGCATGGCGGCAAGCGGCACGCCCCCGTCGTGCTTGCCGAGCGAAAAGGCGGCGCCCCCGCTTGTTGTCGCCAGCGCCTTGAAGCCGAGGCTCTGCAAGTAGAGCGCGGTGCCGACATCCCAGGGATTGGGAATAACGAAGGCGCCCGGTCTCTGGTGCAGCGCGTGGAAGGCGCGGCATTTCTCGGTCTGGTTCGAGGTCATGACGAACCCACGCCGTTGAGCGCCGAAAGCGCCAGCCGCTGCCGGCCGTCGGCATCGAAATTTTCAGGCGCGAGCCAGCGCTCGAATGTCGCCTTGCGTTGCGGCCATTCGCTGTCGAGCATGGCAAACCATGCCGTGTCGCGATTGCGACCCTTGACGATCATGTGATTGCGGAAAACGCCCTCGAAGGAGAAGCCGAGCCGCACCGCCGCATGCTTCGAGGGCGCATTGAGATCGTTGCATTTCCATTCGTAGCGGCGATAGCCGAGCTCGTCGAACACGTAGCCGGCAAGCAGATACATGGCTTCGGTGGCGCCCGGCGTGCGCTGCAGCGCCGGCGTGTACATGATGTTGCCCACCTCAATGGTGCGGTGCGTCGGGTCGATGCGCATCAAGGTTGCGTAGCCAAGCGCCCGCCGCGATGGCTTGTCGAGGATGGCATAGAACAGCGGGTCTTCGGACCTGGCCTTGGTCTCGACGTGCGCCTTGAAGGCGGCGCGATCGGCAAACGGCCCCTCGAAAAGGTAGTACCAGATGCACTCCTTCTCGGCGCCATGCGACCCCTCATAGAGGGCATCGGCGTGGTGGGCCGGGTCAAGCGGCGCCAGCGTCACGAAGCGGCCGGATAGCGCGCGGCGCTCGGGGCGGCGGGCGGGACCCGTGTCAACGGGCGGCCCGATGGGCAGGTCGGTGGCGAGACGATTCTCGTTCGTTGTCATTTGGCGACCCGATCCGTCGGACGCTCAATGGTTGTCGCGGGGGATGCCCATGGTCTGCGCGACCCGCTGATATTTCACCGCCGGCTTCAGCACCATCCCGGCGCCGAGCTGATCGACCATGGAGCGCTGGATCTCCTGCCAAGGGGTCTGGCTTTGCGGAAACTTGAAGCCGCCGTTCTTTTGCAGCCCGGCGCGCCGCTCGGCGAGCTCGGCGTCCGAAACGAGAATGTTCGCGGTACGCTTCTTCAGGTCGATGCGGACACGGTCGCCGGTCTTGAGAAGCGCGAGCCCGCCGCCCGCCGCAGCCTCGGGCGAGGCATTCAGGATCGAGGGCGAGGCGGAGGTGCCGGACTGCCGTCCGTCGCCGACGCAGGGCAGCGAGGTGATGCCTTTCCTGATGAGCGCTGCCGGAGGCTGCATGTTCACCACCTCGGCGCCGCCCGGATAGCCGATCGGCCCGGTGCCGCGGATGAAGAGCACGCAGTGCTCGTCGATGTCGAGCGCCGGATCCTCGATGCGGTGGTGATAGTCTTCCGGACCCTCGAAGACGATGGCGCGGCCTTCGAAGGCGTCCGGATCCTTCGGGTTCGACAGATACCGCTTGCGGAACTCCTCGCTGATGACGCTCGTCTTCATCACCGCGTTGTCGAAGAGATTCCCCTTGAGCACGATGAAGCCCGCGTCCTTGCGCATCGGCTTGTCGATCGGAAAGATCACGTCGTGGTCGATGCTCTCGCGGCCGCGGCAATTCTCTCCGATGGTCTTGCCGTTCACGGTCGGCGCATCTTCGTGGATGAGCTTCTTTTTCATCAATTCGTTCATGACTGCCGGCAGGCCGCCGGCGCGAAAATATTCCTCGCCCAAATACTTGCCGGCCGGCTGGATGTTGACGAGAAGCGGCACCTTGTGGCCGATCTTCTCCCAGTCGGTGACGTCGAGCGGCACGCCGATATGGCGCGCGATGGCGTTGATATGGATTGGCGCGTTGGTCGAACCGCCGATGGCGCTGTTGGCGACGATCGTATTCTCGAAGGCCTCGCGCGTCAGGATGTCGGAGGGCTTCAGATCCTCCCACACCATGTCGACGATGCGCCGTCCGGTCTCGTAGGCGATCTGCCCCCGCTCGCGGTAGGGCGCCGGAATCGCTGCGCAGCCGGTGAGCGACATGCCGAGCGCCTCGGCCAGCGCATTCATCGTCGAGGCCGTGCCCATCGTGTTGCAGTGGCCGATCGAGGGCGCCGAGGAGGTGACGAGATCCATGAACTCTTCATAGTCAATGCGCCCGGCGGCAAGATCCTGGCGCGCCTGCCACACCACGGTGCCCGAGCCGGTGCGCTCGCCCTTGTGCCAGCCGTTCAGCATCGGCCCGCCAGAGAGCACGATCGCCGGCAGATTGACGGTTGCCGCCGCCATGATGCAGGCGGGCGTCGTCTTATCGCAGCCGGTCGTCAGCACGACGCCGTCGAGCGGATAGCCGTAGAGCGTCTCGACGAGGCCGAGATAGGCAAGGTTGCGGTCAAGCTCGGCGGTCGGCCGCTTGCCGGTCTCCTGGATCGGATGGACCGGAAACTCGAAGGCGATGCCGCCCTTCGAGGTGATGCCCTCGCGCACCCGCTTGGCGAGCTCGATATGGTGCCGGTTGCACGGCGAGAGGTCCGAACCGGTCTGGGCGATGCCGATGATCGGCTTGCCGGAACGCAATTCGCCGGGAGTGAGGCCGAAATTGAGGTAGCGCTCGATATAGAGGGCCGTCATGCCCGGGTTGTCCGGATTGTCGAACCAGAAGGTGGAACGCAAGCGCCGTTTGGACGTGCCCTCCAGCGCCCCGTTGCCGGACTTGCCCTTCCTAGCCGCCACGGTGTCCTCCCGACGTGCTTCTTCCGCGCTCGTGACCCATGCCTTAGGCGCTTGGGCCGTTTGGCGCAACGTCACACGTGGTCTCATGCTAGCATGTCGTCAAGCGGCTGCGAATATAAGTAAGATGAGAAACGAGGACCGAGGCAGAAGGGCTTTCTTTACGTGGACATGTGACAGTTGGGCTTGCGGGCGGCGCCCTTGCAAATTGCCTTCGTGGTCAGGCCGCCCTAGACCGAACGCATGCTGAAATACGCCAATCCGACGAATTTCCTGACACTTGCGGCCAAGCTTCTGCCTTGGCTCGGGGCCGCCACCGCGGCCTTGTTTGCATTCGGCCTCTATCTCGGCTTCTTCGTCGCCCCGGCCGATGCCGTGCAGGGCGAAATCTTCCGCATCATGTACATCCATGTGCCCGCCGCCTGGCTCGCCATGCTCGGCTATGTTGCGATGGCAGGATCGGCGCTCGGCACCCTCGTCTGGCGCCACCCTCTCGCCGATGTCGCGCAGAAGGCGGCAGCGCCGCTCGGCGCCGCCTTCACGTTCGTCTGCCTCGTCACGGGATCGCTATGGGGCAAGCCGACCTGGGGCACCTGGTGGGTGTGGGATCCGCGCCTCACCTCGGTGCTCGTCCTGTTCATCATGTATCTCGGCCTGATCGCGCTGTGGCAGACGATCGAGGATCCCGGCCGCGCGGCCCGCGCGGCTGCCATCCTGACGCTCGTCGGCATCGTCAACATTCCGATCATCAAATTCTCGGTCGACTGGAACAGCCTGCATCAGGGCGAGTCGGTGTTCCGCGCCGGCGGCTCGACCATCTACCCCACGATGCTGTGGCCTCTCCTCGTGATGGCGGTCGCCTTCACGCTTCTCTTCGTCACCCTGCTCATCATGTCGATGCGCAACGAGATCCTGCGCCGCCGCGTCCGCCGCCTGTCGCTGCTCGCCGCGGACCTCGCGAGGTGAGATGGTCAATCCGCACACGGACTTCATCGTTGCGGCCTATATGGTGGCCCTCGTGGTCATTCTCGGGACGCTTGTGGCTGTGATGCTCGACTATCGCGCCCAGAAGCGGGCTCTCGCACGGCTCGAGCGGCGCGGCGGCGAGGAGATTCCATGACGGTACCGCCGGAGGAGAGCCTCTTCCCCTCGACGAGCCGGGCCGATGGCGCTCCGCCGCGGCTGTTGACGAACATCCTCGTTGCGATCCCGCTCCTGGCGTTTGTCGCGCTTGCGGCCCTGTTCTACATCCGCGTCCGGCCGGGCGCCGAGGATGCCTCGCGCATTCCCTCGGCGCTGATCGGCAAGCCCGTGCCGAGCTTCAGCCTGCCGGTGATCGATCCGGGCAAGCCGGCAGATGCAGACAGCGAAGGCGCCACGCTCTCCGACGCCGATCTGCGCGCGGGCCACGTGACACTTATCAACATGTTCGCCTCGTGGTGCGCGCCATGCCAGGAGGAACACCCGGTGCTGATGGAGCTTGCCGCAAACAAGGCACTCGCCGCCAAGGGCGTGCGCGTCATCGGCATCGCCTACAAGGACGAGGTCGCCAACTCGCTCCGGTTCCTGCGCAACGACGGCAATCCTTACGCCGTCATCGGCGCCGACAAGTCGGGCCGCGCCGGCATCGATTGGGGCGTCTATGGGGTGCCGGAAACCTTCATCGTCAAGGGCGATGGGACGATCGCCTATAAATTCATTGGCCCGATGACCGAGGCGGCGGTCGCAGCGACCATCCTTCCCGAGATCGAGAAGATCGCGCGATAAGTGCAATCGTGATGGCTACGCCCGCTCGAGGGATTTCCGCAAGGCGGCGTTGATGCGGCTTTGCCAGCCTTTGCCGGTTGCCCGGAATTGTTCGAGACATCGCGGTCGAGCCGCAGGGTGACCTGTTGCTTTGGTGCGCCCAGTTTCGGCCGGCCGCGGCGCACGGGCAGACCGCCTTCGTGCACAATGCCGCGGCCGAAATCCGTGTCGCTTAGTTCTGGAATCTCATCGTATTCGTGCGGTCGAATGACGTGAGTGTCAACTCTCGCCAAAGTCGCTTCCCAAACGACGCTCATTCCTGTTCATTGGCTTTCCTCATGGAAATGATGCGGCGCGTTCCCCGCGCTGGGTCCAAACCACGACGACCATCCGGCCGCGGAGATATCCCACGGTAATGATGCGTTCTTCGCGGTAGTCCCTGCGCACGTCCGGCATGTCGATTGTGACCCCTCGAACACTTCGATCGCGTCCGCAAAGTCCAGGCCCCGGTCGGCCAAGGTGGCATCGCGCTTCTCGGGATCGAACGTCACCTCCATCGGATTAAACGCAACTACGAAATACAAGACGTCAATGGCCGCGCGGCTAAGCTGCCGATGATGTAAGGGTTCGCATGTCCGACTCGCTCGTTCGCGACAGCTTTCGTGAGCAGGCGGAGGCCTGCCGCAGGCTCGGCTCGCCGCTCAACGCCCTTCTATGCGCGACGCTGGCGGAGCGGCTCGACCGGTCGAGCGCATTCGGTCGGCGCGTGCTCGACTGGGACGGCGCATCGTTGCGGGACGATGTTCTCGCCCTGCGCTGCTGCGGTGCCTTTCACGCGCAGGTCCGCGCGGGGGCTGCGCCGGGGCTTCAGGCGCTCTATCCGCCAAACGACCTTCCGGAGCCGGAGGGACTATGGGGCGCGCTCGCCGAGACGATCGATGCGGGCGACGAGCATCTGACCCGATTTCTCGATCGTCCGCCGCAGACGAACGAGGTCGCGCGTTCCGCGGTCCTCCTCGGCGGCTTTCTCCATATCGCCCGCGCGACCGGCCTGCCGCTCGCGATCTACGAAATCGGCGCCAGCGCCGGACTCAATCTTCTGGCCGATCGCTATGCCTATGACCTCGGGGCGAGGACGTGGGGCGATCCCTCAGCCGCGGTGAAGATTGCGTGCCAGTGGTCGGGCAACCTGCCGCCCCTCGATGCGGCGCTGCGGGTCGCAGCGCGCGCCGGATGCGATGCCAACCCGCTCGATCCGTCGCGACGCGATGATCGGGAGCGCCTCCTCGCCTATATCTGGCCTGACCAGCCTGTCCGCCTCGCACGTACGCAGGCCGCCCTCGATCTTGCGGTTGCGGCCGGACCGCGCGTCGATGCCGCGGATGCGGGAGCATGGGTCGCCCGAAAGCTCGGCGAGCCGGAGGAGCCCGGCCGGGTACGCGTCCTCTTTCACTCGATCGTCTGGCAATACCTGCTGCCGCCGACCAGGGACAAAGTGCAGCGCACGATCAAGGCATGCACGGCCGCCGCAACGGCCGGCCGGCCGTTCGCCTGGCTGCGCATGGAGCCGAAAGACCGCGAGAGCGCCGCGCTTCACCTCACCATCTGGCCTTCAGGCGCAATGCGACAACTCGCCAATGTCGACTATCATGGGCGCTGGGCGCAATGGCTATAGGAGCTAGTAGCCCGGATGGAGCGCAGCCCAATCCGGGACCCCTAGGCCGCTCGGCCCATGCGAGCGCGGTGTCGAGGCGGGCTGCCGCCTCCCGGATTTCGCTGCGCTCCCTCCGGGCTACGAGCCACGAGCCACGTGCGCCATTGCACCGGGAAGGCGCCCTCGGTCATCCCTTGGTGTCGGTCGGCTCGCTCTTGAGCTCATGCTTCAGGATCAACGGCACCTGGCTCACGGCGAAGAGAAGGGTGAGTGGCATCGTGCCGAAGACCTTGAATGCCACCCAGAAATCGTTCGATTGCGTGCGCCACACGATCTCGTTGAGGATCGCCAAAGCGTAGAAGAACAAGCCCCAGCGCAACGTCAATTTGCGCCAGCCGGCCTCATCGAGCTGCAATACCGTGTCGAGAACGATCGGCAGCAGCGGCCGGCCGAAGGCGAGCCCGCCGAGGAGCGCCGTTCCGAAGATCGCGTTGACGATCGTCGGCTTCAGCTTGATGAAGAGCTCATCGTGCAGGAGGAGCGTGAGGCTGCCGAAGAGGAGGACGGCGACCGCCGTCACGAGCGGCATGATCGGCAGGCGACGCGTCAGCCAGTAGGACGTCGCGAGCGCGGCCACCACCGCCACCATCAGCACGCCGGTCGCGGCAAAAATCCCGAAGCGGTAGTTGGCGACGAAGAAAAGGCCGAGAGGGCCGAGCTCGAGGATGAACTTCAGCGGCCGGCTCTGGCGCGCCTTGGCGTTCACGGTCGTGTCCATGCTCGTCATGCCGATGTCCTGCGCCGGGCGCGCTCGCTCGTCCATCCGACTACCTGTCGAGCCCGGCAATGGCGTGCGCGAAGTCACGCGCCGCGAACGGCTCGAGATCCCCTTCGGTCTCGCCGACCCCGATGAAGTGCACCGGAAGCCTGAATTTCTCGGCGATCGCGACGAGGATGCCGCCCCGCGCAGTGCCGTCGAGCTTGGTCATGACAAGACCCGTGACGCCGACCGTCTTGCCGAAGATCTCGACCTGGTTGAGGGCATTCTGGCCGACCGTCGCGTCGAGCACCAGCAACACCGCATGCGGGGCGCCGGGGTCAAGCTTTTTCATGACGCGCACGATCTTTTCGAGCTCCGCCATCAGCTCGGCCCGGTTGTGCAAACGGCCGGCGGTGTCGACGAGCAGCACGTCAGCGCCACGCTGACGGGCCGCGGTCAATGCGTCGAAGGCAAGGCCCGCCGCATCGGCACCCTGGGCGCGCGCGATGACCTCGGCACCCGCCCGTTCACCCCAGATCTTGATCTGCTCGATGGCGGCCGCGCGAAAGGTGTCGCCCGCTGCAAGCATCACCGATTTGCCCTCGTCCCGGAGCTTTGCGGCAAGCTTGCCGATGGTCGTCGTCTTCCCTGAGCCGTTGACGCCGACGACGAGCACCACGAACGGGCGCGCCGCGGCATCGATCGCCAGCGGCACCGCCACGGGCGCCAGGACCTTTTCGACCTCGCCCGCAAGGATGCGCTTGACTGTCGGCGCGTCGATCCCCTTTTCATAGCGCGCGCCGCCGACCGCGGCGGTGATGCGGCTTGCCGTCGCCACGCCGAGATCGGCCTGAATGAGCAGATCTTCCAGCTCTTCGAGCGTGGTTGCATCGAGCTTGCGCTTGGTGACGAGGTCGACGATGCCCTGGCCGATCGAGGCCGACGAGCGCGACAGACCCGCCTTGAGCCGGTTCCACCACCCAGGTTTTTGGGCCGCGGGGGGCTCAGGCGCAATCCCTATGCCGGCCGGCCCGCTTGCAGGGCGCACCGGCTCTCCCTCTCTCGGGGCAGGGGGTGGAGAGCGGGTTTGTGGGGACTCGGGGCGCGCTTCGGGCGGCTGCGCGACCGGTGCATCCGGTCCGCGCCCGAAGATGCGCTGCAGGAAGCCAGGCCGCTTCGGCGCATCTGTCCGCGTGTCGTGATCATTCATGCCGCTGATCTCCTGGCCCAAGCCCCGGTTCGGCGCAAGTTCTTTCACTGATCCCTGTCTCGACCACCGCATGTCGCTGGACAAAGGGTGTCGCGGTCGGGGCTGTTCCCGCCGCTCGCGCGGTCGGGGCACATGACCGCCGAGGAGATCTGTTCCCGCCTTCTCTATCGCGACGGGCTGATGCTCGTACTCGACAAACCCGCCGGCATCGCGGTGCATCGAGGGCCGAAGGGCGGCGACAATCTGGAGGCGCATTTCGAGGCCCTGCGCTTCGGTCTGCCGCGGCCGCCGGCGCTTGCCCATCGCCTCGACCGCGACACCTCGGGCTGTCTCGTCCTTGGCCGGCATCACAAGGCGCTCGAACGCCTGTCGCTGCTGTTCAAGCAGGGCAAGGTGCAGAAGACCTACTGGGCGGTCGTCGAGGGTGGCCCTGCCGACGTCACGGGCACGATCGATCTCGCCCTCGGGCGGCTCGACGCCGGCCGCGGCTGGTGGATGAGGGTCGATCCCGCCGGACTGCCGGCTGCAACACGCTGGAGCGTGCTCGGGCGCGCCGCCGGGCTCGCGTGGCTGGCGCTCAAACCGCTCACCGGCCGCACGCATCAGCTGCGGGTTCATGCCGCGGCGATGGGCTGGCCGATCCTCGGCGATCCGATCTACGGCAGCGGCGGCCCGGTGCGGCTGCATCTTCATGCCCGAGCCGTCAAAGTGCCGCTCTACAAGAACAAGGAGCCGGTCGCGGTCGAGGCGCCTGTGCCGGAGCACATGCGCGAACGGCTGCTTGAGTGCGCCTGGCAGCCGGCCTGACCGGCCGCCGGGAGCATGGCAATCTGGGAGGCAATGCAATGGCCGGGACACTTCCATCGCGACAGCTCTGCGTGACGATCGAGCGCCCGCCCGGCGAGGTCTATGACTTCGCCTCACTCCCCGAAAATTTCCCCAAATGGGCGGCAGGCCTTGGCAACTCGGTCACGCGAGCCGCGGGCGGGTGGATCGCCCAGACTGCGCAGGGACCGCTGCGGGTGCGGTTCACCGAGAGGAACGCTTTCGGCGTGCTCGATCACTATGTCCGTCCAGCTCGGGGCGATGAAATCTACGTCCCGGTGCGCGTGATCGCCAACGGCAGCGGCACCGAAGTCCTCTTTACCCTGTTTCGCCTGCCCGGCATGTCGGACGCGCAGTT
>JAFAME010000387.1 GCA_019233695.1 Methylobacteriaceae bacterium
GATCGGCGGGGAAGGTGATCATCGTGGCCGAACCGCAGCCGACAAGCCGGCGGACGCTCATTCCATCGAGTTTGCCAAGCTCGCACTTGACGGATTGCTGCTTCATGGCGGGCTCGGCCCCTTCCCCGATGGCGGCGCCGGAATTCAACAGGAGGGCTCCCAATCGTTCGAGCTCGCCCGCGGCCGCACTCGTGATGGGCCGATTTTCCGCCGGCGGCGCCGGATCGGTCGAAGCGGCATGCAGCCCGCCCACCCACACCCAGGCCATCAGTCCGAGGGCAGCACTCGGCAATCTCATCATGAACTCTCCGGTTCCTGTCAGCACTTAGGATCCGCCGCAGATTTGCCCGGACCGTCCAGCCCGATGGCCAAGCCAAGCAGCCCGGCGCATGCAAAGTCGAGAGGTGAGCCATGCAAGCCAACGGCACGTCCGAGAACAGGCCGGATGCCTCTCGCGAATCCTACATCATGGGAAGGACATCGCACGAATATCAGCGCCTTCGCCAGCAGGCAAAGATGTGGGAGGATCTGACTGCGCGAATCCTGCGCGAGGCCGGCCTGGAGGAAGGCATGACCTGCCTCGACGTCGGCTGTGGGCCCGGCGAGGTGATGCGGCTGATGGGCGAGATCGTGGGCGTGCAGGGTCACGTCGTGGGAATTGACGTCGACGGCGAGATCGGCCGCGACGCGCTGCGGCAACTGCGCGCGGGGGCCAAAAGCCGCTTCAGCTTCTTCGAGCATGATCTGTTCGGCGCAGCGCCCGTTCCCGGTGGCCCCTTCGACATGACCTATGCCCGTTTCCTTCTGGTCCATTTGCCCGGACCCCGTCGGCGTCCTGCGCAAGATGCACGCTGCAACCAGGCCCGGCGGCCTCATCGTTGTGCAGGACTACGATTTTCAGACCGTCGACGTGAACCCACCGCTGGCGTCATGGAGCGAATTCGGCACGGTGTGGTTCGGCGTCTTGGAACGAACCGGAAAGGACAAGCATTTTGGACGCAAGCTGCCCTTGCATTTCGTCGAGGCGGGGATCGGCTTTCCCGACGCAACCGATGTCAGCGGCAGAATCGGGTCCTTGCGGCAGTATGGCCCGGCGCTGGAGGCCGTCTATCGAAGCGTTCTCCCGATCGCCCTGAACCTGGGGCTGACCACGCAGGCAGACAGCCAAGCCTTCCTCGACGAATTGCAACAGGCCGGCTCCGGCGATGGCCCCTTCACCTTGTTCTGGCCGTTGATCGTCAGCCTGTGGAAGCGCAAGCCCGGCTAGTTTGCAAACGACGCATCTTGCCGCGAGAAGGGCGGCATTCAGCCAGCCATTCCTTTAGTTGTGAACGCGACGCGGCCGCCGCTCAAGCCGCAACTCTTTGATTTCAGTTGGCCCTTTATCCGGATATATCTCTCCCACGGTTGCTGGCCATTGAATGTCAAAGACAAAAGGATCCGTGTTCGTGGGTCGATTGTCAACCATATAAGAAATACACTCTACTACAGTCGCTCCGACGATGATACTATCTTTACCAGATATTTCTCTGACATATTTGGCATCTGCTATGATCACTGTGTCCTTGTCTACTGAAACACTTCGCTGGACATTGTCAATTATAACTGGCGGCGTTTGCAGTTTGTTTCCTGTACTGCAGACGCGGTCGTCTGGAAGCTCACCGTTTTCCGGGGCTGAGCCTCGTTGCACTAATCGTAATATAAACGTGACTTGAACATCGTTGGCGGTAAACTCTCCCGAGTTTGATACCACAAACTTTATCGGAATACTTGCTGTCATGTCTTCTGTAAACAATAGAGATCCACTTGTATACATATTAGAACTGATTTTTGGCAATTGTGCTGCATATCTATTTTGCGATTCTGTGTTATACGTAACAGCCGTTTGAATGCTTATATCTACGGATTTTTTCATAGCTTCTGTTTGTTCTTTCAACGTAATTAATTCCTCTTTCAGTACAGATGATTCATCCCTAAGCGCCTCGGATTCCCGCTGCGCCGCGCTACTCAAATCTTTCGTGAATTTTGCAAGCGCAATCGTGGAAATAGCCAGGACGATCGTCGCGGCGGCGAGAATCCCTGTGACCCCGACAAGCCAGCGCGTATACCGCGCCTCCGGCGTCATATCGGCACCGCGATTGCGCGTCTGGTTCTTCGCTGCCTCGGACAACAACCCGCCGACGTTACTTTCAGCGTCCCCGGCTCGCGTATCCGATGCATTCAGCCGGCCGGTTTCTCCCGCCTCCGCCGATGCGGACTGCTCACCCTGTTCTCCCACGCCCGCCCCCACCACAGATCAAGGTTAGCACCGACCCCGTCCAAACCTGATCGTTTCCATAAGGTAGCCGAAGACGGATTGGCTGGGAAGTCGGGCGACCTCCGCTCGTCTTGCGCCCCGCGCCTCTCCGACTTGGATGTAGCGGCCCACCGCTAAAGGTGTGGGATCCGAGCTCTTTCCTCGTCGGCGCAAGCACCGCGTCCCAACTTCGTCGGGTCGCCCCATGAGCTTCCTGGCTTGGGATCCGGGGCGAATGACTATATCGGTGCGGACTTCTGATCCGCGCAAGGCGCCCATGGCACCGCCACTCCTTCTCCTGCAAAGCATTCGGCTCGCCCTCGGCGGCAAGCCGCTCTTGGAGCGCGCCGACCTCTCGGTCTCGCCGGGCGAGCGCCTCTGCCTTGTCGGCCGCAACGGATCGGGCAAATCGACGCTCCTGAAGATCGCCGCCGGCGCAATCGAGGCGGACGGCGGCACGAGGTTCGCCCAGCCTGGGGCGAGCATACGCTACCTGCCGCAGGAACCCGACCTTGCAGGCTTTGCCACCGCGCGGGCCTATGCCGAGGCGGGTTTGGGCCCGACGGATGATCCTCATCGTGTCACCTACCTGGTGAACCAGCTGGGCCTTAGGGGCGACGAGGATCCCGCACTCCTGTCGGGTGGCGAAGCACGCCGTGTCGCGCTCGCACGCGTTCTGGCGCCGCAGCCCGACATTTTGCTGCTCGACGAGCCAACCAACCATCTCGACTTGCCGGCCATCGAGTGGCTCGAGGCCGAGCTTGCCGCCTCGCGCTCGGCCCTGGTGCTCGTCAGCCACGACCGGCGCTTTTTGACCAATCTTTCAGGCGCCACCGTCTGGCTCGACCGCGGCCTGACGCGCCGACTGGATCGCCCGTTCGGTGCGTTCGAGGCCTGGCGCGACGAGGTGCTGGAACAGGAGGAGGGCGAGCGCCACAAGCTCGACCGCAGGATCGCGATGGAAGAGGATTGGCTGCGCTATGGCGTGACGGCGCGGCGCAAGCGCAACCAGGGCCGCCTGGAGCGCCTGCAGCAATTGCGCGGTGAACGGCGCGACCGTCGCCGCGCTCAGAGCGACATCAAGATCACGGTGCACGAGGGCGCATATTCGGGCAAGCTGGTCATCGAGGCCGAGAACCTGTCGAAGCGGCTTGGCGATCGGCCGATCGTGCGGAATTTCTCCACCCGAATCCTGCGCGGCGACCGGATCGGCGTGGTCGGCCCCAATGGCGCGGGCAAGACGACGCTTCTGAGGCTCCTGACCGGCCTGCTGGCTCCTGACGGAGGCGAGGTCCGGCTCGGCGCCAACATCGAGATGGCAACGCTCGATCAAAGCCGCGCGGCGCTCGACGCCGAAATGACACTCAAGGATGCGCTGACCGGCGGCGGCACTGACACCGTGATCATCAACGGCCGGCCGAAGCACGTGATCGGCTACATGCGCGATTTTCTCTTCGCACCCGAGCAGGCACGCACGCCGGTGGCGAAGCTTTCCGGCGGCGAGCGCGGGCGGCTTGCCCTTGCCCGCGCGCTGGCACTCCCCTCAAACCTCCTCGTCCTCGACGAGCCCACCAACGACCTCGACCTCGAGACCCTGGATCTGCTCCAGGAGATGATTTCCGACTATGCGGGGACGGTGATGGTGGTCAGTCACGACCGCGATTTTCTCGATCGCGTTGCGACATCGGTTGTCATGGCGGAAGGCGGCGGAGCCTGGATCGAATACGCCGGCGGCTATTCGGACATGGTAACGCAGCGCGGTTTTGGCGTGGCCGGCGAGGCGGCGCCGTCGCGAGCCGCGAGGGCGGAGAGGTCGGCACCGTCGGCCTCGATCGAGGCTCCTGCGGCCCAAAGGCGCAAGCTTACTTTCAAGGAGAAGCACGCCCTCGCGACCCTGCCGCAGCGGATCGAGGCCCTGCGCGCAAGCCTGGCGATGTTCGGCGCGAAGCTCGACGACCCCGCCTTCTATGGCCGCGACCCGGCCGCCTTCACCAAGACCTCGGCCGCCTTCGCCGCCACTCAAGCCGAACTTGCCAAGGCGGAAGACGAGTGGCTTGCGCTGGAACTGCTGCGCGAAGAGATCGAGGGCGCCGACAGCCGACATTCGTCGCCTGCTTCTGCGACGCGCTGAGGCGCGCGATCGGCTTGCGGCATTGTGAAATCGAACACCGTCACTGCAAGCGCGGCGAAGCAATCTCGTCTAAGGAAAACCTGCGCCGGAAGCCGGCGGCACTGAAGAACCGATCGTCGCCCGGACAAGTGCTCACTTGATCCGCAGTCTCAGTCGAAAGGGACCGAACGGCCCGTCCGACATCGTGTTGGCGTGGAGCTCGATCACGTAAGGGCCGCTCGCAGGCGCGGTGTATGGCGTGTCCTCGTCGAGGGCATCCTGCGCCCCTGAGGGGCCGGCAATGGGGATGCCAGGCCCGGTTTTCAGCCCTCCGCCTGTCGTATGGACCATGACCGTCTGCCCGGCTTCGGCGACAAACTTGAAATAAAAGATCGGCCGCTCCCGCGACACCGTGCCGGTCGCCTCGATCACCGACGCGCCCGCCTTCATCGTCAACAGGACCGGACAGGCCTGATCTCCTGGCGTACATGCAAGTGCCTGGGCAATGCCCAAACTCGCGGTCAGGCCGAGAGACGCGGCCAAGACTGCCGAACCTACCCGTCGGTGTCTCGCATCCGGCCCCCCTTCTCCCAGCGGCGGGAGAAAGTGCCGGCACTTGGCGGATGAGGGGTTACCGTATCTGGAAGAAAAGAAGTATTTTGGGAAGGGCATGACATTCTGTTCCACCAATCGACCCCTCATCCGGCGGCGACCTTCCTCAACGGGAGGAGGAGCGCTCCCGCGGATGTTGCATCAGAACCGGTGCATGTGCAGGCCGCCGTCGACCTCGATGGCGCTGCCCGTCGTGAAGGGAAGCGAACCTCTGGCGAGAAGGGCTACCGCGCTGCCGACGTCTCCCGGCAATCCCCAGCGTGCGATCGGCACCCCGCCGGATGCCAGGACCTCATCGTAGCGCTTCGTCGACGGCGCAGTCATGTCCGTCCGGATCACGCCCGGCCGAATTTCGTAGACCAGGATCCCGGCTTCCGCGAGACGTGCCGCAAAGAGCCTCGTCATCATCGACATGCCCGCCTTGCTGATGCAGTAGTCGGCCCGATTGAGCCCGAGGATCTCGGCATTGATCGAGGTGATGTTGACGATGCTGCGGAAGGCGCCGTCGCCCTGAGGCTGCGCCAGCAGGGTCTTCGCGAAGCGCTGGCTGAGAAAGAACGAGGCGCGCAGGTTCACGTTGATCGCGCGGTCGAAGCTTTCCGGCGACAGCTCCAGCATGTCGCCGCGCACGACGGAAGAGACGCCGGCGTTGTTGACGAGCGTGCACAGCTTGCCCGGCAAGGTCTGCGCCTGCGCGATGATCGAGCCATGGCTGGCGATGTCGCTCACGTCGGCGGCAATGAACAGGCAGCTGCGCCCTGCCGCCTCGACAGCCGCTTCGACGGCCTCGGCGCCGTCGTCGCGCGCGAGGTCGACGATGGCGATATGGAAGCCGCCGCGCGCCAGTTCCTCGGCGATCGCTCGCCCGATTCCGCGGCGTCCGCCCGTCACGATCGCAATCGGATCGGCCATCAGCGCCCCTCCCGGCGGCTTCCGCGGCGAATCCGCCCCGGTGCGTCATTGAACCCGTCCCGAGCGCACGATAAACGATCAGAGCCGACGCGCCAGCGAGCCGCTGCTTGACAACGGCGGCCGGCGCCAACGACTGGTGCACGAGTGACCACCGACCCGCAACGCCTGGCGAAAGCCGCCCGCTTCATCGCCGACGCACGCGTTGCACGAAGCCCCCTGCCTGTTCTGCCGGCGGAATTCAGGCCCGAAAGCGAACGCTGCGCCTACGCTGTCCAGGTGCTCGTCCATCAACATCTGGCCGAGGCCGGCATGGGCTTGCTCGCGGGCTACAAGATCGGCTGCACGACGCCCGTCATGCAGCACTATCTCGGCATTCCCAATCCCTGCGCCGGCGGGATTGTCTCGACCGGCGTCCACGCGAGCGGCTGGGTCGTGGACGGCGCGCGCTTTTGCCGGATCGGCATCGAATGCGAGATCGGCCTTCGTGTTGGACGCACGCTCGAACCGTCCGATGCACCGTTCACCGCCGAAAGCGTGGCATCCTCGGTCGACGCGTGCATGGCCGCCGTCGAGATCGTCGATGACCGCTATGTCGATTGGCGAACGACGGGTACGCCCACGCTCATCGCCGACGATTTCTTCGGCGCCGGCTGCGTGCTCGGCGCCTCAGTGCCGGCGAAGAACGCCCCCGACCTTGCCGGCCTGATCGGCGAGGTCTTGATCAACGGCGCGTCGGCGGGCACCGGCAGCGGTGCCGATGTGATGGGACATCCCTATCGGGCGCTTGCCTGGCTCGCCAACAACCTGGCAGATCGCGGCCGAAGGCTTGAAGCAGGCGCGGTGGTGCTGTCGGGCAGCGTCGTGCAGACCCGGTGGCTGTCGCCGGGCGATCGTGTCACGGTGAGCCTTGCGGGCCTCGGCTCGGTCGAGCTCGTCAATCGCTGAGATTTCGATCTTCGCGGCGAGGGAGAGAATCTGGAAATGGCGGAGAGCCGCACGGTCGTCTACGTATCGAACGCCGAGAGCAAGACGATCTCGATCTTTGGGCTCGACGCCAACCGCGGCAGCCTCGAGCCCGTCGACACGGCCGACGTGCCCGGCACGGACGAGCCTTCGCCGATCAGCATGCCGCTCGCGGTAAGCCCCGACCGCCGGTTCCTCTATGCGGCACTGCGATCGGCGCCCTATCCGGTGGCGAGCTTCGCGATCGATCCGCGCAACGGACGCCTGACGCACCTTGCGACCGCCCCCCTGCCCGATGCCATGCCCTACATCCTCGTCGACCGGACGGGGCGGTACCTGTTCAGCGCCTCCTATCATGGCGCCAAGCTGGCGGTCAGCGCGATCGGCCCGGACGGAGCGGTGCACGGGCCTGCCCTCCAGATCGTCCCCACGCCGCCGAAGGCCCATTGCGTGGTGATCGACGCCTCGAACCGGTTCCTCTATGCGGCGTCTCTCGGCGGCGACGTCGTTTTGCAGCAGACATTCGACGCTGCGTCCGGCCGAATGACGCCCAACGAGCCGCCGGTCCTGCGTGTCCGGCCTGGCGCCGGACCACGCCACCTCGTGTTCCACCCGAACGGCCGGTTCCTGTATCTGATCAACGAGCTCGATGCGACGATCGATGTCTGCGCGGTCGATCTCCAGTCGGGGACCCTGCATAGCCTGCAGACGGTCGCCATGCTGCCGCCGGACTACCCCGAGAAGCCGTCCGCAGCCGACATCCACGTCACGCCCGACGGTCGCTTCCTCTATGGCAGCGAGCGGGCGTCCAATACCATTGCCGGGTTCAGCATCGATGCCGGAACGGGTGCATTGTCGCCGATCGGATCCGTCGAGACCGAACCGGCGCCTCGCGGATTCAACATCGATCCGAGCGGGCGGCTGCTGCTCGCCGTCGGGCAAACCTCCCACAAGATGAGCCTCTACTCCATCGATGCGCAAAGCGGCCGATTGACGAAGATCGGCCAATGCCCGATGGGAACGAATCCGAACTGGGTCGAGATCATCGACCTGCCACCGACCGGCGGTGCCTGAGGCAACGCGGCCGGCGCGAGGACTGAGCTTTTCGGGAGGATGCCCACGTGCCGATCGATCCCAAGGCCCTGTTCGGCGTCGACGGCAAAGTCGTGGTGATCACCGGCGCTTCCGGCGGGATCGGCAC
>JAFAME010000514.1 GCA_019233695.1 Methylobacteriaceae bacterium
GCAGCATGCTCGTCAACTCCTGCTCGGCGTTATAGCGCTCGAACAGATAGGCGACCTTGCCGCGCAGAAACAGGCTTTCGAGTGCGGCTTCCTTCTTCAGATGATTGCGGATATCGGGCATGTGCTCGCGGCTGCGGGCGCCCGGAAAGTCAAGAAGGTCGGTGTGTTCGAAAAAGTCCCACGGGCGTTCGCGCAAGGCGACATGAAGCTCGGCGATAAGTCCAGTGAGGACGGCCCTGCCGAGCGCCGCCGTCCGGCCGCCGGCCCCTTTGACTTCCAGGGTTTCCCCCGCCGAGGTCTTGCCGAGGCCCTTCAGTGTCTGAACGTCGATGACGCTGTCGCCGCGGCGCTCGAAGCCCGCGCCTGCCCGCGCGACGAGCGCTTCGATCGGACAGAAGGCATCGTTGGCATGACCGAGGGAGTCGAGGGCCTCGGTGAGGCGACCATAAAGCGCCGTGAACTGCTCGATCTCACCCCACAACAGGCCGAAGAGCTTGCCGCGGGCCGCCAGCGGCAAGCGCGGCGCAAGTTCAGCCAGATATTCCCAATAGCCGCTGTTGGCGAGCGCCCGCACGATCGGCTCGCCCTTGAACTGGCGCTCGAAATATTCCTGGATGTCCCAGATGTCGTCTTCGACGAGACCGGGCGAGGGGGCCGATCCCGCCGAGCGCCGCGCTTCCTCGGCGGCGGCCTGGATGCGGGCGGCGTCCGGCACGTCCTCCTCGCTGAGGTCGCAGTCGGAAAAGTAGGTGTTGCCGAGGATCTTGACGACATCGGCCTGCGACAGCAGCCGCACCGCCACCGGGAAGCCTGCAGGCGTTGCGACGTGGCGCATAGAGAAACGCGTCACGAGACCGGTCGACTCGGCTCCTCCTTCCGGGTTGATCTGGCGCACGAAGTCGAGCCCGCCCGGAATTCCGTCGAAGTCGGCAATCAGCGGATTGGTGCCGCGCCGGGCGAGCGCCGAGATGAGATAGGACTTGCCCGCCTGGCTCGGACCGAACACGCCGACGCACATCGGCCGGTCGACCGCGGCGGTGAGCTTGCTGGCGGCCTTGCCGAACTTGCGGAATTCGCGCAGCAGGGAGGCGTGTTCCTGCGGGATGCGGGTCGTGTTGTCGTTGAACCAGGCGATCGCGTTCTGGCTCGCCTCCGCCGTCCGCTGGCAGGTCGCGGCAAGGTCGCCTGCAACTTTGTCCTGAGGCTCTGTCATTGCTTGCTACTCGTTGCGTCCGGCACGGCTCGACAATACTTCAATAGGACTCCACCACACCTGTATCCAGCCAATAGCCCGACGGCGACTTCAATGTCTGGAGCCGCAAGACGACATCCGTATGGCGCAGCGAAGTACCCTCGGCATCCTGGACGTCGGTGATCCTGAAATCCTCGCGACGCGACTCGTCCCCCTCGTCGGCTTCGGCCCGCTCGATGGTCACCGAGAGCGGCAGCTTCAGCCGCGCGGCGGTCGCCGGATTGGCGAACTCTATGACGTAGAGCGGGGTCGCCGGCCAGCGTTCCAGCTGCAGCTGGCGGAAGCCGATGTTGGTCGGCGGAAACACCCGCACCGTGCGCGCCATCTCGCTGTCACGCGGCTTGCCGTCGAGATCGATGTCGGCAAACATCAAGGCATCGTTGCGCAGGATGCCGGAGAGCTCCATCTCGCCGATGTAACGGGCGGTCGAGGTGATGGTCAGCCGGTTCTTCGACAGCACGAAGCCCTGAAGCTGGCTTTCGGCGAGGTTGCACAACAATGCGCCGACCGCCACCGTCGTCTTGGGGTCATCGACCCGATCGAAGGCGTCGCGGAACGGATACCACTTGCCGACCCGATACTGGTTCATGGGGATGATGCGGTCGGGGCGAGTGGGCAGGCGCGACAACAGCAGATCGAGCACCACCGGGAACCGCGACGGCCGGCCGGAGATCAACACCACGTCGCAGTCGACGGCGTGGATGACCTCGGCGAGATCGCTGAGCACGTTACCGATGACCTGCTGAACGGTCTCGGCCATGTCATCGACGCTGAACTGGACCGTCGCATCGGTGAGCGCGAAGCCGCTCGCTCCCGCCGCCGCTGCAAGCCGGTCGAATTCCTCGATCACCGCGCGGCTTCCCTCGGCGGCGCTGCCGAGAACCTGGCCGATCGTCAGCGCCCGCGGCGCCTCCTCGCTGAACGGCTTGACGGCCTCGTATTCGCGCAGCAGCGCCAACGCCACCGGGACCGCCACCTGGGTGACCAGCCGGCGGCGGAACTGGCGCTCCTGCTCCGACTGGCCGCCGCGATCGGCGCCGACGATGTTGCGCAGGAAGCCGCGCGCTTCCCTGAGGCCGCATTGGACGAGATGTGCCTCGATGCCGAACAGCACGTGACGAAAGACGACGGCTTCCAGGATGTCGTCGCCGGCAACCTTGAAGCCTTCGCGAAACAATTGCGTCGGCACGATGGCGCGCCGATCCTGCGTGGCATAGGTGATGACCATCAGATCGGTGGTGCCGCCCCCGATATCGATGCTCGCCACCCGCAGCGTCGGCTGCGTTCCGTGGCTCGGCCTTACCTTGCCCATGATGGCGAAGAAATCGGCGGCGGTGCGCTGCAGTTTCTGGGTGATTTCGGAATAGAGGTAGACGATTTGGGTGCACGTCGCCTCATCGAAGGCGATATCGACCTTGGGCTCGGCCGCCGGTGTGAAATGGCGGGCGCCCGTCCAGCCGAGAGCCTGCCAGGCGAGCTTGGTCGCCCCCTCGACGCGGTCGCGCATGATGCGGCGCTCGGCGAGCGGCGTTGCCGGCGGGACCGTCATGATGATCTGGCGCAATTCGCGCGGGATGTCGCTGTTGCGCTGGCGACTGCGGCTCTCGACCGAGTTGATGGCCATGATCGCCTGCAGGATCACCTCGGTCATCAGGAAGGTGAACAGCGAAGAGCGGGAGAATTTAGGCCGGATCGCCGCCGTGGCAGGCCTCTTCAGCTGCCGCAGGACGTCGCCCTCTTCGGTCAGGTAGGCAAGCACCGAGCCTGAGACCTGCGGTTCCTGGGTGGGCCCGGTGCTGCCGGTCACATCGCGGAAGCGCCAAACCTGGTTGAGCGGTCGACGATCCCAAAGGTAGCGCTTGGGGCTCGACAGGCCCGTTGCCCCTTCGGTGCCGGCGCCCGAGACGCTCAGGCGCACCGCCTCAGGACCGACGCGCGTCAGGCTCGGCCAATAGAACGCATTGGCCCGCCCGCTGCGCCGCGAGATCGCCTCGCTGCCGAAGGCGGGCCGCGCGAACTCGACGTGGCTCTCGAACGGCAGCGAATGGACGAGTTCGGGCCGCGACAGGTCGCGCAGCGACAGAACGTAGCTCTTGCTCAGATCGAGCCGGTCGTTGGCGTCCGGGTCCGTCTCGATCAGAATGCCGCAGGTACGGCTGTTGCCGACGTCGATGACGAGGTCGACCCGGATCGGGACATAGCTTTTCTCGGCCGAGATGGTGTCCACCAGCCGGATTTTGGGAAAGCGGCAGGCCTGCTGCAGCAGGCTGAGGAAAGTCAGGTAGCGCGCCGTATGCTCGAAGGCGTGCGGCAGGTTCTCCGGCTTGAAACGGCGGCCGCGATCCTTGCGGCGCAGCAGGTCGAAGAAGAGCTGCTCCAGCCATTCGTCGAGCCATGGCTCCCCGACGAACCATGCGACATCGTCTTCATGGGCCGAAAAGCCGAAGCTCTCCTCGACGCGCGCATCGTCGAGCGTGGGCTGCGTGTAGGGCCGTCCCTCCGACCGTGGCTTGGTATCGAGTTCCGTGTCGAACGCCAGCACCAGATGGTAGGCAGGCGCGGCCTCGCTCGCCTGCTCGGCCTGAGTGACATAGGCCCGCGCCCAGTTTGACGGACCCTGGTCGAAGACGTCGCGCCCGGTCTCGTCGCGACCGAGCACGCGCATGAACGGCACCGGGACCCAGGCGTTCAGGAACGGCTCGAGGGAGCGCGCCGCGTTGATCGTATAGCCCTGCTCGGCATCGACAGGAGCACCGGTCTCGGGGTGGACAAGCTCGCCATCGACCGACTGCAGCGCGTGCAGCACCTTCGAGCCATCCTGAAGGCTCACGTCTTCGATGAACGAACGATTGACGCGAACCTGAGTGTCGAGCTTGACAGCGAAGTCGAGAAACTGAATTCCGCTGTGCGGGATCAGCGTCACGACCGACCTGAACTGCGGCATCGGACGGGTCGTCACGGTCTGGCCTCGCAGCCTTGACGGCGGCGCCCGCGGGCCGCCTGGCGATGACAGGCAGCAGCCGTACGGGCCCCGCCTCCTGTGCCGTTTTGCTCCATGCGCACGCTTTCCCTCCTCGCAAGCAACTTCCATACCCGCCGACTATTTGCGCAGGAACTTCTGGTTTTCGTAGGCCGGCTTGTCCTGGCCGAAGTAGGTCTCGGTGCAAAGCGCCTCGTTGTCGGCGCCCTGACGACACACGTCCTTGCCAGGCTTGAAGCTCGAATCATCGCCCTGGCACTTGGCCTCGTCGAACAGGATGATGAGGTTGTCGCCGTCACGCGAGGCGGTGAGCGGCCCCTCGCAGGTCACGCCGCCCTCGTCGTACGTGATGGTGCGCGTGCCCTTGCCGTCGGCGCCGAAGCAATAGGTGATGGTGATCGGCTTCTGCGTCTTGGTGGCGATGATGCCGGCGTCCGACTTCCAGCATCCCTTCAGGAACTCTATCCCGCTCGGCGGCAGCACCATGGAATTATTGTCGGAGGGTGGCGGTGGCGGGGGTGGTGGCGGTGGGGGTGGAGGGGGTGGCGCCGGAGGCGGCTCCGGTGGCGGGGGTGGAGGAGGCGGTGGCGGAGGAGGCGGAGGCGATGGGGGGGCCGGCGGCTTCAAAAGGCACGCCTGACGCTTTAATTGCGCCTCGCGGAGGAGTTCCTCGTACTGGGCCTGCAGCGTCGCCTGACGTGACTTTTCGTCGTTGAGAGCCGCCAGGAGCCCGCTGTCGATCGTGGCGGGGCAGAAGTTCAGGAACCAGCCCGTCAGCGCGCGCGGCAGCCCGAGCGCGCAGGCGCGCAGCAGCATCACCCCGATGGCAACCAGGAGCGCCGCGAAGATTGCCCAGAGGACGCCCCTTGGGATGGTGAAGAGAGCTCGCGCCGGCGGACTTTCGGAGGGCCCCAACGTGGCAACGACGGGCACCGCGGCCGGGGGCGGCGGCGGAGGCAGGCTGGGCGGCTCCGGAGCGGCGGCCGCGACCGGCACTTGCGCCGGCCGGCGGACGATCGTCAGGATAGGACTTTCAGAGGGTTGTCCATGATCCCTCACATGGCCCCAGAAGCAAAGGACCGGCTGGTTCCCGACCAGCCAGACGCAGCTCTCGTCGGGAATTTCGAGGGCAAAGTTGATGATTTCGCCGAGAATGCGGTCGGCTTCGCGATCCGACTTCTGCAGCGTCGCGGCCTTGGCGGAAATGGCGGCGAACAGCCGTTCGAGGCGCTCGCGCCCGGCTTCGCGCAGCTGTGGCGGGGCGTCGGCAAGGCGGACGGGCTTGGCCTCGGTGTCGACGTCCGCAAACCAGTCCGTGGTGCCGCCGCGAACGCTCGGCTCGGCAAAGAGCGCGGCGTGCTCGGGGCCGAGCGTGTCACGCAGGGTGCGGGCGATCTGATCGTAGGACGAGACGGCAATACGCCCGCCGCTGCCGAGCGCGCGCAGCCCGAGCCGGCCGCCGCTGGTAATCAAGACGCTCATTGCCGCACCCCTATTTCGTCTGGGGCGCGGGCGAGGGAGGCGCCGGCGGCGTGTTGGCGGCCGAAGGCGGAGGCGCGGGCGGCTCGGTCCCTCCCGCCACGCAAGGCCCGTCGTCCCGCTGGTAGGCGACCTTGTCCTTCATGGCGTCGAGGAACGTCTCGACCGCTTTCGTCGCCAGCGCTTCGTTGACGATGTAGCCGATCTTCGGGGTCGAGATGAACGTGTTGATGCCGACCGCCCGGCCGCAAAGATCGACCAGCGGACCGCCGCTGTTGCCGGGTGCAATGGCGGCGGAATGGATAATGCGCGGAACAGGATCGTTCGGCCCCTGGATGACGGTGATGAAGCCCGGATTGGGAACCACTTCGGGAACGGCGCTGAGATCGGCGCCCTGGATCAGACGCTTGAACTGCGGGTCATCCTCGATGACATTCGACGGAAAGCCGATCGAGACGACGTTCATCAGGCGCTGCGCGACAGTCGACAACGGCACGTTGGGCGGATCCTTGTCGGTGTCGACTTCGAGCACGGCAAAATCGGGCGAGCCGATATTCGTGTTCGGCGTCATGGTCTTGATCTTGGCCAGGCGGATCTTGCCGAGGAAGCGGTTGGTCACCAGGACCTTCGTTGCATCCTCCACGACATGACGGTTGGTGATGACGGTCTTCGGGCCGATGAAGAAGCCCGATCCGTAGCCGATCAGCACCAGGTCCAACTTGTCGGACGGCCCGCGCTCATTGCCGGGATTGGCGTCGCTGTTTGGCTTGGGACCGTTCGGCCCTGCATCGGCGTTCGGTTTCGGCCCGTTCGGCGCCGCATCGGCGTTGGGCTTGGGACCGTTCGGCCCTGCATCGGCGTCGGGCTTGGGCTCGTTTGGCGCTGCATCGCCGCCGGGTTTGTTGGGGTCGACGTTCTCCGCCGATCTGCCTTCCTTGTTTCTTTCCTTCTCTTTCTCCTTGCGCGCGAGGTCCTCGGCAGTCTTGCGATCGGCGAGCGACAGGATGAAGACGACCGACTGCGTGGCGACGTCGGCAACCTTGGCCATGGGCTCGGCGGGGAGACGGGCATCCTTCTCCCTGCCGCTCGGCCCGCTGCCCATCGACCCATCGGGATTGCAGTTGACGCCCTTCAAGGCGTCGCGAGCCTGCTGGATCTTGTCGAGCATCGCCTGCGTGATTGCCTTCTGGGCGTCGAGATCGGCCTGGGTGGGCGAGGCGGCGGCGGCCGGCGGCTGGTTGAGCACTCCCGGCAGGTTCAGGATCAGGCAGACAGCTGCCGCGATGCCGGTCGCGATCAGGAGGGCGCGGGTCTCCTTGTCGGTCCACCGCCACGCGCCGCCCCGGCGTGCGGCCGGCGAAAGCTGCTCGCCGACGGCCTCATAAGGGCCGCGGGGCGCGGCAAAATTGGCATAGGCGCCCAGCGTCTGCGCCGTGTAGGCATCGAGCCGGCTCTGATCCGAGATCGGGATGCCGGCCGGCGCGACGCCCCAGTTCACCAGCACCGGATCCTGGCCGATCACGTAGATGAAATCGAGACTCTCGATGACCAGCGCCCGCCGCAGCATCGGCGCGACTTCGGCGCTGCCGAGAAGCGGGGTCAGATTGGCGAGCTTGCGCCGCAGGTTGTCCTCGACGACGCGGCGCGCGTCCCTGTCGAGAGATACCAGCGGCACGGGATCGCCGGTCCGCTCGGCATACCACGCGATTTCGAGCTGAGCGCTCTTGCGCGTGATGACCGGCTCGGCGAACAGGGCAGCGACGTCGCGGCTGCGCAAAGCGATCAGACGTTCGCGGAACCAGGAAAATCGATCAAGGACGGAGTCGCCGTCGAGACGCAGGACGCGATCGATATCGACCGTCGTCTTCGCGACGAAGTTCGGAACGGGCATGGTTGCGCACCCCTCGCAGCCGTAGAGGCCCTAAAGTAGCCAACATCTTTGCGGTCGTCACGTTACAGATTGACAAAAGCGCGCGCCAGATGGCGCCGATTGAACGCCGCGAGCCGGTTTTCTGGCCGCGCGTCGCCTTTTCATAAGGTCCAGGGCAGAGAATGAGGAAAGTGCTTCTGCCAAGCCCACGCTTGCTATCGTGGGGACTTGACTGTCAGAAGCGCTTGACCGGCGCGGGTGCTCCGGCACCCGACTGCGCCACCGGGGCCAGCGCCCGCCAATCATCAAGGTCGATGCGGGCGACAGCCTCGAGACCGCCCTGCGGCGTGGCCCTGAGGATCAGCCCGTCGCCCTCCCCCAGCGTCTGACCGAACAGCGCCTGGGCAAGTTCATAGTCGCCAACGACGACGCGCAGCGCCCGCTCCGGCGTCGGCGCCTTCACGAGTCGCTCCAGCACGTCGCGTGCGCCCGTCAGGGCGCCGCCACGGCGAGAGACAAGGTCTTCCACGGTCTTTGCCTGGCCGAATGCCAGCCGGGCGGTCTCGAGCGTCCGGCAGAGCGGTGCTGCGTCAACCTCGGCAATGGCGAGCTTCAGACTTTTGAGCGCAAGGCCGAGAGCGCGCGCGGCATCGCGACCCTCAGGCGACAGGTTGCGCTGCGTGCGACAATCAGCAAAGGCGAAGGTGCCGTCGGCGCGGGCTTCGAACTCGGTCGCTTCCTGGCTCCAGTCCGACGGCGCATGCCTGAGAAAAAGTGTCACGCCGCCATGCCGGAGCGCATCGAGTGCCGCCCCTCCGACGGACACGCCCGCCGCTTTCGAGGCTTCCGCAAGCCCGAGCGAGGCCGCGATGGTTGCCAAAAGCGGGATCCACAAAAATCTCAGCGGCTTCGACATGGGAGAGGGTCTCAAACGCGCGGCGCGGCGCCCGTTACAACATGCGGAACGCGCCGGCAGGTGTGCTGCAGAGCACGCCACGCTCCCAAATACGCGCAGCCGCGGCGAAGGTTGCGTGTGCGCGCCTGCCGCGCCATGGTGCCGCCGCCAACAATGCGCCCGGCCGCGACCGCCAGAGGGAGGAGCCCTTGTATACGGATGCAATTGAAATCCTCGACCCGCGCTTCAAGAAACTCGTCTTCGGCAATGTGCATCTGGACAAATTGTTCACGGGCTGTCGGTGGGCGGAGGGGCCGGCCTATTTTGCCGCCGGTAAGTACCTGGTCTGGTCCGACATCCCGAACGACCGTGTGATGCGGTTCGACGAAACCGACGGCTCGGTCTCGGTGTTCCTGCAGCCGGCGCTCAACCATAACGGCCACACCGTCGACCGGGAGGGCCGGCTCATCGCCTGCGAGCACCGCGGGCGCTGCGTGTCGCGGTTCGAACACGAGGGAACCCGCACCATCCTTGCGAGCCATTTCCAGAAAAAGCGGCTCAATTCGCCCAACGATGCCGTCGTCAAATCCGACGGCTCCATCTGGTTCACCGATCCGACCTACGGCATCGATTCGGAGTACGAGGGCGATGCGGCGCCCTCCGAAATCGGCGCGAGCAACGTCTATCGCATCGATCCGGCCTCGGGCGACGTCGCGGCCGTCGTCACCGATCTCGTGAAGCCGAATGGGCTGGCGTTCACGCCCGATGAAGCAAGCCTCTATGTCGCCGATACCGGCTTTACCCACGACGAAACCTGCACCCCGAAGATCCGGCGCTACCCGGTGAACAAGGATGGGCGCAGCGTCGGGTCCGGCGCCCTGTTTACGGAATGCAAGATCGGCCTGTTCGACGGCTTCCGCATCGACACCAAAGGCAACCTGTGGACCTCGGCGGGCGATGGCGTGCACTGCTACGCCCCGGACGGGACCCTGATCGGCAA
>JAFAME010000171.1 GCA_019233695.1 Methylobacteriaceae bacterium
CGGCGGGCGGCCATAGCCCTGCTGGGCCTGCAGCTGCGCCGCCTGGGCAAGAGCGATGATGCGGAAATAATGCTCGGCATGTTGCAGATAGCTCTCGGCCATCACCGGATCGCCGGAAGACTGCGCGTCGCGCGCCAATTGGAGGTATTTCTCGGCTACATGGTGGGCCGTGCCGCGAATCTTGACGTCCGGCCCATTGGACTCGTAGGAGCGCGTGAGCGGGTTCGGACCCTTGCGGTTGTTACGGCCGCGCATGCGCTTGTTTTGACCTGGTCTCATTGATGATCCTTGCATGGGCATAAAATGCTACACTCAGACGAACGCGTTGCGCGCGTCATCTGTTTCCCCGAACCCATAAGGGGTACTGCTGCGACAGCCACTGCCGCGATTGGTCTCTACGATGCTCCGACCAAATCTCTGTCCTGACCGCGGAAAACCGCGGCACCTGCCTGCGGCTCGCCGAACGGCGGCAAACCCAGGCATCGGGAGACTTAACGCCTCGCTCGCACCAATGTCACAAAAAGCCCGGCAGCTATCTGATCACGTCAACCCTGTCGATCGATTTCGTCTCTACGGACATCGGTCCTTGATGCAGAGCTGAAATCCCGACCGGCGCCAAGCGGCTTTCGCGACGGTTGCTTCGGAGGCGATTCCTGCATGTAACTTAATCGCTTTTGGCCCCTACGCCAAGTCTTTTTCGCGCCGCATCTCGTCGCATGGTTTGTTTGGGGTGTCCTGGCGCGCGCTCGGCAATCCCAATACCACCCTGTCGCGGCCGGCAAGATCACGCCATATCGCCGGCCGAAGATTGGCACCCTCGACAAGAACGACGACCGCTTCCGCCTGGCCGGCCCCCACCTCGAAGGCCGCCGTGCCTTCCCTCGCCAGAAGACGGGGGAGATCGGCGATGATGCTTCGATGGGCGCAAAGCCCATCCGGTCCACCATCGAGCGCGAGAGGCGGATCATGGCAGCGCACCTCGGGATCCAACGTCGCAATCGCGCCGGTTGCGACATAAGGCGGGTTCGACACCACCACATCAAAATTCCCGACAATCGCCGTGGCCCAATCGCCGGCGATGAAGGCGGCGCGTTTGGCGACCCTGTTTCGCTCCGCATTGGCCTGCGCCAGCCTCGCTGCACCAAGCTCGCGATCGACGCCGATGCCGAAGGCATTCGGCAATTCGCTCAGAAGGGCAACCAGGATCGCCCCACATCCCGTGCCGAGATCGAGGATGCGCAAGCTGGCGTCGCGACCGGAGCTCCGATCGATTGCGGCGAGCACCGCTTCGACGACGGTCTCAGTCTCCGGGCGCGGTACCAGGGTCGAGGCATCGAGGGCAAAGGGAAGGCTCCAGAACTCCCATGACCCGATGAGTCGCGCGACCGGCTCTCCCGCAAGCCGCCGCTCCGTCGCTTCCGTCAGCCGCTGCCAATCGGCCCCGACCGGCCTCTCCGGTGCAACAATGAACTCGATCCGCTCGACGCCCGCGATATCGGCGAGGAGAAGGCGCGCGTCGAGCCCCGGGGTCGAACATCCGGCCTGCGCAAAGGAAGCCGTCATGATCTCGACCGCCTTGCCGATCGAAAGCTCCGGCCCGAACGTGTCGCGGAATCTTGGGTCCATCCTCACGTTCCCTCGACGGCCGCGAGCTGGGCCGCCTGGTCCTCGGTGGTCAGCGCGTCGATGATCTCATCGAGCCCCTCGCCGGACATCACCTTGTCGAGCTTGTATAGCGTCAAGTTGACGCGATGGTCGGTGAGGCGTCCCTGGGGGAAATTGTAGGTCCGAATGCGTTCGGAACGGTCGCCCGAGCCGACCTTGGCGCGGCGGTCGGCGGCGCGCTCGGCGGTGAGCTTCTGGCGCTCCATGTCGTAGATGCGCGAGCGCAGCAACGCCATGGCCTTGGCGCGGTTGCGGTGCTGCGACCTCTCTTCCTGCACCAGCACGACGATGCCGGTCGGCAGATGGGTGATGCGGATCGCCGATTCGGTCTTGTTGACGTGCTGGCCTCCCGCCCCGCCCGAGCGCATCGTGTCGATCTTGAGGTCTGCTTCGTTGATCGAGACGTCGACGTCCCGCGCCTCCGGCAATACGGCGACGGTTGCCGCCGAGGTGTGAATGCGCCCTTGCGCTTCGGTCGAGGGCACGCGCTGGACCCGGTGCACGCCGCTTTCGTATTTCAGGCGCGCAAAGACGCCGCGCCCGACGATCTCGGCAACGATCTCCTTGAAGCCGCCGGCCGTCCCTTCGCTGGCGGAGAGCACTTCGACCTTCCAGCCCTTCAGATCGGCATAGCGCTGGTACATGCGGAAGAGGTCGCCCGCGAACACTGCCGCCTCGTCGCCGCCGGTCCCGGCCCGCACCTCCAGGATGGCGCCGTTCTCGTCGGCAGCGTCTTTCGGCAGCAGCGCCAGCCGGATCTTCTGGGCAAGCTCCGCTTCCTTCACCTTTGCCTGCGCCAGTTCCTCTTCGGCGAACCTCCGCATCTGGGGGTCAAGCGCCGGATCGGCAAGCATGGCCTCTATCCCGGCGCGCTCGTCCACCTGGGCGCGATATTCGGCGATCGCCTGCACGAGCTCATCGAGTTCGGCGCGCTCGCGCGAGAGTGCGACGAACTCGACGCCGCTTGGATTGGCCATCAGGCGGGCGGAGATTTCGTGGTGCCGGCGCAGGATCGTATCAAACTTGTCGTTCAGGAGCATCGGATTTTCGGGGATGGGGCAAGGTGGAGTCGTGGCCAAAGAAGCGGGCGCAAGCGCAACAAAGCGACGCTACAGCGCCACTTTGTGGGCCTTGGCAAAGCTTCGCAGTTCATCGCGCAGCGAATGTCGGCCAGCATGGCGCGACATCAAGTCTTTGACGAAGTGCGCTGTTTGCCCGAGATCGAGCCCGAGCACCATGGTCTTGACGGGACCGAGCGAAGCCGGCGGCATCGACAGGCCACGGTAGCCGATCGCAATCAGGGCCATGGCTTCAAGCGGCTTGCCGCCGATCTCCCCGCACAGCGTGACGGGCTTGCCGTGGGCGGCACCCGCGTCGACGATCATCTTCAATGCCCGCAGCGCCGGCGGCGACAGCGGGTCGAAGCGGCCGGCCACGCGCTTGTTGTCGCGGTCGGCGGCGAACAGGTATTGGATCAGGTCGTTTGAACCGACCGACAGAAAGTCTGCCTTCTCCGCGACTTCGTCGAGCTGCCACAAGAGCGAGGGCACTTCCACCATGACGCCGAGCCTCAGCACCGCGGGCAGCGCATAGTCGTGCCGGGTGAGATAGGCGACCTCGCGGTCGGCGATCTCCTTGGCCCGCTCGAACTCCTCGACGGTGGCCACCATCGGAAACATGATGCGCAACTCGCGGCCCGCGCCTGCCCTCAGCAGAGCCCGGATCTGCGAGCGCAGCAGGCCTGGGCGATCGAGGCCGATGCGGATCGCACGCCATCCAAGCGCGGGGTTTTCCTCCTCGTAAGCCGTCATATAGGGGAGGATCTTGTCGCCGCCGATGTCGAGCGTGCGGAACGTGACAGGGCGATCCGGGACCGCATCCATCACGCTCTTGTATAGTGCGTACTGCTCGCGCATGCGCGGGAACTGCGGGGCGACCATGAACTGCAGCTCGGTGCGGAACAGGCCGATGGAGGCCGCCCCCGTCTCGGCGACGTGGGGCACGTCGACGAGAAGCCCGGCGTTCATGTGCAGTTCGATCGGGGTGCCGTCCTTGGTCACCGCAGGAACGTCGCGCAGCGCGTGATATTGCTCCTGCCGGCGAGCCCGCAGCCGAGCCTTTTCGGCATAAGCGCCCTCGACGTCGCTCTGCGGGCGGACCTGCACTTCACCCGACGTGCCATCGACGATGATTGCATCGCCCGGTTCGGCGAGGCTCGTGATGTTGGCGACGTCGCCGACGGTCGGAATGCCGAGGGCCCGCGCCACGACGGCGACATGGCTCGTGGCACCGCCGTCATCGAGCACGAGCCCGCGCAATCTCGCGCGATCGTAGTCGAGGAGGGCGGCCGGGCCCATCGCCCGCGCGACCAGAATGGCGTTTTCGGGCAGCGCCTCGCGCGGCACGAACAGCGGCTGGCCGGTCAGCTGATGCAGGAGCCGGCTCGCAAGGTCGTCGAGGTCGTGCAAGCGCCCGCGCAGATATGGATCGGTCTGGCGCAACAGCCGCGCCCGCGCGTCGTTCTGCACCCGCTCGACCGCCGCCTCGGCGGTCAGGCCGGTCGTGACCGTCTCGCGCAACCGCCTGAGCCAGCCGCGGTCGTGGGCAAACATCCGGAACGTCTCGAGGATCTCGCGATGTTCGCCCGGCCCGCCGTGATCGCCGTCGTCGATCAGCCGATCGATCGATTCGCGCATGGCGGCGATGGCGCCGTCGAGCCGTTCGATCTCGCCTTGGACGTCCTCGGCAACGATATGCTTGATCTCGACGCGAGGCTCGTGCAGCACGGCGTGGCCGAGGCCCACCCCGTCGACGATGGCGGTGCCCTTCAGGCTGAGGGGGCGGCGGACGGCGATGTCGTCGCCCGGCCGCGCCAGCGCCTCCAACTCGCCCGAGGCAACCATCTCGGCGAGCAGCATCGCGGTCGTCTGGAGGGCCTCGACCTCTTCCTCGGAATAGGTCCGCCGGGCCCGGTTCTGGACGACAAGCACGCCAAGCGTGTTGCCGCCGCGCAGGACGGGCACGCCCAGGAATGAATGGTAGATCTCCTCGCCTGTCTCGGGCTTGTAGGAGAAGGCCGGGTGCTTCTGGGCGTCGGCGAGGGCGAGCGGCTCGGCGCTCTTGGCGATCAGGCCGACAAGGCCCTCCCCTGACCGCATCGTGGTCAGGTGCACCGCCTCGCTCTTCAAACCCTCGGTGGCATAGAGTTCGAGCGCCCCGTCCGCCCGCAGCACGTAGAGCGAGCAGACCTCGGCCACCATGTTCGAGGCAATCTGGACGACGATCTTGTCGAGCCGCGCCTGGGCGCTGATCGGCTCGGCCATGACTTCGCGAAGCCGCCGGAGCAAGAGCCTCGGTCCGCCGAGGGCGCCACGCATGGGTGAATTCCTGTCCAGCCGTTCGGGCTCGCTGTGATCGCGTGACGGTCGTCATTTGGCGGCGCATCGGGCGCCACGGTCGGGCTCGGTTGGCGGTATAGCCAATGCAGACTCCCGACCGCAAGCGCAACCCCGCCGCCCATGACAATCGCGGCATGCCGCTCGGCACCGACAAACGCGCTCCCGCGAGAAAAGCCTCTATAGTGCGTCGGCACGCTTGCGGCGGGCGGGATTGCAATCGGCGTGTTCACACCCATCGCGGGCGCGCTGGCCTTCAACAAGGAGATCCCGATGCGCAAGCTTGCAACAGTGTCATCGCTGCTTGGGGCGATGCTTCTTGCCGTCCTGTCGGGCGCGCCCGCCCAGGCGCAGCAGCCGGTGTCCTTCGTATCTTTCTCGGGAAACGACTCGAACCCGTGCAACCTGGCCATGCCGTGCCATACGTTCGCCGGCGCCTTCGCCAAGACTGCCGTGGCGGGCGTGATCTACTGCCTCGATCAGAGCAATTTCAGCGACGGCACCACGTTTACCATCACCCATTCGATCACCATCGACTGCGACGCCGTCAAGGGGAACGTATCGGCTGCGTTCGACACGACCGCCATCATGATCGATGGAGGTGTCAGCGATGACGTGGTCCTGCGTGGACTGGACATTGCGGCGACCGGCGGCACCAACGTGCAAGGCATCTATTTCTTCCGGGGCGGCACGCTGCACGTCCAGAACTGCACCATCCATGGCTTCGGGTGGGGCATCTTCTTCCAGAATTCGCAAGGCCCGGCCATGGTGCTGGAAGTCTCGGACACTGCTTTGATGTACAATGGCAGTTCCTCCTTGGAGGGCGGGATTGCCGTCCAGCCGCAGGTCAGTCCATCGATCAGCAAGGCCATCCTGAACCGAGTCCAAGTCGAGAACAATTTCTTCGGCATCAAGGCCGACGGTACGCAGGCCGGCGGCGTGATCAACATGACGGTGCGCGACACCGTCTCGTCCGGCAACGCCTCCAATGGGATCGTGGGCACCACGAATGCCGGCGGGGCGGCCATCGTCATGCTCGTCGAGCGCAGCGCCTCCTCGCACAATGCGGCGGGCTTCGGCGTCATCGCCGATGGTGCCAAGACAACCATCCGGCTCAGCAATTCGGCCGTTTCCGGCAACATCAATGGCATCGGCGTCAGCAACGGCGGCGTGCTTGCCTCCTATGGCAACAATGATGTTTCGGGCAACTCGGTCGACGGCAATCCGACGACCATGATCAGCCCGAAATAGCCTGCCCGCCGCCCTTCTTCGGCCGGTTCCGCATCGACCGGGGATTTCGCCGTCGGAGGCGCAACGGCCCCTACCACCAGAGGGGCCGTCTTCCTACAT
>JAFAME010000211.1 GCA_019233695.1 Methylobacteriaceae bacterium
CGGGGAGCGGGTTGGGGTGAGGGGCAAAGCGATCAGCCGACATCCTCGCCCAGACCATGACCTAGCATTTGTCCGTACTCGCCAGGCCCCTCACCCTGGCCCTCCCCGCAGAGAGGCGGGGAGAGGGGATCCAATGGCGCGCGGCGCTTGACACCGCCATTGGTTGGACCATAGAGCAATATAGCCGGCCGATGGTCGCTTGACGAGCGTTGCAACGGCCGAGTGCAGGAATTTGTGCAGGTCGAATCGTCCGGCCGGCCGCACAACGCCGGGCTCACGGGAGGGAAAGCGGGCCGCATGGAGCGCGATTTCGAGGGCAAGGTGGCCGTCGTGACCGGCACCACCGGCATCGGCGAGGGCGCGGCGCTCCGCCTCGCCCGCGGCGGCGCGTCGGTCTGCGCCCTCGGCATCGATACGGCGGCCAATGCCCGCCTCGCCGGGATGGCCCGAGAGCAGGGCCTCGTCCTTCAGACCATCGCGGCCGATGTCAGCAAGGCGGCCGACGTCGAGAAGGCCTTCGCCGAGACCGTCGCGCGCTTTGGCGGCATCGACGTGCTCGTCAATTGCGCCGGCATCCAAACGTACGGAACCGTGGTCACCACCACGTTGGAGGACTGGGACCGCGTCATCGACGTGAACCTCAAGTCGATCTATCTGACCGGCCATTTCGCCATCCCGTACATGATCCGGCGTGGCGGGGGCGCCATCGTCCATATCGCCTCGGTGCAAGGCCATGCCTGTCAGCGCAACGTCGCGGGCTATGCGGCAAGCAAGGGCGCCATCCATGCGCTCACGCGCTCCATGGCGCTCGACCACGCCAAGGACAATATCCGCGTCAATTCCGTGAGCCCGGGATCGGTCCGCACGCCCATGCTGGAGTTCGCCGCGCGCGAGCTCGGCGGCCCGGGGCAGGGCATGGAGGACAAGATCGTCGAGTTCGGCGCCAAGCACCCTCTGGGCCGGGTCGGAACGATCGAGGAAATCGCCGATCTCATCGCCTTCCTCGCCGGACCACATTGCGGCTTCTGCACCGGCGCCGATTTCTTGGCCGACGGCGGGCTGAAGGCCGGGCTGTCGGTCTGAGCGGGAAAGGTCGAGAGCGGGATGGACGCAGGCCTTCGCATCGATCCGGTTCGGGTCCGCGGCTACACCGACCAGATGGTTGCGACCATCATGCGCATGATCGAGCAGGGCACCCTGAAGGAGGGCGATACGCTGCCGCCCGAGCGGGAGCTTGCGCAGAAATTCAACGTCGGGCGCAACACGCTGCGGGAGGCGATCAAGGTCCTCGAAATCTACGGCGTCGTCGAGCGGCGCACCAAGACGGGCACCGTCATCCGCAGCACCAATCTCGACCACATCCTCGCCACCGCCTTTGCCGGCCTGCCGGTCAACCTCGATCTCTTCGACGAGATCCAGGCCTTCCGCCTGATCCTCGAGACCGGCATTGCGCCGCTCGTCATGGAGCACATCGACGACGCCGTGATCGCGAGGCTCGAACACGCCATCGACATGATGGGCTCGACGAGCGATATCGATGCGCAGGCCGAATGGGACTTCAACTTCCATGCGATCCTGATCGAGCTTGCCGGCAACACGATCGTCTCGCGCACCTTCCGCGTCCTCGGCGAGGCGATCCGCAGCCTGATGCGGCTCGGCAAGGGGATTGCCGGCATGGAGCTGTCGCTCCGCGAACATCGCAAGCTTCTCGATGCGGTCAGGGAGCGCGACACCGGCCACTACATTGCCGTGCTGAGGGAGCATCTGCGAACCGGCCGTCAATTCCTGGAGCGCTAGAGGCGATGGCCGACGTAAGCGTCCGCGAGCTCGTCAAGGTCTTCGGTCGCCAGATCGTGGTGAAGGGGATCGATCTTGATATCGAGGACCATGCCTTCATCGTGCTGGTCGGGCCCTCCGGCTGCGGCAAGTCGACGACCTTGCGGATCATCGCCGGCCTCGAAAATCCATCGCATGGCGAAATCCGCATCGGCGGGCGGCTCGTCAACGATGTTCCCTCGCGCGATCGCGGCGTCGCGATGGTGTTCCAGTCCTACGCGCTCTATCCGCACATGACGGTGCGCGAAAACCTCGGCTTTGCCCTGAAGGTGGCGAAGCTTCGCGCGGCCGAGATCGACCGCCGCGTGGCGCATGCCGCGGCGATTCTCCAGCTCGAATCCTATCTTGATCGCCGACCCTCGCAGCTCTCCGGCGGCCAGCGCCAGCGCGTCGCCATGGGCCGGGCCATCGTGCGCGAGCCACAGGTCTTCCTTTTCGACGAGCCCCTGTCGAACCTCGATGCCAAGCTGCGCAATGCCATGCGGCTTGAGATCAAGCGCCTGCACCAGCGGCTTGGAACGACCATCATCTACGTGACGCATGATCAGGTCGAGGCGATGACGATGGCCGACCGGATCGTCATCATGCGCGACGGCGTGATCGAGCAGGCAGGCCCGCCGCTCGATGTCTTCGAGCGTCCGGCGAACCGGTTCGTTGCCGAATTCATCGGCTCGCCCGCCATGAACCTCCTGCCGGCCCGCCTCGTGCGGCTCGATGGCGGCTGGGGCGCAGCCAACCCGAGCGAGGCGCCGATCCGTTTCGATGCTGAACGCTTTGCCGGACTGGAAGACGGCCGGGGCGTGCTGATCGGGGTGCGGCCCGAGGACATCGTGCCGGAGGGGCACGGCGTCACCCCGCGGGCGGCGCATCGGTTCGAGGCGCCGGTCGCGCTGACCGAGTTGCTCGGCAACGAGACGCTGCTTCTGGTGCCGTTTGCCGGCCGCGAGGTCATGTGCAGGATGCAGCAGCCGCGGCCGGTGCAGATCGGCGAGCGGATGAATTTTCTCGTCAACGCGGATCGCATTCATATGTTCGACGAGGAGAGCGGCCGGTCGCTGCGCCGCCACTGACAAGCAATCGTGCGATCGAGCCAGGGAGGAGTGAAATGGCAAGAGCGATGATGATGAGGCTGGCCGCAGGCGCGGCCTTCGGATTGGCGCTCGTCGGCGCGCAGCAGGGTCGCGCCGACGAGATCACCCTTTTTCACGACAAGCCCTTCTACCAGACGGGATGGGATCATCTGGCGCAAGCGGCCAAGGCCGTCGGCATCGACCTGAAGACGAGCGCCTATGCGACCGATCAGTATCAGGCCTTCATCCAGACCGGCCTGCAGTCCGGCGAGGCTCCAGCCCTGTTCACGTGGTGGAACGGCACCAAGCTCAACGAGATCGTCGAGACCGGCCAGATCGCGCCGCTCGACGAGCTTTGGGAGAAAAAGATCGCCGGCGGCGAATATGATCCGTCGAGCGCCGATCCGTTCAAGGTGAACGGCAAGATCTACGCGGTGCCGGACGGCCTCAACCGCTGGGTCGTTCTCTACAACAAGAAGATGTTCGCCCAGGTCGGCATCGAGCCGCCGACCACCTGGGATGAGCTGATGGCCGATTGCGACAAGCTCAAGAAGGCCAACATCACCCCCTTCAACGCCACCATCCAGGAGGGCTGGCGCGGCTTCATCTGGTTCGAGGAGCTGATGATCCGCACCAATCCGGATGCCTATGCCCAGCTCAACGCCGGCAAGTTGAAATACACCGATCCGGCGGTGCAGAAGGCCTTCAAGATCTGGGGCGATCTTTATGCCAAGGGCTATTTCACCGATCCGGCCTCGCAGGAGGAGCCGCTCGATTTCGCGCGCGGCAAGGCTGCGATGTACCTGATCGGCGATTGGGCGATAAACCTCGTCGCCAAGGGCGGGATGAAGCCCGGGGAAGATTTCGACGCCTTCATCATGCCCAACGTCGAGGCCAATCTGCCGCATACCGTGATCGTCGAGGCAGCGCCCATCCTCGTCTCCGCGGCGGGAGCCAAGAACCCCGACGTCCAAAAGTTCATCGAATGGTACATGTCGCCGGAGGCGCAAAATGCCTGGGCCGAAGATCCGGGCCTTTTCGCCGGCAACAAGAAGGCCAAGGCGCCGAACCCGATCGTCGAGCACATCTCCAAGCTCGCCGCCGACGGCAAATACCAGCCGATCACGCGCTACTGGGAGGCTTCGCCCTCCGATATTGTGCTGCCAGCGGTCGAAGAACTCAATCGCTTCATGACCAATCCGACGCCGGAGCAGGCCAATACGGCAATGGCCAACATCGAGAAGACCGCGGCGGCCTATTGGATGAAGAAGAAGTGAGGGCGGCTGCCCGCGGCTCAGCAGCGCGTTTCACATATCGTATCGCGCCGGCGCCGGCGTCCCCTCTCCCCGCGCCGCGGGGAGAGGTAAGGTGAGGGGCCGGCGGGAAAGGCGCCGAGCCGGCCGGATCAGGCACTCCCCTGGCCAGGCGCGACCAGGATTGCGTCGAACATTGCGATCGGCCTGCTCGTAAACCTCGGGCGTTGGTGAGACGAACGATGCGATATCCTTGGGCACGAAGGAGGGCCTCGCGCGCTTGATCATGGGCCAGTTCTTCCTTGCTCGAATGCGTGGCGCCGCGGATGTCCCGACGCCTCGAGCTCTTGTGACCGGCCCCTCACCTTACCTCTCCCCGCAGGCGGGGAGAGGGGGCGCCGGCGCCAAGCGAGAACGCGTGGTTTTGCCGGCATGGAGTCCTCCACCCGCCCGTCCCAGGAGATGACCTTCGGTCATCCGCGGCCGCTTCCGCCGCTCTCCCGCATGATGGCGCTGGAGCGGCGACGGGCCCGGCGTCGCTTGTGGACCGGCCTTGCCTTCATGGCGCCAGCCATCCTGTTCGTCGCCGTCTTCCTGCTCTATCCGGTCGGCTTCAACGTCTATGTGTCGCTGACGCAATGGGCCAAGTTCTCCGGGTTCGACCGGTTCGCCGGCCTTGAAAATTACCTTCTCGTCTTCTCAAGCCCGAAATTCGGCGAGGCGGCGCTCAACACCGGCATCTGGATCGTGGCTTCGCTCGTCTTTCCCGTGGTGCTCGGGCTTGCACTGGCGCTGCTGCTGCGCGGCCTGCAGTTCCAGGAGGCACTGAAAAGCGTCTTCTTCCTGCCGCGGATGTTCTCGGCGACCGCCGTCGGCGTCATCTGGTATTACGTGTACGGCAACCAGGGCATCATCAATTCTTTCCTGCGTGGCCTCGGCCTCGGCGGCCTGGTGGAGCGCTGGCTCTATGAGCCGCTGTGGGCGACGCCGTCGATGATCCTGACCCACGTGTGGCAGACCGTCGGGCTCATCATGGTCCTGCTCCTCCTCGGCCTGAACGCGCTGCCGAGCGAGCCGATCGAGGCCGCCAAGGTCGACGGCGCCGGCCGCTGGCAGGTGTTTCGCCATGTCATCCTGCCGCTGTTGATGCCGACCCTCCTCGTCGTGACCATCGTGTCGGTCCTTGCCGGGTTCACGTCCTTCGATCTCGTCTGGGTCATGGGCCGCGACTATCCCAATCGCTCGACGCTGACCCTTGCCGTCAACCAGTACTGGGAATCCTTCCGCGCCAACCAATGGGCCTATGGATCGGCCATCGCGGTCATTCTCGGCTTTTTCGCGCTTGGCGTGACCTGGATCCAGACGGTCCTTCAGCACCGGCTCGAACGGCGATGACGAGCGAAGCTCTCGCGTTCGACGTCGCAAGCTTCGACCTCGAGGCTGCCGCGCGCCGCGAGCGCCGGCAGACCACCCGCAACCGCGCCGTGCTCGCCGCCGGTCTTGTCCTCTCGTTGCTCTGGATCGTGCCGTTCTATTACCTCGCCGTCTCGGTCTTCAAGACCAATGCCGAATATGGTTCGGGCAATCCGCTTGCCCTGCCGCAGAGCCTCAGGCCCTTGGTCGAGAACGTGCTCGATGCCTGGTCGCGCACCAAGATGGCCTATGGTCTGTTCAATTCGGCGCTCTACGGCCTCTGCGGCGCGGGCGCCGCGGTGTTCCTCGCCGCGCTTGCCGCCTACGGCCTCGCCCGCATCGATTTTAACGGCAAGACGTTCTGGTTCCTGCTGATCTTCAGCGGCACGGTGTTTCCCTTCCAGATGTACCTCATTCCTCTGTTCATCAGCTACAGCAAACTTGGCCTGGTCAATACCAGGCTTGGAATGATCTTGTTCTATACCGCGATATGCATTCCGTTCCCCGTCCTCGTCTTGCGCAACTACATGGCCCAGCTGCCGCGCGAGATGGACGAGGCCGCGCGGGTCGACGGGTGCTCGGAATGGCGCATCTTCCGCTCGATCGTCCTGCCCAACTGCCTGCGGCCGATGATGGCACTGTTCCTCATCCAGTTCACCTGGGTGTGGAACGATCTCCTGTTCTCGATGGTCTTGACAAGCCGCGAGGAGGTTCGCTCCGTGATGAACGGCCTGATGGTGCTGCAGGGCGGCTATGCGGCAACGACGCCCAACGTCGTCATGGCGGCGACGCTGATCGCGAGCCTGCCGACGCTCGTGCTGTTTCTCGCGCTGCGGCGCTTTTTCATGGAAGGGCTGAAGATTTCGACTCTGTGACCGCGTGCTCGGACGTCATACAGGGTCACGCAGGCGGGATTTGGCGGCGACCAGGGAAGCGGCCAGATGGCGGACCAGATCAATCGTCTCAGAAAATGAGGGGGCATCGTATGCGACGCACGAACTGGCGCCTGGTGATGGTCGGGATTGTCTTGATTGCCGCCGCCGCGGCATTTCTCTTCGGCATGTCGGGCATGGCGCCGAGGTCGAACGACCCGGTGGCGCTCATGCAAACGGTCGGGCAGGTCTCGGGCGCGGTTGCCGGCCTCAGCATCGTGCTGATCATCTTCGGGCTTATCGGGAAGAAGACAAAGGTGTCCGGGCAGAAGATCTGAACGATCTCCGCACCCCTTCTCCCTCGAGAGAAGGTCGCCACGTCATCCCGGACGCCGCTCTTGCGGTTATCCGGGATCCGGCGCGGATCCCGGCGCTCCGCTTCGCTCGGCTGGGATGACAACCACGGGTACAAGCGCCAGAGTCCCGTGTCGCGGATTATGGCGCGGCCGATCGAGCGATGCGCACCGACCTGTTCGACTATGAACTGCCCGAGGACCGCATTGCGTTGCGCCCGGTCGCGCCGCGCGATGCGGCGCGTCTCCTCGTCGTGCGCCCGGGCGCCAGTCCTCGCTTCGAAGACCGGCTCGTCGGCGACCTGCCCGACCTCATGGCGCCGGGCGATGCCCTCGTCGTCAACGACACGCGGGTCATCCCGGCACGCCTCGACGGCATTCGGGTTCGTGGCGAGGCTGCCGCCTCGATCGAGGCGACGCTTCACAAGCGCGCCGGACCGGACCGCTGGTGGGCTTTCGTCCGCCCTGCCAAGCGGCTGGCGGTGGGGGAACGCGTCCGCTTCGGCGAGACCGCCGAAAGCACCGCCTGCCTCCTCGGCGCGCTCGATGCCGAGGTCGTGGAGAAGGGCGAGGGCGGCGAGGTGCTGCTGGCCTTCGCCTTCTCGGGGTTTGCCCTCGACGAGGCGATCGAGCGCATCGGCCGCGTGCCCCTGCCGCCTTATATCGCCGGCAGGCGGCGCGAGGACGGGGCCGACGCGGCGGACTATCAAACGATGTTCGCCGCCGAGCCGGGCGCGGTTGCCGCGCCGACCGCCGGCCTTCACTTCACCAAGCGGCTGCTGTCGCGAATCGAGGAACGCGGCATTTCGCTCCATCGCGTCACGCTGCATGTCGGGGCGGGTACGTTCCTTCCGGTCAAGGTCGAGGACACGGACGCGCACCGGATGCATGCCGAATACGGGGTCGTCGAAGGCTCTGTTGCGCGTGCCCTCAACGAGACGCGACGGGCCGGGGGACGGATCGTGGCGGTCGGCACGACGACCCTGCGCCTCCTCGAAAGCGTGGTCGCCGACGACGGCACGCTGCGGCCCTGGAGCGGCGAGACCGCGCTCTTCATCACGCCCGGCTTCCGCTTCCGCGCGGTCGATGCCCTGATGACGAACTTCCATCTGCCGCGATCCACGCTATTGATGCTGGTCTCGGCATTCTCGGGGCTCGACACGATGCGTGCTGCCTACCGCCATGCCCTCGACCGGGGCTATCGCTTCTACAGCTACGGCGATGCGAGCCTGTTGTTCCGGCAGCCGCGGAGCCTCGCGTGAGCGAGCCCTTCGTCTTCAAGGTCACGAAGAGCGACGGCGCCGCCCGGCTCGGCGAGATACTCAATCCGCGCGGCGTCATCCGGACGCCCGCTTTCATGCCGGTCGGTACCGCAGCGACCGTGAAGGGGATGTATCCCGACCAGGTCAAGGCGCTTGGCGCCGACGTGGTCCTCGCCAACACCTACCACCTGATGCTGCGGCCGGGTGCGGAGCGGATCGCGGCCCTCGGCGGTCTGCATAGATTCATGAACTGGCCCTATCCGATCCTGACCGACTCCGGCGGCTTCCAGGTCATGTCGCTCGCCCAGCTGCGCAAGATCGACGAGAACGGCGTCACCTTCCAATCGCATCTCGACGGGTCGGAGTACGAACTGACGCCGGAGCGCTCCATGGAAATCCAGGCGCTGCTCGGCGCCAATATCCAGATGCAGCTTGACGAATGCCTGAAGCTGCCGAGCTCGCCGGAAGAGACCGAACGGGCCATGCGGCTGTCGCTGCGCTGGGCCGAGCGTTCGCGCCGCGCTTTCGGCGATCAGCCGGGCAGGGCGGTATTCGGCATCGTGCAGGGGGGCGTGGTGCCGGCCCAGCGGGTCGAGAGCGCCAGGGCCCTTGCCGGCATGGACTTTGACGGCCTCGCCATCGGCGGCCTTGCCGTCGGCGAGCCGCAGGACGTCATGCTGGCCATGATCGATGAAGTCTTGCCGCACCTGCCCGAGGCAAAGCCGCGCTACCTGATGGGCGTCGGCACGCCCGAGGACATTCTCGAAAGCGTCGCCCGCGGCATCGACATGTTCGACTGCGTCCTCCCCACGCGGGCCGGACGCCACGGCGTTGCCTACACGCGCTTCGGCAAGGTCAACCTGCGCAATGCCAAACACACCGACGATCCGCAGCCGCTCGATGCGAAATCGTCATGCCCGGCAGCGCGCGACTATTCGCGCGCCTATCTGCAGCATCTCATCAAGGCGGGCGAGCTGCTCGGCATGATGCTTCTCACCTGGGCCAATCTTGACTACTACCAGGACTTGATGTCCGGCCTTCGCAAGGCGATCGGCGACGGCCGGCTCGCCGATTTCACCGCCGAGATCAAGGCCGAGTGGGCGCGCGGCGACCTCGGCGAGCCGCAATAATCGGTCAGCTCGAATATTTCACGCTGCATCCGTAGGGCCGCGTCACCGGGTGCGGCACTGGCTTGCCTTCGGCGACCGCCACCAGCGCCTCGCGCGCATAGGGCTCGGCCCGCTTCATGTCCTCGATGCGGGTCGAGGCGATGCTGTCGGCCCCGCCCATGTAGGCAAGCAGGCCGTCCGGCTTGATGACGAAAATATGCGGCGTGGTCTGCGCGCCGTAGAGTCGGGCAATCGTGCCTTGCGGGTCGAGGAGGACATGGGCGGGCGCGGCGTTGCGCCGGGAGGTGTCGGCGTTGGCCTGAGCGCCGTCGACATAGCCCTGTTCGCCCGGCGGCGAGCTTGCAATCGACAGCCACACGGCGCCCATGCCGGCGGCATCGCGCTGCAGCTGCTGCATGGCGCCGCTGCGGTACCATTTGCCGACATAGGGGCAGCCGTCGTTGGTCCATTCGAGCACGACGATCTTCCCCTTGAGATCGCCAAGCCGCACGGTCTGGCCGTTGCTGTCCTTGCCGACGAAGTCCGGGGCCGCCGCGCCGATCCGCGGGGCGGCATGGGCGACAAGGGGCAGGACCGCGAGGCCCAGGGCGGCAAGCCATAGGGCAGGGCGAAAGTTCGACATCACGAGCCTCCTTCAGCTTCCGAGCCGGTCGAGTTCGTCAAGGACCGAGGCCTCGGTCAGGATTTGCGGCAGAATGACCGGTGCCGCACCGTGCGCCCCATAGAAGACATAGAGCGGAACGCCGTCGCGATCGTGCTCGCGTAGGAACTGCGTGATGGCCGGATCGGCACGGGTCCAGTCGCCCTTCAGATAGGAGACGTGGTGGTCAGCAAACATCTTTCTCACCCGCTCCGAAGAGAGCGCGAGCCGCTCGTTGACAAGGCAGGTGACGCACCAGGCAGCCGTCATGTTGACGAAGACCGGCCGACCTTCGGCCCGCAGCGCGGCGAGGCGCGCCGGCGTGTAGGGCTCGGCATCGCCGGCCAGCGCATCAGCTGCCGGCGGTGCGGCGGGCGAGGCGGCGATTTCGTAGAGAATGACGGCGGCCGCGACCGCGGCGACCGCCGCCATGCTGCGTCCGCCGATCCGCCATCCGGCGCGCCCGCCGGCGGTCGCGCCGAAAGCCCAGACCGCAAAGCCGATAAGCACCATGCCGGCAAGGGCGGCAAGGACGCCGTCGGATCCCGCCTGCTGACTGGCAACCCACACCAACCAGGCCGCGGCGGCATACATCGGGAAAGCGAGAAGCTGTTTCAGCGTCTCCATCCACGCGCCGGGCTTCGGGAGGAGGCCGGCGAGACCGGGCGCCAGCGCCAGAAGCGCGTAGGGCGCCGCAAGCCCAAGACCCATGGCCACGAACACGGCCAGCGCCAGCGGCGCGGGAGCGGCGAGCGCTGCTGCGACCGCCGCGCCCATGAAGGGCGCCGTGCAGGGTGCTGCCACCAGCACCGCGAGAAGTCCGGTAAAGAAGCTCCCGATCAGACCGTCCCGCCCCGCCAGGCTTTGGCCGGCGGCGAGGAACCCGCCGCTCACGGCGAAAGCGCCCGACAGATTGAGGCCGACGGCAAACAAGAGCCAGGCCATCGCGATCACAAAGGTGGGCGACTGAAGCTGAAAGCCCCATCCAGCCGCAATCCCGAAGGCGCGCAGCGCCAGCAGCAGTCCGCCAAGGCCGGCGAAGGTCGCCAGCGCCCCGGCCGTGTAGGCGAGCGCGTGAGCGCGCACCGCGCTCCTTGCCGAGCCCGACAGCTTGGCGATGGCGACCGCCTTGATCGCCAGAATGGGAAAGACGCAGGGCATCAGATTGAGGATCACGCCGGCCAGGAAGGCGAGGAGCAGCGTCTGCGCCATGCCGGCCATGTCACGCGGGAGGGCTGGGGCGCTGCCCGCGGAGGAGGTCGGGGCCGGAGCCGCGGCTTCGCCGGCGGGCGGGTTCGCCGTGGCGGTTCCCGGAGGCGGCGGACGCGCGGTCGCCCCGCTCGGCTCTCCCGGGGTGGTCACATCGAACGCGCTCTCCCGGCCGTCGGCATCCTGGATGACGAGCACCCCGGAGAGGGAGGCCTTGGGATCGAACATCTGCCCCGGCTTCAGCGCCAGGGAGAATGCGCCGTCGGCAACCGTGAGCTTTTGCGGCGCGGCCTGGTCGATCGGTCCCCAGGCGCTGGGGAAGAACCACGCATCCTTGACGGACCGGGTGGAAATGCCCTCGCCGCTCAACGATAAGGTGCCGTCCGGCGCGAGCGTTGCGCGATAGGGCGAGGGACGCGGGATGCGGGCATCCGCGGCGGCAAAGAGCGGCGCCTGCGGCGAGGGGGATGGTGTGCCGAGCGGCACGTCGAGATGAAAGCTGCCTTCCTCCGGAATGCAGATTTTCTCGCAGACGAGCCAGCTTGCCTTGGCATCGATCGGGAGCGATGCCGCATCCTGGGCCGGCGTCACCGTGATCGGCAGCAGCACCTCGCCAATATACGAGAATGTCATCACCGGGCCTTCGGCGAGGCGCAGCGGCGCCGGCCAGGAGATGGCGCTCGCCTTGGCGCCGACAGGCAGGATGAGGTCGAGTTCCGGCGCCTGCCCGGCATCGCCGGGATTCATCCAATAGATGTGCCAACCCTGCGCCAGACGAAAGCGCAGCCCGATCCGAAACGGCTTGCCGGGCTCGGCAGCGTTTGCCTCGGTCGCCAGCGTGACCACGGCCCGGGCGCTTGCCACCGGTGCGCTCTCGAGGGCCAGCGCCGGGGAGGCGGCAACCATGGCGGCCAGGAGAAGGCCTGTCCTGATCATGCCTTTCGAACTCATGCGCGACATGCGGCTCCGGGCGGCAGAAGCGGGCGGAGGTTACCTCGTCCTCCGGCTGAGGTGGGACACAAGGCCGTGAGGCGCATGCCTGCAAATTGCCGCACGAAACAAAGGTGTTCTCCGACCGCTTCAGGGTTCCGGCGCACAAGCCAACCACGCCGGTCAGCCAATATGCGTCAAAGATGTGAAGGGGCGGTTGATTCGGTTGGATCGAGCCATCCGAGCGGGCGCCGAGGGCTGACCTCGACACGCGAAACTTGCTCGAACATGCAGAGCGCCAGCTATGGTTCTCGTATTACGAGCCGAGTCTCGCGAAAGGATCGTCCACCTAGACTTCTTCTAGTACTGCGTGTGGCTCCCAATCAATCGTATAACGTTTAAAAAAACGGGTATGCACGCATAAGTTCAAGAAGGATTAACTCAGCACGCGGACATCTGTACCTTGACCAAAAGGTCTCTTCAGTATATCCTCCAAGAATTCAACCAAAACAACGACAGTAGATGCGCGCGCTTGGGTAGCCGGCGGCGGAGGAATCTGACGCCAAGAACAAGAGGGGATGTCCGTGGCGCTCAACGATGGCTGGCCCGCCGGCTCGACCGGCGGCGACGTGACGTTTGAAGGTTTGGCGGGGCTGGGCGGCGGCAGCGTCGTCGAAAGCGCCGGCGGGGACTCCGGGGCGCAACCAAGCGGGAATCGGGACGACCTCGATACTGCGGCCTCCCCGACAGGGGACGGTGCGGAAGGGGACGTATTGTCGAGCGCGGCCGCGCCAGGGGCAGGGGACCCGGCGGATGCATTCCCCTTGATGGTCGGCATGGGTATCGATCCGGCGAACGCCACCGATCCGTCCAACCTCGACTCCTCGTCTTTTGCCGACACTTTTCTGAATTTTCCGGCGGGTGCACCGGACGGTAGCTCAGGTGCCGGCGAGGTTGCGCGATTTGCAAGCCTCCTTGCGCCACAACCGGACGACGCGCCGCCGTCTCCCGTTGCCTTTGACGCCGCCGATGTCGACACCCCCCTGCCGGCGTCCGTCCACGTCGGCAGCAGCATCCCGGTTCAGCCCGAGGTCAGCCCAACGCCTGCTGCCTCCGACATCACCTATTCGAGCACCTATAGCGTGGAAGTCGGTTCGAGCGGCGACGCCAACCACGCTTTCGCCTCGTCAAGCCCCTTTGGCCTGAACGTCGGCCCGACCTTGCCGGTGGGCACATTGGCCTCGGGCGCCCCCGAATCGAGTGGGGCCGCGCCCCAGAACACGTTCGCCCCGACCGGTGCAACGCCGGCGCAAGTTCGCGCCGCGATGGACGACAGCGGACTGAATGTCGACGGCACCGGCATCAAGGTCGGCGTCCTGTCCGACAGTTTCAACAATCAAGGCGGCGCCGCGGCCGACGAGGCGGACGGCGCCTTGCCTTCCGCGGCCAACGTTACGGTTCTGAAGGATTTCACTTCTGGAGGTTCGGACGAAGGTCGGGCGATGATGCAGATCGTGCACGACATTGCGCCGGGCGCCAGTCTCGCCTTCTATACAGCCGATTTCAGCGAGCAGGACTTCGCCGCCGGTATCATCGCGCTGGCGAATGCCGGCTGCAAGGTCATCTGCGACGATATCAGCTATTTCGACGAGCCGTTCTTTCAGACCGGCGTCGTCGCCAATGCAATCCACACGGTGGAGCAAGAGGGCGTCACCTTTCTCAGCAGCGCCGGCAATCAGGCGGCGGCGGCCTACCAGAGTTCCTGGAATCCCATCGCCAGCACGATGTTCGATGGAACAAGTCTAAGCGACACCCTCAATTTCGGGACCAATGCCAGCCCCAACCCCATTCAGACGATCACGATCGCAGCGGGCGCGTTTCCAAATCCCGCCCCGCTCTTGTTGCAGTGGAACCAGCCCTACGGTGCGGCCACCGCCGACCTCGAGATTCTGGTATTCCAGGGCGGCAGCCTGCACAGCACGGCGACAAGGTCCGGGAGCGATCCCTTCGTCAGATTGGATCTTGGTACAGGGACTTGGCAGGTCGCCATCGAGAACCTGTCAGGACCAAACCCGACCTT
>JAFAME010000224.1 GCA_019233695.1 Methylobacteriaceae bacterium
CGCATCGAGATGCGGCTGGACGTAGCGCTTGTAGGCCGCGACGTTGCCCTCTTCGTTGGCGTGGCCGAAAAATCCGAAGAACGTTTCATGGTCGGGGAGGTGGCGGGCAGCGCAAAGCTTCAGGCGAATGAGCGCGATATGGGCAGCATTCAGGTCGACCGCCGTGATGTGTCCCGGATCGGCCGTCAGATAACTCAGCACGTTGCAGCCGCCCGATGCGATGGTGACGACATGGGAGCCCGGCATGATCTGCAGGGCCTCGAGATCGACGGCCGGATCCTCCCAGATCTGCGGGTAGACGAGGCCGCGAAACGCCAGGGTGAACGAACGCTCCAGAAATCCCTGCTTGGTAAAGGTCCGATGCCGGTGGACTGCTGCGCGCAGGTTGCGCTTTTGGGTGAGCTTGGGCTTGGCGATCGCAGTCCTCAGCTTGCGCCGCATCGATTCCACCTCGCATCAGTTTGGCCTTGCAGCCGCACCCACCCAGGCTGCCCATCCATTCTGTACAACACAGAATCAGATCGAGGCATAGAGCGATTCGGTGACCGCGTGGTGACGGGATTAGGCCCGCGCGGCGGGCGGGCCCGAGGGTCGATAGGTCTGTGCGTCGGTCACAGCGACGCCCACAGGCAAATGGCGACCGCGGTGAAGCCCAACGCGGTCCTCACTGCATGCAGCCTGCCCCAGGTCTCGACGAGCCGCCGGGTGTCGGCGTTGGCGCTTGCCGGGTCGGTCGAGGTCAGTTTCTTGTTGATGGGCAGGATGACGAGGAGGGTGAACGGCCAGTTGAGGACCAGCGCCACGCCGCCGAGCGCCCATCGCCAATCGCGAGCCTGCCATGCGGCAATCAGCGCGAGAAGAAACCCGGCCAGAGCCAAGGGCGCCTGCATGGCAAAACCGCGATCGTAGGAGGGCTTCCATTCGGTCAGGAGTGCCCGATCATCGAGCCTCAGCCGGGCGGGCTGCTCGGCGACGTTGACGTAGAGTGCGGCCCCCGCGAAGAGCGCCGCAACGACGAGTGCAAGCTGGCCTGCGAACATGAGCCGTCCTCCTTCCAGCGGAAGGGAGCGCGCGACCACGAGTGCCGCGCAGCATCGATATACGCATCGCCGGGCAGAATTGCGCCCTTCAGCTCTCGGCGCGCTGTGGACGCGCGAGCAGCGATTTGATCGCAGGCTCGATGTCGATGCGGCCGGCGAGAATGGCATCCACGCTTGCCGCGATCGGCATTTCAACGCCCCGGGCTTGCGCCAGCGCGACGAGAACCGGTGCGGTATGGACGCCTTCCGCGAGGCCGATGGCGCGCCGGGCATCCGCGACGGTTTCGCCCCGGCCAAGCGCATGGCCGAGCGAGAAATTGCGCGATTGCGGCGCGTTGCAGGTCAGCACGAGATCGCCGAGGCCCGAGAGCCCGGTCAGGGTCTCGGTCCGGGCGCCGCAGCTGCGGCCGAAGCGTGCAAGCTCGGCGAAACTGCGCGCCACGAGGGCTGCATGGGCGCTGGCGCCGAGGCCGCGGCCGGCGACGATCCCGCTCGCAATCGCCAGCACGTTCTTGGCGGCGCCGCCGATCTCGACGCCACGCACGTCATCGGTGTGGTAGAGGCGGAACGTCGGAGTGCCGAGCGCGTCGGCGAGCGCGGCCGCGGCCCCTTCTTCGGCTGCTGCGAGCGTGACCGCGGTCGGCAGACCCTTGGCCACGTCGCGCGCAAAACTCGGGCCGGAGAGAATCGCCGGCGGGTTGGCAGGAAGCTCCTGCGCCAGGATCTCCGTCATCCACGCGCCCGTCCGGCGCTCGATCCCCTTGGCGCACACGACGACCGGGACGCCGGCGGGAAGGGCGCCGGATATGGCCTGCGCCGCGTCCCGCAGCGCCTGCGCCGGGGTGGCAAAGAGCATCAGCGCGGGCGGCGGCGCCGCAGCGAGGTCGGCGGTCACCTCGATCGCGTCCGCCAGTCGAACCCCGGAAAGATATCTTTTGTTTTCGCGACTCTGGGCGATTTCGGCCGCGCGGGCGCCATCGCGTGCCCATAGCGTGACCTCCCTGCCCGCGCGCGCTGCGACATTGGCCAGCGCCGTGCCCCAGGCGCCGGCGCCCGCCACCACGACATGCATTGCTCAAGCCTTGCCGTGTTGAACGGGCTCGGCGTTGGTGTCGAGCGGCCAGCGTGGACGCGCCGCAAAGGTCATGTCGTCGATAAGGCCGAGCCGCAACCGTTCGATGCCCGTCCAGGCGATCATCGCGCCGTTGTCCGTGCACAGATTGGGGGGTGGGATCACCAGGCGCAGGCCCGCTTCGCCGGCAAACCGGGCGATGGCGCGGCGAATGGCCGCATTCGAAGCCACGCCCCCGGCGACGACGAATGCCTCGGGGTGACCTTTGCGCTCCCGAAAGGCCCGCAAGCCCGCGCGCGCCCGATCGACGATCAGGTCGATGATGGCCGCCTGGAAGGAGGCGCAAAGGTCGCCGACGTCGGTCGCGGTGAGCGGCGCTACCCGCTCCGCCTCGATCCGAACCGCCGTCTTCAGGCCGGACAGCGAGAAGTCGGCGGCGGGGCGCCCGAGCATCGGCCGGGGCAGATCGAACCTGGTCGGATTGCCCTTGAGCGCCTCGCGCTCGACATGCGGGCCACCCGGGTAGGGAAGGCCGAGCATCTTTGCCACCTTGTCGAAGGCTTCGCCGACGGCATCGTCGAGCGTGGTGCCGAGCCGGGAATAGTCGCCAACGCCGTTGACAGCGACGAGCTGCGTGTGTCCCCCCGAGACCAGCAGCAGCAGGTAGGGGAAGTTCACGCCGTCGGTGAGCCTTGCCGTGAGCGCGTGCGCCTCGAGGTGGTTGACCGCGATGAACGGCTTGCGCGCGGCAAGCGCCAGCGCCTTGGCGGTGGTCAACCCGACGATGACGCCGCCGACGAGGCCCGGTCCGGCGGCGGCCGCGATCGCATCGAGCCGGCGCAGCGTCGTTCCCGCCGCATCGAGCGCGCGGGCGATCAGACGATCGATCACCTCGAGATGGGCGCGCGCGGCGATCTCCGGAACAACGCCGCCGTAGGCGGCGTGCTCGGCGACCTGGCTTGATATTTCGTTCGACAGGATGTCGCCGCCGCCTTCCGGTCGCATGCGCACGACCGCCGCGGCAGTTTCGTCGCAGGTTGTTTCGATGCCGAGGACGTCCATCGTGCCCCTGGAATGATTGCGGCGGCGTTCGGCCGCTGTGGCGCAGCAGCCTTCGAGCCTATAGTTGCATCTCGCTCGGACGCAACCGAAAGACGACATGTCATGGCGGCATGGCTCAGATTGGGCACGCGCGGCAGTCCGCTGGCGCTCGCGCAGGCGCGGCTGGCGCGCGAGCGCATTGCCGTCGTGCACGCCATTGCCGACACCGAAATCGAACTCGTTGCCATCAAGACGAGCGGCGACGTCATCCTCGACCGGGCGCTTGCCGAGGCCGGCGGCAAGGGCCTCTTCACCAAGGAACTCGATGCCGCCCTTGCGGCGGGCGCAATCGACATCGCCGTCCACTCGGCAAAGGACCTGCCGACCCGTCTGCCGCCTGGGATCGACATCGTCGGGTGCCTGCCGCGGGAGGATGCGTGCGACGTCTTCATCTCGGCGAAGGCCGCTTCGCTCGCCGCCCTGCCCCGCGGCGCCAGGCTCGGCACGGCTTCGCTCAGGCGCGAGGCGCTGGCGCGGCGGGTGCGCCCCGATCTTGCCGTCTCGCTGCTGCGCGGCAACGTCGAGACGCGCTTGGGCAAAGTCGAACGCGGCGAGATCGACGCGACGATTCTGGCCCTCGCCGGGCTGAAGCGCCTTGGGCTTGCGGCGCGTGCCACCGCGCTGCTCGAGGTCGACGAGTTCGTTCCAGCGGTGGGGCAAGGCGCCATTGCGGTCACAATCAGGGAAGCCGATGCGAAGACGCGCGCCGCCATGGCCGCCGTCGTCGATGAGGATACCGGTGTGGCCCTGACCTGCGAGCGTGCGTTTCTCGCGGTGCTCGACGGCTCCTGCCGCACGCCGATCGGCGGCCACGCCAGGCTTGAGGGCGGCAGGCTGCATTTCCGTGGCATCGTGCTGCGGCAGGACGGCACCGATGCATGGGAAGCATCTTTCACTGCGCCAGGAGCGGAGGCGGAACGGATGGGCGTGGCCGCCGGGCGTGACATCCTCGGCCGCATCCCGCCCGACATTCTGCGGCCCTGACGTCATGCGGGTTCTCGTCACGCGGCCGGATGCCGAGGCACAAGCAACGGCACGGCGACTGGCGGATCTCGGGCACGAAGCTATCATCGCCCCGCTGATCACCATCCTGCCGACGGGCGCCCGTCTTCCCGCTAGCCCGTTTGCGGCAATTGCGCTGACAAGCGCCAATGCCGTATCCGCCCTCGCGCGCGACGTGGCCACCGATGATCTGAGAGCGACGCCGCTGTTTGCCGTCGGCGTGCACACCGGGGAGGCAGCACGCGCACGCGGGTTTCTGGATATCCACACCTCGCAGGGGAGAGGAGAGCACCTTCTTGAGCTGGTGCGCTCCAAGGTCGCCGCACCGGCACGCATCCTTTACCTCGCCGGGCGGGAGCGAAAGCCGCATTTCGAAGCGGGCATGGGTCGGGCCGGCTATGAGGTCGTCGTCGTGGAGGTCTATCAGGCGCGTGCCGCCCAAGCCCTTCCGACGGGGACGGCCGACGCGATGCGGCGCAAAGGTATCGACGCGGCGCTTCATTTTTCGCGGCGCAGCGCGGAGATCTTCTGCCGTCTCGCGACAGCCGCCGGCCTCATCGACAGCGCGGCACGCCTTTCGCATCACTGCATTTCGGGGGATGCGGCCGCGCCGCTGGTGGCGCTCGGCGCGCGCCGGATCGCCGTCGCCGTGGAGGCAAGCGAGGCCGGCCTCCTCGCCACGCTGCCCGCCGGTTGATCCAGGACATGAGTCAAACGCGGTTTCGCGCCCGCGCCGGGTCGCATATAGGTGGCAAGTGATTCGCGGGGACGGTCCATGCCGGATGATTCGAGCCGCACCACCACACCAAATGCCGGGCCGGCGACAGGTTCAGCGGCGGCTCCGGGCGTCGAGCCCGATCGCCCAACGCCCAATCGCGACCGGCGGCGCGAACCCCCGACCATCGATCTGAAGGCGAAGGAGGCAGGTTCCCCTCCCGCAAGGGGCTTTTCGGCGCGCCGCTGGGTGATCGTGCCCGCCCTGGTCGGGCTCATTGCGGCGGCAGCCGTCGCACTGCCGACCATCGTGCTCATCCGCGCCTACATCAGCCAAAGCGAGGTCTCCGCAGCCATCGAAAGGAACGTCGCGGCACTGCAGGACCGTCTCGATGCCCTCGACGCAATGGCCAAGACCTTCGCCAGTGCGGCAGATGTCGCGGCGCTTGACCAGCGGGTTGCCGCGGCGGAGGCGGCCCGCGGTGGTGCCGCCGGTGCTCTGGGGCGGCGGCTGGACGGCATCGAGCAGCGCCTCGGCGCCGCGGAAGCGGCGCCGGGCGCGGCAATCGAGCCCCTCGACCGGCGCATAAGCGCGCTCGAGACGGGCGACGCCGCCTTGAGGAGCGCAATGGACGCCGCCGCCGCCAAGGCCGAGGCCGCCCGTGCCGAGTCGGCAAGAGCGACGGCGGCCTTGGCGGCGCGCGAGCCCCCTCAGAGCGCGAAGCTCGCGGCGCCTCTGGCTGAGCTTGGGTTGCTGGAGGAACGGACGAGCCGGCTCGAAAGCCGCCTCGCCTCGCTCGAGGCGGCCTGGTCGGCGCCAAAGGACGAAGGCCGCGCCAGCGCGCTCCCGGTCGAGCCGCCAGCCGCAGGCGCAAAGGACGCGACCCTCGCCCGGGCCGCGCATGCGATCCGTCGGGCGCTTGATGAAGGCACGCCCTATGCGCCCGACCTTGCGGCAGCCGACAGGCTTGGGGCCAACGCCGAGACCATCGCCGCGCTGCGGCCTTTTGCCGAGACCGGCGCGCCTATGCCGCGTACGCTCGCGGCACAGTTTGTGCCGCTCGCGCAGTCGGGCCTCGCTGCCCGGTCGGGCGAAGCGCAAGGTTTTCTCGGCAAGCTCTCGGCGGGGGCGGCGGGGCTCGTTCGCGTCCGGCCGATCGGCGAAGCTGGCGGGGATGATCCGGCGACACTTGTCGCACACCTCGAGGCGGCGCTTGATCGCGGCGCATTCGACGAGAGCCTGGCGCTGTGGAGCAAGCTGCCCGCGGGCCTGCAAAGAGCTTCCAAGGAGTGGGCCGATCTGCTGAAGATGCGCGCCGCGGCGCAGGCTGCAGCCGAAGAACTCGTCTCCGAGGCCGAAGGCCCGCAACCTAAGCCGAAGTCGTGAGCCCGCCTCCCAAGCGTCCATTCCGCAGCTGCGGCTTGTGCCGTCGTGGCGCAACCGCGATGGATCGAGCATGATCCGCGTTCTTGCCTTTTTCGCCGTACTGGCGGGCATCGCCTTCGGCGCCAACTGGCTTGCCGACAGGCCCGGCGAGGTGACGCTCACCTGGCAGGGAAACGAATATCAAGTCTCGCTTCTGGTTGGTGTCGGCATTCTGCTGGCGGCCGCTGCCGCGCTGACGCTCTTCTGGAACCTCCTGAGCCTCGTGTTTGGGATCCCCTCCCGCCTGGCAAGCGCGGCCCGCGCCCGGCGCCGCAACAAGGGGCTCGTGGCCTTGACGCGCGGCGTGGTCGCCGTCGGCACTGGCGACAGCCGCAACGCCAGGCGCCACGCCGAGGAGGCCGAGCGACTTTTACAGGATGAGCCGCTCGCGCTCTTTCTCAAGGCGCAGGCGGCGCAATTGTCCGGCGATCGCGCCACTGCCGAAGCCAGTTTCCGGAACATGCTGCGCAACCCCGAGACCCAGCTCCTTGGGCTGCGCGGGCTCCATGTCGAGGCGCAGCGGCGCGGCGATGCGGAGGCGGCCCACTATTTTGCCGCCGAGGCGCAAAGGCTCGCGCCTCTCCCTTGGGCCGGACAGGCGGTGCTCGACTATCATGCCGTGCATCACGACTGGGCAGGCGCGCTGACGGCGGTGGAGCGCAACGCTGCGGGAAAGATCATCGACAAGGTCACCGCCAATCGGCAGCGCGCCGTGTTGCGGACCGCGATGGCACTCGACAAGGCCGAGCCCGAGCCCGAGGCGGCGCTGGCGCTTGCCCGCGATGCCGTCAAGCTGGCGCCCGGTCTCGTGCCGGCGACGGTGCTCGCGGCGCGACTGATGACGCGTTTCGGCGAAACGCGCAAGGCGACGCGCCTGCTCGAGGCGGGCTGGCGGACTTCCCCCCATCCAGATATCGCCGCCGCCTATCTCGATCTCCGGCCAGGCGATTCGGCACGCGATCGGCTGGCGCGCGCCAAGGTCCTCGCCGAAATTGCGCCGGATAGTCCCGAGGGCCTGCTCACGGCGGCGCGCGCCGCGCTCGAGGTGCGCGATCTCGACCTTGCGCGCCGGACCATGCTGCCGCTCTTCGAGCCAGAGTCGCCCCACGGCCGTCCGAGCGTGCGGGCCTGCCTGCTGATGGCCGACATCGAAGACACCGCGGGCTCGCCCGGCCGCGCCCGCGAGTGGCTCGCCCGTGCGGCGCGCGCCGCGCGCGATCCCGCGTGGATCGCTGACGGCGTGGTCGCCGACCGCTGGTCGCCGGTCTCGCCGCTGACCGGCCGGCTTGACGCTTTCGTATGGGCAAAGCCGAGCGAGCAGGCGTCCGGGCCGCCGGCACTGCCGTTCCCGACGATTGCCGACGCCGAAGTGGCGCACGCCGAGGAGGTGACCACGCCGTCGATTGCGGTGTCCGGCTCGGTCGCGGGCGGGGACGCCACCGGAACGGTGCGGAACAATGGCGCCGGTTCTGCAACGGGATCCGACAGGCCGCTGTCGATGCAGCTTGCTCCAGCTTCGACAAAGCTATCCGGCGCCGCATTTGCCGTCGCCTCGGCTCCGGCCGCGCGCGCGACAGGGCCGCGCGCGGCTGCGCCGGCGCGCCCTGTCATCTTTCCGTTGCCGCTGCTGCCCGACGACCCCGGCCCGGACCGGCGGGCCCAGCTTCGTCAGGGCGGAGCAAGCCGCCTGCTTTGACGACGGCTTTGCGGGCGCTGCCGGATCATCGCGAGCCGTCGGCAGAAAGCGCTTTTCCGACCCGTGTTTTCTTGGTATTGCCGTTTCTGTGCGAAGCCCGCCCGGGGAGACCCCGGGTCGGTGCCGATCGTGGGGTCATGACCCTCGGGGGTCGGAGCGGGCCGCGGTAGCTCAGCTGGTAGAGCAACGCATTCGTAATGCGTGGGTCGGGGGTTCGAGTCCCTCTCGCGGCACCAATCTTACATCCAAGCCCGTCCGGGTCAATCTAAAAAACCAAGTTATTTCAACGAATCGGACACCGCTTGAGTCCAGTTACATCCGGCTGCATCCGTTGACATCCAGCAAATTTGTTGGCCTCAATGTTGGCCTTAAGGGGCCAAGATTCGATCGGAGGCCAACAAATGCCGCTAACTGACACCGCGATTCGCAAGTCGCGGCCGACCGACGAACGGATGATGAAGTTGTCGGACGGTGGTGGGCTTCAGCTTTGGGTAACGCCCGCCGGAACTCGACTCTGGAATCTCGCCTATCGTTTCGCCGGGAAGCAGCGCAAGCTCGCGATCGGCCCTTATCCGCGCATCGGGCTCAAGGAAGCGCGTCAG
>JAFAME010000043.1 GCA_019233695.1 Methylobacteriaceae bacterium
TCTATCCAGCTGAGCTACGGGCGCCATCGCGCCGGCAACAACTGCAGTCCGCGGCGCGAGCCGATCGCCTCTCTTAGCGGAACCTCTCCGGCGCCGCAACGGCCGCAGCAATCGCGCCGCGATGGCGTTGGAGTGCTTGCCGCACTATGTTGCCGGCAAGCCCAATTCGGGTCCGCACTCCTCTTCCGCACTGCAGGAACGCAAGCCAGAGCCAATGACCGCGTCCCACCGTCGCGTCGGCCCCGGCGATCACGTCTTTCTCGTCGACGGGTCGTCGTTCGTCTTCCGCGCCTATTTCCAGTCGATGAACCAGCCGCAGCGATACAACTACCGCGCCGACCGGCTGCCGACGGGCGGCATCCGCCTGTTCTGCACCAAGCTCTTCCAGTTCATCCGCGAGGGCGCAGCCGGCATCAAGCCCACGCATCTCGCCATCATTCTCGACAAGTCCGAAGACTCCTTCCGCCGCGAGATCTATCCCGACTACAAGGCGCATCGGCCCGATCCGCCCCAGGACCTCGTGCCGCAATTCCCGCTGATGCGGGCGGCGGTGCGCGCCTTCGGCCTCCTGCCCATCGAGCAGGATCGCTACGAGGCCGACGATCTCATCGCCACCTACGCCCATCAGGCCGAGGAGCGCGGCGCCGACGTGCTGATCATCTCCGCCGACAAGGACCTGATGCAGCTCATCAGTCCGCGCGTTGCGATGTACGATCCGGCCTCCGGCGAGGCGAGCAGCAAGGGCTATCGCGAGGAGCGCCGGTTCGGGCCGCAGGAAGTGGTCGGCTATTTCGGCGTTCCGCCAGAAAAAGTCGTCGATGTGCAGGCCCTCGCCGGCGATTCAACCGACAATGTTCCCGGTGCCCCCGGGATCGGCGTCAAGACGGCGGCGCAGCTCATCCAGGAATATGGCGACCTCGAAACCCTGCTGGCGCGCGCCGGCGAGATCAAGCAGGCCAAGCGGCGCGAGACGCTCACCAATCCAGACATCGTTGAGAAGGTGAGGATTTCGGCAAGGCTCGTGCAACTGATGCGCGACGTCCCGCTCGAAATCCCGCTCGATGATCTCGCGCTCGCCGAGCCCGATCCGCGCCCGCTCGTCGCCTTCTTGAAGGCGATGGAGCTGACCACGATGACGCGGCGCGTCGCCGAGGCCTATTCGCTCGACGCCGGCGAGATCGAGCCCGACCCGGCCCTCGTCGGCCCGGGCGCCTGGCGCGGCCGCAACGGCGAGGTGATCGAGCGGGCTGCGGGGTCGCAAACGCCGGTCGCCGCCCCTCTCACGGCGACAGCAGCCACCGCCGGGCGCGCCAACATCGCCCCTTCCGGCCAGGAATTTGCCCCCCGGACGCTGGCCGCGTCCCGCGCCGAGGAGGCAGTCGCGCCGGTCGATCGCTCGGGCTACGAGGCCATCACCTCGCTCGATCGGCTCGAGCGCTGGATCGCCGAGGCGCGCGAAACGTCGGTCATCGCCGTCGACACCGAGGCCACTTCGCTCGATCCAATGCAGGCCGATCTGATCGGCATCTCGCTCTGTCTTGCGCCAGGGCGCGCCTGCTACATTCCGCTCGGCCATCGCGAACCCGGGACTGGCGACCTCTTCGCCAGTGCCAATCTTCTTGCCGGGCAGCTCGCGCTACGCGAGGTTCTCGACCGACTGAAGCCGCTCCTCGAAGACCCGAGCGTGTTGAAAGTCGGCCACAACCTGAAATTCGATTGGGTCGCGCTGCAACAGCACGGCATAGAGGTCGGGCCGCTCGGCGACACGATGCTTGCCGCCTACGTGCTCGATGCCGGCCTCCACGCGCCGGGCATGGACGAACTGGCGCAGGAGCATTTGCGCCACAAGCCGATCCAGCTCGGCGAGGTCGCCGGCCAGGGCAAGAACTACGTCGGCTTTGCCCGCGTGCCGATCGAGCGCGCGAAGGACTATTCGGCCGAGCGCGCCGACGTCACGCTGCGGCTCTGGCGCGTCCTGGCGCCGCGGCTGCCGGCCGACCGCATGACCACGGTCTACGAGAGCCTCGAGCGGCCGCTGGTTGAAGTGCTGGCGCGCATGGAGCGCCGCGGCATCGCCATTGACCGCCAGATCCTGTCGCGGCTCTCGGGCGATTTCGCCCAGGAGATGGCGCAGCTCGAGGCCGAGATACACGGCCTCGCCGGCGAAGCCTTCAACCTTGGCTCGCCCAAGCAACTGGGTGACATCCTGTTCGGCAAGATGGGCCTGCCGGGCGCCAAGCGCACCGCAACCGGCGCCTGGTCGACCTCCGCCAGCATTCTCGACGACCTCGCCGAGCTCGGCCATGAACTGCCCGCCCGCATCCTCGACTGGCGCCAGCTCGCCAAGCTCAAATCGACCTATACCGACGCGCTGCCGGGCTTCGTCAATCCCAACACCCACCGCGTGCACACGTCCTATGCGCTGGCCTCGACCACGACCGGGCGCCTGTCCTCGTCGGAGCCGAACCTGCAGAACATCCCGATCCGCACCGAGGAAGGGCGCAAGATCAGGACGGCGTTCGTCGCCACGCCCGGCCACAAGCTGCTGTCGGCCGACTACAGCCAGATCGAACTGCGCATCCTTGCCCATATCGCCGATATTCCGCAGCTGAAACAGGCCTTTGCCGACGGGCTCGACATCCACGCCATGACCGCTTCCGAAATGTTTGGCGTGCCGATCGCCGGCATGCCCTCGGAGGTCCGCCGGCGGGCCAAGGCCATTAATTTCGGCATCATCTACGGCATCTCCGCCTTCGGGCTTGCGAACCAGCTCGGCATTCCGCGCGAGGAGGCCGGGGCCTATATCCGCAAGTATTTCGAGCGCTTTCCGGGTATCCGCGCCTATATGGATGCGACCAAGCGGAGCGTGCGCGAGACGGGCCATGTGCGCACGATCTTCGGCCGCAAGTGCCACTACCCGCGCGTCAATGCGTCAAATCCCTCCGAGCGCGCCTTCAACGAGCGCGCCGCAATCAACGCGCCGATCCAGGGCTCGGCGGCCGACATCATACGCCGCGCCATGATCCGCATGGACGAGGCGCTCGCCAAGGCCAGGCTCAACGCGCAGATGCTTCTGCAGGTGCACGACGAACTCGTCTTCGAAGTGCCCGAGACGGAGGTCGAGGCGACGATCCCGGTGGTGCGCCGGGTGATGGAGGAGGCGCCCCATCCGGCCGTCGCGCTCAGCGTGCCGTTGCACGTCGACGCGAAGGCCGCGCACAATTGGGACGAGGCGCATTGACGGCGGAAGCGCCCGCATCAGGGCGAGGCGGCGCTGACCTTCTTCTTGCGGAAAACGCCGATCAGGTTGTCCCACAATTCGACCTTCACGCCTGCCTTCTTCATGATGAAGTACTGCTGCGTCATCGACAGGATATTGTTGAAGGTCCAATAGATGACGAGGCCCGCCGGGAATGTGCCGAGCATGAAGGTGAAGATCACCGGCATCCACGCGAACATCGTCTTCTGCACCGGATCGGTCGGCGCCGGATTCATCTTCATCTGCAGGTACATCGTCAGGCCCATGACCAGCGGCCAGATGCCGATCTGCAGAAACGGCGGGGGCGCGAAGGGGATGAGTCCGAAGAGGTTGAACACCGTCGTCGGGTCGGGCGCCGACAGGTCCCTGATCCAGCCGAAGAACGGCGCCTGCCGCATCTCGATGGTGACGAAGATCACCTTGTAGAGCGCGAAGAACACCGGGATCTGGATGAGCATGGGCAGGCAGCCCGCCACCGGATTGATCTTCTCCTTCTTGTAGAGCTCCATCATCGCCTGCTGCTGCTTCTGCTTGTCGTCGGCAAAGCGCTGGCGCACCGCCTCGATCTGCGGCTGCAAGGCCTTCATCTTGGCCATCGACTGGTAGCTGCGGTTGGCGAGGGGGAAGAAGGCAAGCTTGATCAGGAAGGTCGTAATCAGGATGGCAAGGCCGAAGTTGCCGACGATCCGATAGAGAAAATCGATGAGGTGGAACAACGGCTTGGTGATGAAGTAGAACCACCCCCAGTCGATCAGCAGGTCGAAGTTCTTGATGCCGAGACTGGCCTCGTATTTGTCGATCGTGGCCGTGACCTTGGCGCCCGCAAAGACACGGGTGGTAACGCTCGCCGTGGCGCCGGGCGCAATTGTCAGGGGATCGGCCAGCACGTCGGTCTGGTATTCCTTCGACGGGGTGGCCTGGTTGCCGATGAAAGCGCGGAACGTTCCTTTGTAGGTGATCTGCTGGTCGGGGACGACGGCCGCTGCCCAGTACTTGTCGGTCATGCCGATGAAGCCGCCGACCCCTGAAAAGCTCTTGGTTGCGCGCGGCTCCTTCTCGATGCCGTCGTAGGTCACCTCCTGCAGGCGCGAATCGCCGATGACGCCGAGGAGCCCTTCGTAGAAGACCGCATAGCCTGACGTCTTCGGCCGGTAGTGCCGGGCGATGAGCGCAAAGGGGCTGAGCGAGGCCGGGGTACTCCCCTTGTTCTCGACGCTGTCGGCGATCGTGAACATGTACTGGTCATCGACCGAAATCGTACGCTTGAACAACAGGCCTGCGCCGTTGTCGAAGCTCAGCGTCAGGGGCTTTTCAGCCGTCAGTTTGTCGCCGTCAGCGCTCCACAAGGCGTCCTGCGGCGGCACCGCGAGCCCGGGTGCGGCGGATTGGATGAAGCCCGCCTCGGCATAGTAGGGCTCAGGCGAGCCCGACGGCGAAAACACCACGATATTGGGGCTGTTGGGGTCGGTCGTCTCCCGATAGGCCTTGAGCTCGACGTCATCGATGCGTGCGCCCTTGAGATTGATCGACCCCTTGAGCTTGGGCGTATCGATGATGACTCGCGGGGTTGCCGCGAGCGCTTCCTGCCGCGTCTTGGCGACTTCCGGCGCGACGGTTGGGGCGCCGGGGACCGTCAGCCCTGCCTGGCCGCTCGGCGCGCTCGTCGCCGGAGCGGAGGTCTGCGGGCTTGGGGCGCTCGGCCCCTGCGATTGCGTCGCCTGCTCGCGCGCCTTCTGCACCTGCGGCACGCCGTAGAAATAGTTCCAACCGACAATGACGAGAATCGACAGTCCGATGGCGAGAAAGAGATTCTGGTTTTCCTGCTTCATGCCTTCAGCGCCTGACCTTTGCCGCGTGCCGACCCCCTCCGCCGACCCGTCAAGGCCGGTTCGTCATCGATTCGGCGCGTCGCGCGACCCAGTTCCTCGATGAGCGCCGAAAGCGGCGCCACGAGCGCAGCGCGGCGCGCCACGATCACATAGTCATGCCCCGGCTTTGTTGCCAGTTCCGGCGCCAGGCGCACTGCTTCCTTGAGACGGCGCCGGATGCGGTTCCTTTCGACCGCGCCGCCGATTTTCTTGGTTACGGTGAACCCGAAGCGAATTTCGGTCGGGGCGACCGGCTCGCCCCCGCCCTGCGGCCGGCGCGCCGCCTGCAGGCTGAAGAGGCCGTTTGCGACCTTGCCGCCGGCCGCCACGCGCAAGAACTCAGCCCTTTTCCGCAAGCGGCCGAAGCGGGCCTGTCGGTGGCCAGCGGTCTCGTCTTTCAGCCCATCAGGGGCGTCCGACTCGCGCAGAGGGCCGGGGACAAGCATCCGCGCTCGCCCTCTCGTCAACGCGGGCGCAGGCCGGCGCTCATCAGGCCGAAAGGCGCTTGCGACCGCGGGCACGCCGCGCGGCAATCACTTTGCGCCCTCCGGGCGTCGCGATCCGCGCCCGAAAGCCGTGGCGACGCTTGCGCACCAGCTTGCTCGGTTGATAGGTTCGCTTCACGAGTCTGCTCCGATCTACCGGGCGGGGCGCCGCGCCGAAAGGCGGCTGCCCTCGCTCCCTTCACTATTGGCCCTGGATTTGCTCAGGATTTCCGCTGCCGGCTGCGGCCGGCACAGAGATCGCCGCTGCCGGACAGCTTGGCCGGGTCGAAGGCCCAAATCAAGAGCGGCCTTATAGGGGGAAGCAAGCCTTGAAGTCAACGATCGCGGGTGTCACGCGGCAACCGCGCAGCGCCGTCCCGGACAAGGCGGCAAGCTCAGGAAAAGGTGCGCATTCGGATGGCCGCTTGGCGGCGTTCGGGTCGAGATGACACTGCAAGCCGGTTCACACAGGTCCGGGCGGGCGCTCGCCGGCTCGCGCATTCGTCATTGTGAGCGTCGTGCACAGCGCTTCACGAATCTCTATGATGGCCGAATGAATGCTGCCTGGACCAGGGCCGCCGGACAGCCTCGATCGCGGTATTTGCGCTTTGCACCACTCCTCGTCATCGGCGCGGCAGCGGCCATAAGCTTCGCGACCGGCTGGTACGAGCAGCTGTCGCTTGCGACCTTTCTCGCCGAGCGCAAGGCGCTGCTGGCATTCGTTGCGGCGCATCGTCTCGGCGCGATCGCGCTCTTTGCGCTCGTTTACGCGGTTGCGGTCGCGCTCTCGATGCCGGGCGCAATGCTGTGTACCATCGCCGCCGGCTTCCTGTTCGGCGGCCTCGTCGGGGGGATTGTGGCGGCGCTGGCCGCCACAACCGGGGCGGTCGCCATCTTTCTTGCCGCGCGAACCTCGCTCGGCGAATGGCTGCGCGCCGGCTTCGGCCCGGCGCTTGCCGGGTTTGCCAGGAAGTTCGAGGCTGATGCCGCTTCCTATCTCCTGTTCCTGCGGCTGACCCCGATCTTCCCGTTCTGGCTCGTCAATCTTGGAACGGCGCTGCTGAACGTCCCCCTGCGGGTGTTCGTTTGGACGACCTTCGTGGGCATTCTGCCGGCGAGTTTTGCCTTCGCCTTCGCGGGATCCGGGCTCGACAGCGTCATCGATGCCCGCCGTCAGATCTTCGAGGCGTGCATTGCGGCCGGGAAGGCAAAGTGCAAGTTCGGCCTTTCGGTCGCCTCGCTGATCACGCCGCAAATGCTTCTGGCCTTCGCGGCGCTCGGCATGGCGGCGCTCATTCCGGTCGTGCTGAAGGGCCTGCGACACAGGGCTGCGCCGGAAATCTCGTGAAGGGCTCGATGCGCGCCCCGGCCTCGAAAGCGAGCGTCCTCAGGCCCGACCTTTGCGTGGTCGGCGCGGGACCGGGCGGCCTGTCGGTTGCCGCCGGCGCCGCCGCGCTCGGCGTTTCGGTGGTGCTCATCGAGAAGGGCGCGATGGGCGGCGACTGCCTCAACTCCGGTTGCGTGCCCTCCAAAGCACTCGCCATCGCGGCCAGGAACCTGGTCGGGACACGGCAGGCCAGCCGATTCGGTCTCAGCGGCAGCGAGGCAGAGCCCGATTTTCGGGCGGTGCACCGGGGCGTTGGGGACGTGGTTGCAGCAATCGCACCCGGCGACTCGCAGGCGCGCTTCGAGGCTCTCGGCGTGAAAGTCGTACGCGCGCACGGGCGCTTCACAGCGCCAGACCGCATCGAGGCGGGCGGGTTCCTGATCAAGGCGCGACGCTTCGTCGTCGCCACGGGATCATCGCCGAGCGTACCGCCTATCGAGGGGCTCGACCTTGTCCGCTATCTTACCAACGAGACCGTCTTCGGCCTCGACGCCTTGCCACAGAGCCTTATCGTCCTGGGCGGCGGGGCGGCCGGACTCGAACTGGCGCAGGCATTCCGGCGACTGGGCTCGGATGTCGCTGTGCTCGAGCCGCAGCAGCTGCTCCGCCACGAGGATCCCGAACTGGTCCGCATCGTCTCGATGTGTCTTGTCGCTGAGGGCGTGGAGGTTCGTGAGGGCGCGACGATCGAGCGCGTCGAACCACGGGGGGCGGGGGTGCGCGTGGTGCTCCGCGGTGCGGCCGGACCGGACGCCCTTGATGCATCGCACCTTCTTGTTGCCACAGACCGAAAGCCGAACCTCGATGGTCTCGGCCTCGAAGCGGCCGATGTCGCTTTTGACAAGACGGGAGTGAGGGTCGACGCCCAATTGCGCAGCCTCTCCAACCGGCGCGTCTATACTGTCGGGGATGCGGCCGGCGGACCGCAATTCACGCATGCGGCAAATCACCAGGCCGGCATCGTGTTGCGCGCCGCCCTGTTCCGGCTGCGCACGCGCGCGGCGGCCGCGCCCGTCCCGCGCGCCGCCTATACCGATCCGGAGATCGCTTCGGTAGGGCTCACCGAGGCGGAGGCGCGGCAGCGCCATCGCGACGTTCGCATCCTGCGCGCGGGATTTGCGGAGAACGATCGCGCGCGGATCGAGCTCGACACCACAGGCCACGTCAAGGTGATCGCCACCGCCAGGGGAGATGTCCTCGGCGCGGGGATCGTCGGCGCCAACGCCGGCGAACTGATCTCGCTGTGGACGCTCGCGATCGCCAAGCGGCTGAAAGTCTCCGATGTTGCCGGTCTCGTCGTGCCGTACCCGACACGCTCGGAGGCTTCGCGTCGGGCGGCGCTCGCCTCGCTTGGCCCATCCTTGAGAAATCCCTGGCTCCGACGCATGTTGGGCATATTGCGCCGGTTGGGATAACCTGCCGCCAGATGCTCGAGAAATCACCGCAATCTGCCGCCTCGGACATATTGCCGGGCAAATCGGCCGCTGCCACGGCCGAGCCCGCCCGGTTTGGCCTTGCGGCCCGCATCCTGCTTCTGACCATCGCCTTCGTGATGGTCGCGGAGGTCGCAATCTACATTCCCTCGATCGCCAACTTCCGCAACGCCTGGCTGCGCGATCGGCTGGCCGCGGCGACGACCGCGGCCCTCGTCTTCGATGCCGCGTCGACCGACATGATCCCGGCGGAGCTGAGAAACCGCATCCTGCACAGCGTCGGCGCGCAGGTCATCGTCATCAAGTCCAAGGCGCGGCACCGGCTTTTGGCCGTCTCCGACATGCCGCGCCAGGTCGATGAGACCTACGACTTGCGCAACCCTTCGCCCTGGGAGGCGATCGCCGCCGCGTTTCGATGCCTTACCGCGCCGCCGGGTCGCACGTTGACCGTTCTCGGCGATTCCCCGATGGGTGCGGGCATGCTGGAAATCACCCTCGAGGAGACGCCGCTCAAGAAGGCGATGCGACATTATTCGATCGACATCCTGAAACTCTCGCTCCTCATCTCCCTGATTGTCGCAGGCCTCGGCGTTGCCGCCATTCACCTTCTGGTGCTGCGCCCGGTCCGCCGGCTGACCTCGAGCATTCTCGCCTTCGGCGAAAATCCCGAGGACGCAACGCGGATCATCAAGGCCTCGGGACGCCGCGATGAAATCGGCCGCGCCGAGGCGGCGCTCGCGGCGATGCAGGGCGCGCTTGTCCGCGAGCTCGCGCAGAAGAAGCATCTTGCCGCGCTCGGCCTCGCGGTCGCCAAGATCAACCATGATCTGCGCAACATGCTCGGATCGGCGCAGCTCTTCTCCGACCGCCTGACGGGCCTCTCCGATCCGCTGGCCCAACGCCTTGCGCCCAAGCTCGTCGGAACGCTCGATCGGGCGATCGCCTTCTGCCAAGCTACGCTCGCCTACGGCCGCGCCGTTGAAGCGCCGCCAAAACTCAGCCGCTTCGCACTGAAGCCAGTGGTGGCCGACGTTGCCGATACCGCCGCGCCGGCGGAAATCAGCTCGGTGACGATCGAGAACAAGGTGCCGGACGACCTCGAAGTGACGGCCGACCCCGAGCAGATGTTTCGCGTCCTGATGAACCTGTGTCGCAACGCGGTCGAAGCGATCGAAGGCATGGACAAGAGCATCGATCCGCCGGGCAAGGTCTCCATCGAGGCGCGCGCCGAGCCCGGCCGCGTGATGATCGACGTTACCGACACCGGCCCCGGAATTCCCCCGCATTTGCGGGCGGGCCTCTTCGAGGCGTTCCACGGTTCGACGCGCGCCGGCGGCACCGGGCTTGGCCTTGCGATTGCCGCCGACCTCGTGCGGGCCCACGGCGGCTCCGTCAACCTTGTCGATGTTGTGCGGGGCGCGACGTTCCGCATCGTCCTGCCCGAGCATCCCGGCGCGCCGGTTTGACGACACCGCCTGTTGCCAAGCGTGCCGCGACCCTCTAAATGACGCTTCTTCCGCGCAGGTCACCGAATTCTCGGCTGCTGCGACGCAGGCGCCCGTAGCTCAGCTGGATAGAGCACCAGACTACGAATCTGGGGGTCAGGAGTTCGAATCTCTTCGGGCGCGCCACGGCCGATGAAGATGGGCACTACTCCCTCGCGATTCACGTATGATGCTGCAGCCCGTGATGCGCAGTTCGGCCGACAAGAGGTGCCAGCGTGTATCCTGGCGGTTACGGCATTGAAAAAGCCCTTCACGCACGTGACCGAGCTCGTGATTCCGAATTCCGGCCATTGGCTGATCGAAGAGCAGCCGGCCGCCACGATCGCCGCCGTCCGCGCTTTCCTCTCGCCCCCGTGAAGTTCCCGCCCGCTCGCTTTCCACGTAGCCGCCCGCACGTTCAGCCTACCGCCTGCTCGACCAAGCCAGCGAGGTGAGCAGGGTCCACCAGCACGATGGCGCCCCGCCGCCGCTCGATCAGACCGGCCCGCTCGAGACTCTTCAGCTCTCGGGTGACTGCCTCCCGATGCGTGCTGACGCGCGCGGCAATTTCAGCGTGGGTTGGAGGGGGCGAAATCACCCCTTTGCCGTCTTCGCGGTGCCGCCGTGCCAGACGCAGCAGCTCCGCGTAGATGCGGTGGCGAACGTCGAGCGTACTGAATTCGTTCACGCGGTTCGCGAGCATACGGATTTGCGAGGCAAGGAGCGCAAGCAATTGATCGCATACGTCCGGCTCGCGATGGACGGTTTCGCGAAACACCAACGGCGGCATGCGCGAAATGATCGAGTCCGTTATGGCCTGAATCCCCGCCGATCGCGGTTGGCCGTCGATGGCCGCGAGTTCGCCGAAATATTCGCCATCGCGAATGTCGCGCAAGATGACGGTTGAACCGGAAACCGGCTGGATCGTCACGCGCACGTGCCCCTGAACCACGAAGAACAGCTCGTTGCCGCCCTCCTGGTAGTCCAGCACCCACTCTCCGGCCTCAGCCCGCCGCCAGATGCAGCGGCTGTCGAGCTGCACGATAGCCTTCGCATCGAGTGATCGGAACAGCGGGACTCGTGCAAGCGTCTCGGAATGCCTTATCATCGCCGCCTATCGATCAGATGTTGGCACCCATGTTGATGCCTGACCGAAGCCCGAGGATGGGGATGCCGGTCGCGAAGGTCAACTTGCCGGGCGAGCGCTCGATTAGAATCGCGACCGGTCTCATCCTGTTCGCCTACGCGGCATGCCATTTCCTCAGCCACGCGACCGGCGTCTTTCTGCTCGACAACATGGAAGCGCTCGGGCGCGGCATCCTTCTTGCGCCCTGGCGAACCCCTCTCGGCCGCTCGGCGCTGATCGCAGCGCTCTTCACGCACGGCTTCCTCGGGCTCTATGTCCTCTATCGCCGCCGGCACCTGCGCATGCCGGCGCTTGAAGCGTGGCAGCTCGGGCTCGGCCTCCTCATTCCGCTCCTGATGATCCCGCACATATCAAACGTGCGGCTCGGCTACTCGCTCTACCGATTCGACGATAGCTACTACCGCATTGTTTATAGTTACTGGCTGACCCAGCCGCTGATCGGCCTGCCGCGCCAATTCTTCCTGCTTTTGACGGTGTGGATACACGGGTCGATCGGCATCCACATGTGGCTGCGCTTCCGGCCCTGGTATAGGCATTGGAGTCTTGCCTTGCTCGGCGCAGCCGTCCTCATCCCGATCCTGGCAGTCATAGGCATTAACAATGCCGGATGGGACGCCTTTCTTCGTGCCCGCCTCGAACCCGGCTTTGCCGCGCTGCATGGCCCGCCGCCATCCGGAACAGCGGCAGCAAGTCACGCCGACCATCTCGCGCGCCTCTGGGAATGGCTGCAGGTCGCCTATGTCGCGCTCGTGGCCATAGTTTTCCTTGCCCGCTACGGTCGCAACTGGCACGAGCGGCGAACGCGCGGCGTCGTTGTTTCCCATTCGAACGGGCCGAAGGTCACG
>JAFAME010000513.1 GCA_019233695.1 Methylobacteriaceae bacterium
ACAGGATGCGCTGGACGCTGGGACCCGGGTCGCGTCGACGATCGCTGGCTTCCTGCACAGCGAATGAGTCCTTGCCTGTGCATGGCTCGGCTGACCCAGTTTTCATCGAAGAAAACCTCTGGCTGAAATCTTCCCGCTTGCCGCACCCTCAATCCGTTCCTTGGTTTTTCAAGAGGTCGCGGCGAACTCAATTGTCGATGTTTTTCTGAGTTATTTGGAGCCTGACAATTTGACCTTCTCTAACTTCGCTGTGGTTCATCACAATGAGGCGACGTGCACAAAGAGCCGAATGAGCCTTCGGTAGAGAATTAGCGCTTGGCACTTGGCACTGAAAATGAGTAATATGCATCTGTTGCTCAAATCTGCGAACCGCAGCATGACCGAGAAGACCGCGAAGGGAAACGATCTCGCCCGCGGCGAGCGGCTGCAGATCATGCTCGATTTCGACGAGCTGCAGGCTCTGGAGGATTTTCGCTTCACGCGCCGCATGCCGAGCCGTGCTGCCGCCGTGCGCGAGCTCCTCAGGCGGGGCTTGGCGGCTGAAGGCTTCACTTTGGGGACGCCTGGCGCGCGCTCGCGCTCCTATGGTGTTCTCGAGTCTTCGGCCAAGCACCGGACGAGGGGCGGGTAAGCGGACAAGGTCATCGCCCGCATCCCATTGCAGGGGCGCCCTGGTCGCGCGTATCGATCGTTCGGCAAGCGCCTCCAAAGAGTTTTCGCGTTCAGGCCAGGCAGCTCAGCCCAGGGACGCCAACAGGCGTTCGGCAGCCTTCAGATCCGACGTCTCGAGCCTTCGACGAGCTGCTCGACGACCGCGCCGCAGAAGCGCCCGCGCGCTTTCACACCGGCCCTGACCGGCCCATAGCGCGGCAAGGTCGACGGCACTCCGCAATTCCAACGCCCGGGCACCCTGGCCAATCAAGCAAAGGTGTTGCCGATACCATGGTGCAATGGATTTGCCCCTGCTGCCAGTCGATGTTTGCGGTGCATCCAAGCGGGTTGGAACGACAGAGGAGAGATATCATGTCACCCATATCGCCATCGCCAACGCGGCGCGATCTGCTTGCGACCACGGCCGCCGCTGCGGCCCTCAGTCTTTTCCCTGCGACGCTGCGCACGGCGGCAGCCGACGATTCGATCCGCCCCTTCCACATCGATGTTCCGGAAGAGGCGCTTACCGACCTGCGCCGCCGCGTGGCGGCGACCCGCTGGCCTGAACGCGAAACGGTCGCCGACGATACACAGGGCGTACAGCTCGCGACGATTCAGAACCTCGCTCGGTATTGGGCGACAGACTACGACTGGCGCAAGGGCGAGGCGAAACTGAAAGCCCTGCCGCACTTCATCACCGAGATCGACGGGCTCGACATTCATTTCATCCACGTCCGGTCGAAGCATGAGAATGCGTTGCCGCTCATCGTAACGCATGGATGGCCGGGCTCGATCATCGAGCAGCTGAAGATCATCGGTCCGCTCACCGACCCGACGGCGCATGGCGCGAGCGCATCCGATGCGTTCAATCTCGTGATCCCGTCGATTCCGGGCTACGGCTTTTCCGGCAAGCCGACCGCAACCGGCTGGGACCCTGTCCGCATCGCCCGTGCCTGGACGGTGCTGATGAAGCGTCTGGGGTACACGCAATTCGTGGCGCAAGGCGGCGATTGGGGCGATGCCATCACCGAGCAGATGGCCTTGCTCGCACCCCCGGAACTGCTCGGCATTCACACCAACATGGCGGCAACCGTCCCGTCCGATATTGCAAAGGCCCTCAAATACGGCGATCCGCCGCCCGCCGGTCTCTCAGTCGAGGAACGACACGCCTGGGACCAGCTCGACTTTTTCTACAAGCACGGCCTGGGCTACGCCACCGAGATGGCAAACCACCCGCAGTCGCTCTACGGCATTGCCGATTCGCCGGTCGGGCTCGCCGCGTGGATCATCGATCATGACGTGCGCAGCTACGAGCTGATCTCCCGCGTCTTCGACGGTCGCTCGGAGGGTCTCACGCGAGACGACGTTCTCGACAACATCACGCTCTACTGGCTGACCAACACGGCGGTCTCTTCGGCTCGTCTCTACTGGGAAAACAAGCTCGCCTTTTTCGACGCCAAGAACATCACCATCCCGGTCGCGGTGAGCGCCTTTCCCGACGAGATCTATCAGGCACCCCGGAGCTGGGCGGAGCGGGCGTTCTCGAAGCTCATTCACTACAACAAGCTCGACAAGGGCGGGCACTTTGCGGCCTGGGAGCAGCCGCAAGCCTTTTCGGACGAGGTTCGCGCGGGCTTCAGATCGCTGCGCAAATCGATCTGACGGGGCGGGCAGCTCTCCTCCCGCGATCAGGGAGGAACGAGACAGGAGAAGGTCATGTCGGCACCGTCGCCATCGCCCACACGGCGGCAACTGCTAGCCGCCACGGCCGGCGCAGGAGCGCTGGGCCTCCTCTCTGCGACGATGCGCGCGGCGG
>JAFAME010000430.1 GCA_019233695.1 Methylobacteriaceae bacterium
CGTCATCGAAGACTTCCGGGCCGCACTTCCCGGCGCCCGGATCTGCGTCTTCGACAACAAATCGTCGGATGCGACCGCCGAAGTCGCCCGCGCCGCCGGAGCCGAGGTCTACAGCGAGCCGCGCAAGGGAAAAGGCCACGTGGTGCGGCGCATGTTCGCCGACATCGATGCCGACGTCTATGTGATGGCGGACGGCGACGGCACCTATGACGCGGCCTCCGCACCCCGGCTTGTGGCGGCCATCGTCGAGGACCGGATGGACATGGTCATCGGGGCGCGCGAAGACGTGCACAGGCAAGCCCATCGCAAGGGCCACGCGCTCGGCAACCGGTTGTTCAATCGCCTCTACGGCGCCCTGTTCGGCGCCGAGTTCGGCGACATTTTCTCGGGCTACCGCGCCTTTTCGCGGCGCTTCGTGAAGAGCTTTCCCGCGCTGTCTTCGGGCTTCGAGATCGAGACCGAGCTTTCCGTCCACGCCAGCCAGCTGAAGCTGCCCACGGCTGAGATCGTCCTGCCCTACGGCAGGCGGTCCGAAGGCTCGGCCTCGAAATTGCGGACCTTTCGCGACGGTTGGCGCATCCTGAAGACGTTCGCCTATCTCTTGAAGGAAACGCGCCCCGCGGCATTCTTCGGCAGCATCGCGGCCGCGCTCGCGCTGGCCGCGCTCGCGCTTGCCGTGCCGCTCATCGGGACCTTTCTGCGCACCGGCCTCGTGCCGCGGCTGCCGACGGCGATCCTGTGCACGGGGCTGATGCTCATCGCCTGCCTTTTGGCGACCTGCGGCCTCATTCTCGACAGCCTGGCGCGCTCCCGCGCCGAGCAGAAGCGGATGCTGTACCTGGCAGTGAGCGAACGGCGCTCGAACTGAGCGCCGTCACCGGCGTTTCGATTCAGGCCGTCGCCAAGCGCGCCCCGCGGGCGGGGCTGAGGCTCCACTCCCCGCCGCCGGCTGCCGCGAGATAGAGAAGGATGAAGCAGAGCAGCACCGCGGGCTCACCCAGGTTGAGCATGGGGAAGAAGCCGTTTGGCGCGTGCCCGATGAAATAGGCGAACGCCATCTCACCCGAAAGGATGAAGGAGACGAGCCGCGTCGCGATGCCGAAAAGCAGAAGGGCGCCGCCGATAAGCTCCAAGAGGCCGGCGATGCCCAGGAGCGACAGCACCGGAAGATTGTCGAAATAAGCGACATGGGGAAAGCCGAACAGCTTTGACGCCGCATGCTGCAAAAGCAGAAGCGCCGTGATGATGCGCAGCACGCTCAGCAGCCGTGGCGCGGCAAAGGCGGCAATGGCTTCGAAATTCATCTCATTCTCCTGGAAAAGGGACCGGGCTGCCGTCCCGGATGCGCGAGGCGCCGGGGTCGATGTGCACACGTGCCCGGGGAAGGCGTGTTCGGTTCAGGCGAACCGGGCGATTTGTTCAAACGACAGGCGCGGGCTGCGCGGGAACAGCTTTGACGGATCGCCATAGCCGATGTTGACAAGGATGTTCGACTTCACCGTGCCACCAGGAAAGAACTCCGCATCGACCTTGGCGGGATCGAAGCCGGTCATCGGGCCCGTATCGAGCCCGAGAGCACGAAGGGCGATGATGAAATAGCCCGCCTGCAACGTGCCGTTCCTGTAGGCGGTGTCGGCGGCAAAAGGCTTGTTGCCAACGAACCAGGCGCGCGCGTCCACGTGCGGGAACAGCACCGGCAGGTGCTCGTGGAACTCGACATCATAGGCGAGAATGGCGGTGACTGGCGCCGCCATGGTCTTGGCGACATTGCCTTCCATCAGGGCCGGCCGCAGGCGCTCCTTGGCCTCCGGCGAGCGCAAGAACACGATCCGCAGCGGCGAGCAATTGGCGCTTGTGGGCCCCATCTTGGCGATGTCGAGCGCCTCGCGCAGGAGTTCCTCCGGCACCTCGCGGTCCTGCCAGCCGTTGTGGGTGCGCGCCTCCAGAAACACTTGGTTGAGGGCGCGCGGGTCGATGCGGTTGCGCGGAAGGCTCGTGTCGATCTTCATGGCAGCTCCTTTTGTTGCCGCGCAACATAGATGCTGGACTTATCGTTGCAATCGGCCATTTTATGATGGTATTCATCGGTTGGGGTGATAGATGCTTGACGCGCTCACGCTTGACCAGCTGCGGGCGTTCATTGCGGTGGCCGAGGAGGGCAGCTTCTCGGCGGCCGGGCGGCGGCTTGGCCGCGTTCAGTCGGCCGTGAGCCAGTCCGTGCAGACGCTGGAAAGCGTGCTCGGGACAAAATTGTTCGATCGGCAGGGCCGCACCCCAAAGCTCACCGAGGCAGGCCGCGTGATGCTGCGCGATTCGCGCCACCTCATCGCCGGGGCCGACACGCTGCGGGCCCGCGCCGACAGCATTGCTTCGGACGTCGAGCCGGAGCTTTCGCTTGCCGTCGATGCGATGTTTCCCAACAAGATCCTGATGGCGAGCCTGAAGGCGCTGAGCGAAACGTTCCCGTGCCTGCCGGTCAGCCTGTTCACCGAAGGACTGGGTGCGCCCGAGCAGCGGCTGCGCGACGGCGTCGCGCGGCTTGCCATCTATTGCCTGTTCACGACCGGCGCCCAGGACCTCGAATCGGAATATCTGACGTCCATTCCCCTCGTACCGGTCGTCGCCGCGCACCACCCGCTTGCGGCAGTCGAGGGTCCGGTGACACGCGATGATCTGGAGCCGGAGGTCCAGCTCGTCCTGACCGACCGTACGTCCCTCAGCAGCGCCATGCGGGGCGGTATCATCAGCCACCGGCTGTGGCGCTTTGCCGATCTGCATACGCGGATGGAATATCTGCTGGCGGGCTTCGGCTGGTGCAACATGCCGGCCCATCTCGTCGAGGAACATATCGCCGGCGGGCGGCTGAAGCGGCTGCATTTGAAGGAGCAGGACGGCGCCAGCTTCCCGGTCCATGTCGTTCATGTGCGGGGCACGACCCCGGGGCGGGCCGGACGGTGGCTCGTCGCCGACCTGCGCAAGCGGCTGACCCGATGGCGTGATATCGGCCGGCCTATTTTGGTGCGCTACCCGAAGCCGGAGACGTCGTTGACGGCGCTCCAGTCGACGGAGGTGCAAGACCGGTGGCGCCAGAGGCCGCGTTGAACAGGATGAACGTATTCACCACCGCCGCCAGGATCCGCAGACGCTGCGGCGGCTCCGGCGCCTTGTTCTTGTCGAAGGCGTCCGCTCCGAAGAGGCACAATCCGACGATCAGGCTGATGATCGCGCCGAGCCACAGATTGTGCGGCAAGTTTCCGACGTGCTCGATAACCCCCCAGATCAGCGATATTGTGAACGTGCCGCCGCCGAACGTGGCAAGCGCATCGGTCGACACGAGACTGCCGACATTGCCGACGGCTTCCACCTTCTTGCCGGTGTCGGCGGCGACGCTCTCCCCCTTCTCGACTTCAATGGTCTTGCTATAAGGCACCTTGTGGCTGAACCAGGACATCCGGCACCCCCCGAAATAAGGTCGCGATCAGCGACCGGCCTCAAAACCTCCAGAAGCCACAAAGGCGACCGAGATGGCCCGATCGCGCGCCCATGCCCGCACCGCGCGTTCTTGCGCCGCATCGGCCTGCGAAACGAAAATGGTCAGATCGGCATCGCCGCCGCGCGCGACGCCGACGACGCCGTTGCTGCCGACGAATCTTGACGTGGCTTCGTCGAGGAGGTTGTCTGTGTTCGAGTGTTTGGACATCGGCATCGTCAGGCAATATCCACCTGGAAATGATCGAGCACCGGCTTGATCGCACTCGCCAGCGTCAGGTCAATGCCGCTTGCGACCGAGATCACTTGGCCTGCCACGGCATCGGCATCGTCGAGGACGACGGCGCCGCTGTCGCCCTGCGCGGCGAAATCCTTGTCCTTCTTCGTGCCGACGATACCGAGCATGTCGCGGAACAGCGCTTTGCTGCCATTCCCATAGGTGATCTGCGCATTGATCTGGAAGCGATACTTGCCGGTCGAGTGTCCGCTTGCAATGCCGGTCTTCTTGACCGCGTCTCCGAACGTCAGCGCAAGGTTGGTGCCGGAGGGAATGCCGATCTGGTCGATGGCGCGATCGATTTGGCCTGAGCTGTCCGGCTTGGCGAGAGCCGCATCGATCACGTTGTAGGCCCCGGCGGTGAAGTCGATATCGGCGAAATCATGCACGACACCAAGGCGGTCCTTCGCCGTGCCGGCATGCTTGGCGCCCGGGGCCCAGACCTCGGAACTGCCCTTCGTCGCGCCATTGAGATCGGCGATGACGTGGTTGCAGGTCAGGGCATAAAGGCTGCCGCCCGAACGATCCTTAACCACGCACCCCATGGTGCCGGACTCGCCGGTCTTGGCGCCGCGCCCGATCGACTGGCCGCCCTTGAGGGGACGGGCTGCGGCCGCGAACGACACTCCGATCTGCACGATCACCGGGATACCGTTTTCCCCAAGCCGCCCGTGCAGGCTCGCGACGGCTGCCGTGGGCGATTCGGCGAAGATGACCAAACATGGCGGATAGCCGTCGTCCGCCTGACCGACGCCGAAACCGACCAGACCATCCGCCGGCATGTGCGGCACGGCAATTCCAAGCACTCGGAAAGGTGACGACCGCGCCCCAGGCCGCAGGAACCGCTCCGTGAGCATGTCACGATAAACGACCAGCGCCGGCAGGATGCTGCCGGGTTGTCCGCCGAGGGCTCGCAGCGTCTCGTTCATCGCGCCCCAAGACAGTATCGCATGCCTACCTATGCCGACGCTCTCGATGCGGACGGGCCTAGCCCTATTCAGCTGCCTCCTCGCGAGCTGTCATCTCCTCGCTACGCAGGGCCTCGGGCCGCGGCATGGAGATGATGTTGTAGCCGCTGTCGACGAAGTGCACCTCGCCGGTGACGCCCGCGGAGAGCTCGGAAAGAAGATAAAGCGCCGAGCCGCCGACCTCCTCGATGGTCACCATCCGCCGCAGCGGCGCATGGGCGTGGTGGAAGTTGAACATGTAGCGGGCATCGGCGACGCCGGCGCCGGCGAGCGTGCGGATCGGGCCGGCCGAGATGGCGTTGACTCGGATGCCCGAGCGGCCGTAGTCGGCCGCCAGATAGCGCACGCTTGCCTCGAGCGCCGCCTTGGCGACGCCCATGACATTGTAGTTCGGAATGACGCGCGTCGAGCCGCCATAGGTCAAGGTCAGCATGGCTCCTCCGCTCGGCATCAACGCCGCCGCGCGCTTGGCGACCTCGGTGAAGGAGAACGCGGAAATCAGCATCGTGCGCAAAAAATTTTCGCGCGACGTATCGGCATAGCGGCCCTTCAGCTCGGTGCGGTCTGAGTAGGCGATGCAATGGACGAGAAAGTCGATCTCGCTCCAGGCCTCCTGCAAGGCAGTGAAGGCCTTGTCGACCGAGGCGAGTTCCTCCACGTCGCAGGCAAGCGTCAGCGACGAGCCGAGGCTTTCGGCGAGCGGCTTGACGCGTTTGCCGAGCGCTTCGCTCTGATAGGTGAAGGCGAGCTCGGCTCCCTCTTCGGCGAGCGCCTTGGCGATCCCCCATGCGATCGAATGGTCATTGGCAACGCCCATGACGAGGCCGCGCTTGCCATGCATCAGTCCCGGTCTCAGGACGCTCATCCGTTCCCCCGCTCAGGCGTCGACATGTTTCAGCACCAGCGTCGCGTTCGTGCCGCCGAAACCGAACGAGTTCGACAGGATTCCCCGCAGGGCCACGCCGTCGCGCCGCTCCCGCACGATGTCGACGTCGGTGAAGTCGGGGTCGAGCTCCTCGATGTTGGCGCTTTCGCAAATGAAGCCGCTCTGCATCATCAGAAGCGAGTAGATCGCCTCCTGCGCACCCGTGGCGCCGAGGGAGTGGCCGGTCAGCGATTTCGTCGCCGAGATTGGCGGACATTTCTCGCCAGCGCCGAAGACCTCGCGGATTGCATCGATCTCCCGCGCATCGCCGACCGGCGTCGAGGTCGCATGCGGATTGATGTAGTCGATCGGCGTCTTGATGCCCTCGAGTGCCATGCGCATGCAGCGCACCGCGCCCTCGCCCGACGGTGCCACCATGTCGAAGCCGTCGGACGTGGCGCCATAGCCGGCAATCTCACCGTAGATCCGCGCGCCGCGCGCCTTGGCGCGCCCGAGCTCCTCAAGCACCACCACACCGGCGCCGCCGGCAATGACGAATCCGTCGCGGTTCTTGTCGAACGCGCGGGACGCCGATGCCGGCCGGTCGTTGTAGGCCGAGGACATCGCGCCCATGCCGTCGAAGAGTACCGACAGCGTCCAGTCGAGCTCTTCGCAGCCGCCGGCAAACATCACGTCCTGCTTGCCGTGCTGGATGAATTCGCAGGCGTTGCCGATGCAATGGTTCGAAGTCGCACAGGCCGAGGAGATCGAATAGTTGACGCCGCGGATCTTGAACCAGGTGGCAAGTGTTGCCGAGGCGGTCGACGACATCGCCTTGGGTACGGCAAACGGCCCGACGCGCTTGGGCCCCTTCGATCGCGCCACGTCGGCCGATTCCACGATGGTTCGCGTCGATGGCCCGCCCGACCCCATGATGATGCCAGTGCGCGAGTGGGAGACCTCATTCGGCTCCAGGCCGGAATCGCGGATCGCCTGGTCCATGGCGACGTGGCCCCAGCCTGTCCCGGCGGCGTGGAAGCGCATCGCGCGGCGATCGAGGACCTGGGCAGGGTCGAGCGTGGGGGCACCATGCACCTGGCACCGGAAGCCCATCTCGGCGTAGGCGTCGGCCCGCACGACGCCGGACCGCGCCTCGCGCAACGAGGCCAGCACCTCCTGGGTGTTGTTGCCGATGGAGGATACCACCCCCATCCCGGTGACGACCACGCGCCTCATAGACCGCTCCCGCGCCATCCGTACGGATACCCACGCGATCGAAACGTCGAGACCGGGATCCCGCCCGCGTCGAACCGATCGTGCGGTCAGGCCAAGGCCGCAGCCTCGGACTTGAACAACCCCACACGCAGATCCTTGGCCTCATAGATGCGCCGGCCGTCAGCCTCCAGCCAACCATCGGCAATGCCGAGCACCAACTTGCTGCGGAACACGCGCTTCAGATCAACTCCATAGACGACGCGCTTCACCTTGGGCAGCACTTGGTCGATGAACTTGACCTCGCCGACCCCGAGCGCCCGGCCGCGGCCGGACGAGCCCAGCCAGCCAAGATAGAAACCGACGAGCTGCCACAAAGCATCAAGACCCAGGCAGCCGGGCATGACCGGGTCGTTCTTGAAATGGCAGCCGAAGAACCACAGCGCCGGCGACACATTGAGCTCGGCACGGATGAGGCCCTTGCCGGTGGCCCCGCCCGTTTCGGCGATCTCGCTGATCCGGTCGAACATCAGCATCGGCGGCAGGGGCAGCTGAGCGTTTCCCTCGCCGAACATCTCGCCGCGTCCGCAGGCGAGAAGCTCTTCGTACTCGAAGCTCGAGCGACGCTCGCTCATCTCTGGCGCCTTGTGTCCTCATTCACGCGGCGGGCGAGCGCCGTTCGCGTGCGGGAAATTTTCGCGTGCGGGAAATTTCCTAACATAGGGTGCAACGCCCCGAAAGCTGCTTTGGATGCGGGTGCCCGAACTCCTCGTGAGCGCAGGCAAAGCCCGACCGAGCCCGCGGTTGCGATTTGGACCCGTGGTTCCTATGATATAGGCATGTTCGGCTGTCGTCGGCACGCGACGATTCAGCAGACGGGATAGCGTGACTTGAGCCTTGATCCGAAGACGCCCTCTCGCTCGCCGGCGGACAGGCACGCGCTTGTGCGCTCGCCCGCCGCGATGGACGGTTGTCCGGTGCACGAGTTGCGAGGCAAGCTTCGCCATGCGGGTTTGCGGCCGACGCGTCAACGAGTCGCGCTGGGCTGGATCCTCTTCGGCAAGGGGCCCCGCCACGTGACGGCGGAAAGCCTCTATGAGGAGGCAACCAGCGCTCGGGTGCCGATCTCGCTTGCGACCGTCTACAACACGCTCCATCAGTTCACCGAGGCCGGTCTCCTGCGCGAGATCGCGGTCGACGGCTCGCGCACTTATTTCGACACCAATCTTTCCGACCACCATCATTTTCTGGTCGAATCGACGAACGCCATCTTCGACATTCCAGGCGCCTCGATCGATGTCGGCCGCCTGCCGGACGCTCCCGACGGCATGGAGATCGCCAGGGTCGACGTGATCGTCCGGCTGAGGCAAAAGAAGCCGTAGCCTGCCGCTTCCCTGCAACGCCTGTGCTCAGCTGCTCATAGTCGAGCGTTTCGGGGATCCGAAATCATGTCCGTGTCATCCCGGCCGGAGCGAAGCGGAGAGCCGGGATCCGGCGCCGGATCCCGGAACGCCCTTCGCGCTTCCGGGATGACCGCGATTGGTCCATGGAATCGATGGCCCTGGCCGCTCGTCGCGGACGCTCAAGGAACGGTCTCGTTCGGGTAGACCCCCCAGAGCTTGGCCTGCTGGATGAAGCCGTCGAACCCCTCGCCGTAGATTCGGCACCAGGTTCCGTCGCAGGTCTCCACGTTGCCGATGACGCCCGCCTGGAGGCTTGCGACCTCGGCCGACGACTCGCTGCCGCGCGCATAGAGCGGGAACGTTTCGCCCTTCTTCCACGGCACCACCAGCGCGGTGCGCCGGCCCGACAGGAGCGAATGCAGGACCCAACCCTCCGAGCCTTCCGAATCGCGGATCTTGCGCCAGGTGTCGAATTCGGCGGTCACCTCGACCGGCAGCCCGGCCCGCTCGAAAATCCAGGTCGCGCGATGATCCTTTGAGGGCCCTTCGCGCAGGTTCACTCGGTCGGATTTGAGGCTCACGTACCGAGGCAGCGGCAGTTTGCTGACCGGCCCGATCTCCTGCGCCTGCGACGGCAGCGCCATCGACATGGCTGCGGCCATGACCGCGCCCCGCAACACCCTCGAAACCCGCCCCCCGCTCACGGCCGCGTCTCCATTGCAACATATGCCGTCCGACCGGCCCTATCCTTGTCTTTCTGAGGCCGTCTGCTAAGAGGGCCGCGATCAAGCAGGCGAGCGGCGGCCCCGCGTCTTAAGCGTTCCATCTGTGCCGATCATCGTTAACGCCACGTGAAGGCCGTGCAAAGCTGCCGGAGCTTCCAGGCAGGATAGCGGCGCCGGGACGACTGATTTCGTGTCCTTGCCAAAATCGCCGCGCGGAGGAAAGCGTGGGATGGTCAGCAAAAAGCCTCTGGTGTTCGTGACGCGCCGCTTGCCGGACGTCATTGAGACCCGCATGCGCGAATTATTCGACACGCGGCTCAGCGCGTCGGACACGCCGCTCACCTCGTCGGAACTCGGCGCGGCAATGAAGCAGGCCGATGTCCTCGTTCCGACGGTCACCGACCGGATCGATGCGGCGCTGCTCGCCAGCGCCGGCGAGCAGATGCGCCTGATCGCTAATTTCGGCAACGGCGTCGACAACATCGATGTGGCGGCGGCGCTGCGCCGAGGCATCACCGTGACCAATACTCCTGGCGTGTTGACGGAGGACACCGCCGACATGACGATGGCGCTCATCCTTGTCGTGGCGCGCCGCCTCGTCGAAGGCGCCAAGGTCATGATCGAGGGGGACTGGCCGGGATGGTCGCCGACCTGGATGCTCGGCCATCGCATCACCGGCAAGCGGCTCGGCATCATCGGCATGGGCCGCATCGGCCAGGCGCTGGCGCAGCGGGCGAAGGCCTTCGGGCTGTCGATCCACTACCACAATCGCCGCCGGGTGGCGGCTGCCGTGGAAGCCGAGCTCGAAGCCACCTATTGGGAGTCGCTCGACCAGATGCTCGCCCGCATGGACATCGTGTCAGTCAACTGCCCGCACACCCCGGCGACCTATCACCTGTTGTCGGCGCGGCGGCTGAAACACCTGCGGCCGCAGGCCATCGTGGTGAACACGGCACGCGGCGAGATCATTGACGAGAATGCGCTGACCCGGATGCTCGAGGCAGGCGACATCGGCGGCGCCGGGCTTGACGTATTCGAGCACGAGCCGGCCGTGCAGCCGAAGCTCTTGAAACTCGCCAGGCGCGGCCGCGTTACGCTCCTGCCGCACATGGGGTCGGCGACCAACGAGGGGCGCATCGAGATGGGCGAGAAGGTCATCATCAACATCCGCACGTTCATGGACGGTCACCGTCCGCCCAACCGCATCCTGCCATCGATGCTTTGAGTTTGGCGCGCCTGCGGATAGCAGAGGAGGAAACGATGAGCCGGGAGGAGACCGTCGATCCCCGCGCGGGCTTTTCGACCCTCGATGCCGCGGCGGTTCGCACCTATGAACGGGACGGCGCCATCTGCCTGCGCGGCGCGTTGGGGCCGCAGTGGCTTGCCGCGATCGCCGAGGGCATCGAAACCGATCGCCGATCGCCCGGCCGCTTCTTCCGCGATCAGACCCCTGCCAGCTCGCCTGCCAAATACGTGTTTTCATATTGGATCTGGCGCGACAACGCGCCGTTTCGGCGGGTCATCTTCGATTCGCCTGCGGGCGGCATCGCAGCGAGAATTCTCGGCGCCGAGCGGGTCACCATGATCATGGACAATTGGTTCCTGCGCGAGGCGGGTGCCACCAACGGGGCGCCCTGGCATCATGACGAGCCCTATTTCGATTTCGACGGCGGCCGGATGTGCGCCATCTGGATCCCGCTGGAGCCCGCCACGCCCGACGAGGGCCTGACCTTCGTCGCCGGATCGCACCGCTGGGGCAAGCTTTTCATGCCGCTGAATTTTCGCGACCGCATCCCGTTCGAGGGAGTGGCAGGCGAGGGCGGCTACGCGCCCGTCCCCGACATCGACGCGGTGCCCGGCGCCTACGAATTCCTCTCGTGGGAGATGGCCGCCGGTGACTGCCTGATCTTCGATTTGCGGACGCTGCATGAAGCAACGGCAGGAACGAAGCCGCTGCAGCGCACCATCCGACGCCTGTCGCTTCGCTTTGCTGACCAGGACGTGCGATTCAAGCCACGCGGCCCGTGGACCGAAGAGATTTCGAAGTTCCTCATCGACGAGGGTCAGGCAGCCGGGGGCCTGCTCGATTGCCCGATGCTGCCCGTGGTCTGGCAGCGCGCGGCCTGAGCAAGCGGCCTTCCGGCCCCCTCCCGCTTCCAAGCAATGGTCTGCCGCGGAGGCTTCACTCCGGACGCCCGCCATGCGACAGAGCGGGCGTTCGTGGCAAGGCCGAGCAGGGCCGATGTTCGGGGCAATTGCGCATTTCGTCGGCCGGCGGCTGGAGGCCTTTCTGGCCGCGCCCATCAAAGGATTCACCCCGCTAACGACGGGCGATCCGCAAGCGCTTGCCCGCTGCATCCGGCCCGCCGATGTGCTGCTTATCGAGGGCAGCGCCCGGATTTCCACGGCGATCAAATACCTGACCCAGTCCACATGGTCGCACGCGGCGCTGCATGTCGGGCCCATCCCAGGCCGCCGTGAGCCTGACGGGGAGCCGCATGTTCTCATCGAGGCGCTGCTCGGTCCGGGTGTCGTCTCCGCGCCGCTGTCGCGATATGCGCGCTTTCACACGCGGATTTGCCGGCCCGTTGGCCTTTCCCGCAAGGATGCGGAGGCGGTCGCCGCCTTCGCGATCAGCCGGATCGGCAAGGGCTACGATGCCCGCAACGTCGTCGATCTTGCCCGCTATTTGCTGCCGACGCCGCCGGTCCCAGTGCGCTTCCGGCGGCGGATGATTGCGCTTGGCGCGGGATCGCCGACGCGCACCATCTGCTCGACGCTGATTGCCCAGGCGTTCGGCGCCGTGCGCTTTCCGATCCTGCCCCGGATCGAGACGGTCGACGCCAAAGCCGGCATCGAAGGCGCCAACGCCCTGCGCCACGAGATCTTTCACATCCGCCACTATTCGCTCTATACGCCCCGCGATTTCGACATCTCGCCTTATTTCGCCATCGTCAAGCCGACGATTGAAATGGGCTTCGACTACCAGGGCATCGAATGGGCGCGCGATGAGAACGCTGCCGCGCCCGACCCGGCTGCTTGAATGTCTCTCCCCCATCGCCATATGTGGGCGACGTATCCTTGAGGCGCTGGGCGACCGGGCCGGAAGGAGCGAAGTGCCCGAGGGGCTTCGATCATGTCACGCCTGCCCAGCCTGAATTCGCCCTTCCTGCTTGGTTTCGACGACATCGAGCGGGCGCTTGACAAGGTGACCAAAGCGGCCTCGGACGGATATCCGCCCTACAACATCGAGCGATTGCCGCGCAGCGATGTCTCGCCCGAGCGGCTGCGTATCACGCTTGCGGTTGCAGGCTTCACGCGCGAGCAGCTCGAAATCACGATCGAGGAAAATCAGCTCGTCATCCACGGCCGCCAGCAGGACGACAAGACCCGGCAGTTCATCCACCGCGGCATTGCGGCGCGCCAGTTCCAGCGAACCTTTCTCCTGGCCGACGGTATGGAGGTGCTTGGCGCCGAGCTGATCAACGGCCTTCTGGCCGTCGATCTCGCAAGACCGGAACCCGCACGGGTGGTCAAGCGTATCAACATCAGTCCATGCGACTGACGGGAGGCGCGCCTGACGGCGCTGGCGCAACTCCAGGAGTGAGTGACATGAACACGTGGAGCTCCAGATTTCCGGATCGGCCTCCGATGAGCGCAGACGAATTCGCGCATCTGGGCGGCGGCTCGATCGCCTATGTCAGGGCCATCCGTTCCGAAGAGGTCGGCGAGCTCTTTCCGGGGGCCCCGACCATCCAGCCGGGCTTGCAGCTCTTTGCCCTGCTCGCCGCCGATGGCACGCCCATTCTCCTGACCGATTCGAAGGACGCCGCGCTCGCCAACGCGGCGCAGCACGAATTGCAGACGCTGAGCCTGCATTGACCCTGCCTGCCGACGGTCCCGCTCGGCTTCCGGGCGGACCCGTTCAACCTCCGAACAACCGCTCGAAGAGGCTGGGCTGGCGCTCCTGGCCTATGCCAACGTCGTCGCCCGCCTCACCTGGAATCGGTGCCGGCGGCAGGGGGGCGCCGGGGTCGCGGCGCAACGCGGCGGGTCGCGGCGCGGGGGCAGTAGCGCCGCCGTCCACCTCGCCGGCGGCGCCGACATTGGCGGGCGGCGCCGGCGGCTGCCAGGTCAGCGCCCGGCCCGTGGCCGGATCGCGGATCGGCAACCCCTGCGCGGCGGCAATGTCGGCCGGCGTCTGGGTGGAAGCCACCGCCGGTTCCGAATTGGTCCAGACGCCGCCCGGCAGGCCGGCCGGCGGCACGCCCTGGTGTGCCACGCGCATGAACCGGCTCCAGATGTCGACCGGCAGATTGGCGCCCGACGTCTTGCGCGTCGGCGATGAATCGTCGTTGCCGAGCCAGACGCCGCACACGAGATGGCTCGTGTAGCCGATGAACCAGGCGTCGCGGTAATCTTGCGAGGTGCCGGTCTTGCCGGCCGCCTGCCAGCCCGGCAGATCGGCCTTGCGCGCGGTGCCGGTGAGCAGCGTCTCCTGCAGCATCGAATTCATCATCGCGACATATTGCGGCTCGATGAGGCGGCCGAATGAGCCTGCCTTGCGCTGATAGAGCGGTTTGCCCTTGGCGGTCGCGACCTTGGTGATGACATGCGGCTGCACGCCGATGCCGCCGTTGGCAAAGGCGGTGTAGGCAGTCACCATTTCGAGCGGCGTCACCTCGGAGGTGCCGAGCGCGATCGAAGCGTTGGCGTTGAGATCGGACTGGATGCCGAGGCGGTGCGCCGTCTTGACCACGTTCTTCGGGCCGACCTCGAGGCCGAGCTCCACCGCGACCGTATTGATCGACAAGGCGAGCCCCTGCGTCAGCGTCACCGCCCCGCGATATTCGCGCGAGGCGTTTTCCGGCTGCCAGCCTTTGAGGTTCAACGGCTTGTCCTCGCGCACCGTATCGGGCGTGAGCCCGTGCTCGAGGGCGGTCAGATAGACGAAGGGCTTGAACGACGAACCTGGCTGGCGCTTGGCCGCGACGGCACGGTCGAACTGGCTATCGGAATAGTCGCGGCCGCCGATCAGCGCCCTGACGCCACCATTGAGATCGAGCGCGACGAGCGCGCCCTGCGACACCCCGAATTTCTGGCCTTTGGCTGCAAGCTCCTCATCGAGCGCCCGCTCGGCGGCGTTCTGCATCTGCGGGCTGATCGTGGTGGTGACCACGATGTCCTCATCGATCGCCCCGACGGTGTCGTCGAGTGCATCCATCACGTAGTCGGCGGCATAGTTCACCGAGCCGGCGCTCTTCTCGCGCACCGCCTGGGCGGGCTTTGCCAGCGCCACCTTCGCCATTGCCTCCGTGATGAAGCCCTCCTGCGCCATGGCATCGATGACTTGCGCGGCGCGCTCGCTCGCCCCTTGCGGGTTGCGGTTTGGCGCAAGCTTCGACGGCGATTTCATCAGGCCGGCCAGCACCGCGGCCTCTGAAAGGGTGACCGCCCTGGCGCTTTTGCCGAAGTACTTCTGTGCCGCGGCCTCGACGCCGTAGGCGCCCGAGCCGAAGTACACGCGGTTGAGATAGAGTTCGAGGATCTGATCCTTGGTATATTTGTGCTCGAGCCAGATCGCCAGGATCGCCTCCTGGATCTTGCGCGACATCGTGCGTTCCTGGGTGAGGAACAAGTTCTTGGCAAGCTGCTGCGTCAGCGTCGAGCCGCCCTGGGAAAGGCTCTTGCCGGTGACGTTGCGCACCAGCGCACGCATGATGCCGAACGGATCGATGCCCCAGTGCGAATAGAACCGGCGATCCTCGATGGCGATGAAGGCCTTGGGCAGGTAAGGCGGCAGCTCCTTGAGCGAGATCGCCGGACCACCGGTGTCGCCGCGATTGGCGAGAAGTGTGCCGTCTTCGGCGAGAATGGCGATGTTGGGCGGCCGCTTGGGGACCGCGAGCTGATCGATCGGCGGCAACTGCGTTGCGTAGTAGGCAACAATGCCAGCGACCGCGATGAAGGCCCAGACGCCGAGGACGAAACCCCAGTAGAAGAGCCGCCCGAGGAACGACCGGCGCCGTTTCGCGTCACGCGCGCCCTTGCCGCGCTTCGAGCGCCGCTGAGGGGTGTCGTCTTCCTCGCTATGCCGCACGGGCGGCTCGCGTGTCGCAAAGGTAGGGGCGGAAGGCCGGGCGCCCTCCTTGAAGGGCGGCGCGTCCCCCTCGTCGCGTGTCGCCCGCAAATCCGCCCATCGGCCAGGAACTCCTACGCTCGGCTCGATCCGCTCGCCTTTCGAGCGCGCCGTGGGGGTGGCGCGACGATCTTGCGCGCTGACGCGAAGTTCCGGAGGACCGCCCGGGACACCGAGGGTCGGCTCGCGACGCCCGGCGCCTGCATCCTTGCCCCGCATCGCCCGTGCGCCGAACTCGCCCTCGCCCTGCATCGACCGCTCCGAACCTCGTTGCGGTCTGAACTCGACTCTAATGGCGGCGAATTAAGGACCGGTGAAGCAGGGCACCGACCGGCAGTCGAATCCCCAACGCTCGCGACCTGCCGCGGGACGCCGAACACGCCATTGCAGCCTGGCGGATGCGTCGCTAAACCTGTTGACAGAGGTGTTCCCCAGGACGCGCCCCTGACGTGCGGCTTGCGCTTATGCGTGCCTCACGGCAGAGTTTCGCCCCCCGCGCGTGATCTCAGGTCCCGGCCCGTTATCCGCGTCTCGTTGATTTGGATCGGTTATGAAAGTCACGCTCGAACGGGCGACTCTGTTGAAGTCGCTGGGCCATGTGCATCGCGTTGTCGAACGGCGCAACACGATCCCCATCCTGTCGAACGTCCTTTTGCATGCGCAGGGACGATCCCTGATGCTGAAGGCGACCGATCTCGACCTCGAGGTTCTGGAAACCCTGCCGGCCGATGTCCAGCAGGGGGGCGGCACCACGCTGCCGGCGCATGTGCTCTACGACATCGTCCGCAAACTCCCGGATGGAGCCCAGGTGTCGCTCGACAGCGCCGGTGACACCGGCCAGTTGGTGCTGCGCTCGGGCCGCTCCCGCTTCGCGCTGCAGAGCCTGCCCGAGAGCGATTTTCCCGATCTCAATGTCGGCGACCTGTCGCATCATTTCTCGCTGGCGGCGGGCGATCTCAAGAAGCTGATCGACAAGACCCAGTTCGCCATCTCGACGGAGGAGACACGTTATTACCTCAACGGCATCTACATCCACACGCTGGAGGTTGAGGGCCGCGCCATGCTGCGGGCCGTCGCAACCGACGGCCATCGCCTCGCCCGTGTGGAGATTGTGGCGCCCGCCGGCGCAGCCGACATGCCCGGGGTCATCCTGCCGCGCAAGGCGGTCGCGGAGGTGCAGAAGCTCATCGAAGGCCTCGACAAGGAGGTGGCCGTCGACATGTCGACAACCAAGGTGCGCTTCACCTTGGGCGACGTGACGCTCACCTCGAAGCTGATCGACGGCACGTTTCCCGACTACGCGCGCGTCATCCCGAACGGCAACGACAAGCGCCTCGTGGTCGAGCGGGATTCGTTTGCCGCCGCGGTCGACCGGGTCTCGACCATCTCCTCCGAGCGTGGCCGGGCGGTGAAACTGTCGATCGTCGATGGCAAGCTGACGCTCTCGGTCAACAATCCCGATTCGGGGTCTGCGACCGAGGAGCTCGAAGTCGACTACGATGCGCAACCGCTGGATATCGGCTTCAACGCCCGCTATCTCCTCGACATTACCGAGCAGCTCGATTCCGACACGGCCCTCTTGAAACTTGCCGATCCCGGCTCGCCGACGCTGCTGCAGGATCGCGACGGGTCGGCCGCGCTCTACGTGCTGATGCCGATGCGGGTGTGAGGGCGGATATTTCTACGATTGAGGCGTGTGCCTCTCTGATGGTCGACGAGCCCACGGCTCAGTCCATTGCTCCGGCATCGGCTGTCCCCGGTTTGCGCCGGCCGGCGGTGCGCCGCCTCGTGCTCGGCGACTTTCGCTCCTACCCGGCACTCGACCTTTCGATAGAAGGCGATCCCATCGTCCTCACCGGCGACAACGGCGCCGGCAAGACCAATCTCCTCGAGGCCATCTCGCTGCTGTCGCCCGGGCGCGGCCTGCGGCGCGCCGAGCTTGCGGCCTGCGCCCGCATCGGCGGATCCGGCGGTTGGGCGGCCTCGGTCGAGGTGGCACAGGATGACGGACGGGTCCAGCTCGGCACCGGGCTCGAAGCCCCCGACCATGCCGGTCTCCAGGCCCGCAAATACCGGATCGAGCGCGCCCCCGTCGCTTCGGCGACTGCCTTTGCCGAACATGTCAGGGTCGTCTGGCTGACCCCCGCGATGGACGGCCTCTTCGCCGGGCCGGCCGGCGAGCGCCGGCGGTTCCTCGACCGTTTCGTCCTTGCCGTCGATCCGGGCCACGGGACGCGCGTGAACGCCCTCGAACGCGCGCTGCGCAACCGCAATCGCCTCCTCGAAGGCAGCACCTACGATGCCGCCTGGCTCGATGCCGCCGAGCGCGAGGTGGCCGAGCTCGGCGTCGCGGTCGCCGCCGCCCGTTACGAGTGCGTCTCGCGCCTGTCGACGCTGATCGGCGCCGAACGCGACGATGCATCGCCTTTCCCCTGGGCGGCGCTGTCGCTTCTGGGCGAAGTCGAGACACTCGTCGCCGAACTCCCGGCCCTGGAGGTCGAAGAACGCTATCGCGCCATGCTGCGCGCCGGTCGCGGCCGCGATGCCGCGGCGGGCCGCACGCTCACCGGCCCGCACGTCGGCGATCTTGTCGTGCGCCACGGCCCCAAGGATGCGGAGGCGGCGAAGGCCTCGACCGGCGAGCAGAAGGCGCTTCTCGTCGGCCTCGTACTCGCGCATGCGCGCCTCGTCGGGGCCATGAGCGGCATCGCACCCGTGGTTCTTCTCGATGAGATCGCGGCGCATTTCGATCCGACGCGCCGCGCCGCGCTCTTCGGCACTCTCCTCAAGCTCGGCGGCCAGGTCTGGATGACGGGCGCCGATCCGGCGGTCTTTGCCGAGATCGCCGATCGCGCCCAGATGTTCGAGGTGCGGCCGGGAAAGGTCGTGTCGCGCGCCACGGCATGATATTGGAGATGCTGCGGTTCGCGGCGCTGCCCGCGTCCGAAGGATCTTGCCGAGCCCGGAGTCTTCCCCCGATGTTGCCTGCGTCGCTTCTAATCTACATGGGCTTTCTCGCCATCGCGGCGGCAACGCCGGGGCCCGCGGTTGCCGCGATCCTCGCCCGCGTGCTCGGCCGCGGCCATGTCGGCGCCGTCGCCTTCACCACGGGCATCGCCTGCGGCGATCTCGTCTGGCTCACGTTCAGCATCCTCGGACTGACCGTCATCGCGCACGCCTTTCAGAGCGTCTTTCTCGTCATCCGCTACGCCGGCGCCTCCTATCTTCTCTATCTTGCCTGGCGGTTGTGGTCAGCTCCGGTCCGGGCCACCGAGATCGCCGCCGACCGAACTGCGGAAAGCCGGCTCAGGTTGTTTCTGACCGGCCTGTCGATCAATCTCGGCAACCCGAAGGTCATGGTCTTTTATCTCGCGCTTCTGCCGGCGTTCGTCGATCTCGCCCGCATCGACGTCCTCAGCTATGCCGAGCTCATCCTGGCAACCTCGCTGACACTGACCTTCGTGTTCGGCACCTACATTGCGGCGGCGAGCCGGGCCCGCGGGCTGTTTGCCCGGCCGAAGGCGCGCTGCGTGCTGAACCGAGCGACCGGCGGCGTGATGGCGGGTGCCGCCGCGGCAATCGTCGCGGGCTGAGCGCCCGGCCATCATGGAGCCGCGCGTCCCACCGCAGGCGCGCTCGACCCTGAAATCGGTGTTCGGCTACGACGACTTCCGTCCCGGCCAGGAGGAAGTGATTGCCGCTGTTCTCGCCGGCGAAAACGTGCTTGCCGTCATGCCGACCGGCAGCGGCAAATCGATGTGCTATCAGCTGCCCGCAGCGACTGACGGCGGCCTCACCGTGATCGTCTCTCCGCTGATCGCGCTGATGCGCGACCAGGTGCGCCAGATGACGACCTTGGGCGTCGCGGCGGCCACCCTGAACTCGCTCAACAGCGAAGCCGAGAACCGCGCCGCATGGATGCAGCTTGCGACGGGCGAGCTCAGACTTCTGTTCATTTCTCCCGAGCGGCTCTTGGCCGAGGGGCTCGCTGAACGCCTCGGCCGGGCGAACCTGAAGCGCTTCGCCATCGACGAGGCCCATTGCGTCTCGCAATGGGGTCACGATTTCCGGCCGGAATATCGCGAGCTGCGACGCGCCGCCGAGATGATGGGCGTGTCGCAGACGATCGCGCTTACCGCCACGGCCGACCGGGTGACGCGGGGCGACATCGCCGAGCGATTGTTCACAACTTCCCCGCGCGTTTTCGTGCACAGCTTCGATCGGCCCAATCTCTTCCTGAACTTCGACGTGAAGCACCGTCCGCGACGGCAGCTCCAGGAGTTCCTGGATCGGCACCGTGACGAAAGCGGCATCGTCTATTGCGGAACGCGGGACAAGACCGAGGCGCTGGCCGATTATTTTTCCGGGCAGGACCATGTCGCGCTGCCCTATCATGCCGGGCTCGACCAGGAGGTGCGCCATCGCAACGCCGATCGGTTCCTGCAGGAGGACGGCATTATCGTCGTGGCGACCATCGCCTTCGGCATGGGCATCAACAAGCCTGACATCCGCTTCGTCGCGCACGCCGACATGCCCGACAGCGTCGAGGCCTACTACCAGGAGATCGGCCGGGCCGGTCGCGACGGCCTTCCCGCCGATACCCTGACGCTCTACGGTCTCGACGACATGGCGTTCCGTCGCCGCCAGATCGATGCCAAGGACATCGGCGACGCCCGCCGGCGCCTGGAACACCGCCGGCTCGACGCCATGATCTCGCTGTGCGAGGCCCCGGCATGCCGCCGCCAGACGCTGCTTGCCCATTTCGACGAGGCGAGCGACCCATGCGGGCACTGTGACCTCTGCACGGGCGGCGTCTCGCTCTACGACGCCACGATCGACGCCCAGAAGGTGCTTTCGGCCGTCGCGAGAACGGGCCAGCGCTTCGGAGCGGGCTACCTCATCAACGTGCTGTGCGGCGAGGCGACGGACGCCGTGCGCCGCCACCAGCATGACGCCATCAAGACGTTTGGGGTAGGACGCGACCGCAACAGGCGCGCCTGGGGCGCGATCATCCGTCAGCTCTTCGCCGCGCAGGTCCTGGCGATTGCGAGCGACGAACATGGCGGGTTCCGCCTGACCGAGAAGGGCGACGCGATCATGCGCGGGCGCGAACCGATCCGCCTGCGCGCCGACGTGCTCGCTGTCGCCGATCCGAGTTTTCGCCGCCTGGTGCCGGTGCGATCTGTTGCACCGGCCGATGCCGGCGCGGCCACCGTGCTGGCGAAGCTCAAGCGCACCCGCCTCGAGCTGGCGCGCGCCGAGAGCGTGCCGGCCTTCGTGATCTTCGCCGACCGCACGCTGATCGAGATGGCCGAGAAGCTGCCGGCCAACGCCGAGGAGATGCGGCGGATCTCCGGCGTCGGTGAAGTGAAGCTCCGGCGCTACGGCAAGGCATTTCTCGCCGCGATCCAGGCAGCACGACCGAAGCCGGCCTGAACGGTCGCCAGCCCGAGACGTCTACTTCGGCGCGATCACCGAGGTCGGACTGCCGTCGACCGAGTTCAGACTGACATTGTTGTTCTGATAGGACACGAGCCTGCCGCCGTGGCTGGCGCCGATGCCGTTGATGTTGCCCATCATGGTCGATCCGGTCAGCTCGATCGTTGTCGCCGGGCCATCCGCGATCACGCCGAGGCCGGCGGTCGCATTCTGCGAGGAGGTCGTGCGCTCGACCAGCATGATGATGGCGGGGCCATTGGCATTGCCTGTCCCGACGATGCCATTGGAGCGATTGCCCGAGGCGAGGCTGTCGCGTACCGTCATGTTGATGACGCCCCCCGATATGTCTGTCCCATCGGCCTTGATGCCGAAGTAATTGTTGCGCGCCTCGACGTGGTTCAGGGTGACTTTCGTGAAGGCAATGACGACCGGAATGACGAGAATCCCGCCGCCGTCGGATGCAGTCCCGTTGTTCTCCAAGACCGTGTCGGAGACGAAGAGCTCGGCTGCCGTCTCGTTGAATTGGCCGTTATTGTTTCCGGTGCTTGCAACGATCCCCCAGCCCTGACCGGAGCTGGTGATGTCGTGAATGACGCATTTCTCGATATGCAGGGCGGCGCCGCCGCCGAAGAAAATGCCATATGCCGGGAACCCGGAACCGGTGCCGCCGATGTCAAGGCCGCGCAGTGTGACGACATCGGTCGGCGATGCGACAACGTCAATGACCGCGCCGCCGCTGCCCGCCAAGTTCAGGCGTCCCTGCACGCCTTCGCAGTCGATGGTGATCGATTTTTCGATCAGCAGCTGCGAGGTCGGGTTGGAGAAATCGCCCTGATCGACGCAATTGATCTCCCCGCCCGGAGCGGTTGCCGCCAGCGCCGTCACGAAATCGGCGCATGGTGCAGCCCGCGTGCATGCAGTGCCGCTGCCGTAGCTTGCGACCCAGGAGCGCAGGTTCTCAGCGTGCGCCGACGGAAGGCGCGGTACCACGAGCATCATCAAAGCAACGGCCAAGGATAGGGCAAGCTTTTGCATGAGGTTTCCTCCAACAGGGATCGAGCCGGGCGGCACGGGCAGGCCAGACGCACAATTTTTTCGGGAGTCCTCCGCCGGCCGTAAAGCCATATCAGGCGAGGCAACGGGCTGAAATCTCGAACCGCGTGCTCTTGAGAGGCTCAGGCGCAGGCAGTCCAGGAACGCGCGCATTCCTGAGGTCGGCGCACCTGCAACCGCTTTACTAAACCGGTTTTTCAGCTAGCTTCCGGGGATGAAGGCCCCGACCATCCGCGAGGTTGCGAGGGAAGCCGGCGTATCGCCAGCGACCGTTTCGCGTTACCTGAACAAGAGCATCGAATTGCCGCAAGGCACTTCGGCGCGCATCGACCTTGCTGTCGAGCAGCTCAAGTACCGGCCTAATCTGCTCGCCAAGCGCCTCAGCCGCGGCACTTCCGAAACCATCGGCCTCGTCACGCCCGATATTGCCAATCCGTTCTTTGCCGTGCTTGCCGCGGCAATCGAGGACGAGGCGCGCAAGTTCGACTATTCGGTGCTGTTCAGCAGCACCTCCGGCGACCCGCGGCGCGAAATCGCCAATCTGGAGAGACTCGACAATCGGCATGTCGACGGCTTGATCATTCTCACCAACCGAGCCGACGACGGCACGCTCAAGACCTATCTCGACGGGCGCACGGACGTGATCCTCCTCGATGAGGACGTGCCCGGCGCGCGGGTGCCCAAGATCTTCGTCGAGAACGAGCCCGGCGCCTATCTCGCCACGCGGCGGCTTATCGAGGCTGGCCACGAGCGCATCGCCCATATCGGCGGCCCGCCGGGCTTGTTCAGTGCGTGCGAGCGCTTTGCCGGCTACCGGCGGGCCATGCGCGAGGCAAAGCTCCGGATCGATAGATCACTTGTGCGCTTCGGCGCGTATGAGCGCAGTGCCGGACTTGCCGCGATCGGCCCCATCATGGGTTCGGCGCCGCCGCCGACCGCGATCTTTACCGGCAGCGATTATGTCGCCGCCGGCGTGCTCCAGGGCCTGCGCGAGCTCGCCCTGCGCGTGCCGGCCGATGTGTCGCTGACGAGCTTCGACGACATGCCGTTCTCCGACCTGCTCGACCCGCCGATCACGACCGTGCGCCAGCCGATCGAAGCGCTTGGCCGGCTTGGCGTGCGCACCCTGCTCGCTCAGCTCAAGGGCGAGCGGACGAGCGACGTACAGCGGCTGCCGACACAGCTCGTCGAGCGCCGGTCCGTCGCCGCCCAGCCGGAAGCCTTGAGGCGACACAGGCCCGACACCCGGCCGGGCTCCAGACGGTCTCGATGATACGTTGCACGCCGACAGTGCGCGTGGCGCAGCGTTTACCAGCGCTCTGTGCAATGCGGCGGGCTCAGTTGAACAGCTGAGCGCGGGCGACGAACTGATGTTAGGTCTTGACGCCATCGTGAGCTTTGCCGAGAGAACAGGGCGCGGTTGTCCGTCGTCGGGCTTGCGGCACGCATACCTGTTTCAACCAAGGAGAAAACGATGAACATGCGAGGTTTGTTTTGCGGCGCGGCCCTGGCGGCCTCGATAGTTGGCGCGCACACCGCGCTCGGCCAGGCAAACGTCAAAGTCGGCCATTTGCAATGCAATGTGGCCGGCGGCCTCGGTCTCATCATCGCCTCGAGCAAGGAAATGCGGTGCCGTTTCACGACCTATAACGGGGCTGTGCAGGAATGGTATTCGGGAACCATCCGCAAATTCGGCCTCGACATCGGCGGCACCAATCAGGGCGTCCTGATCTGGGACGTCTTTGCTCCGACGGGCGGGCCGCTGCGCGGCGCCCTGGCAGGCGAATATATCGGCGGAGCCGCCTCCGCCACTGTCGGCGTCGGGGTCGGCGCCAATGCCCTCGTCGCCGTCACCGCCGCAAGCCCGGGACGCTCGATCACCCTGCAACCGCTGTCGACGCAGGCCCAGACCGGATTGAACCTTGCAGGCGGCGTTGCCAGCATGTCCCTGCAGCTCGCCCGCTGAGACGCTCGCCTCGCGGACGCGCGCTGACCTGACAGGCAAGGTGCCCGCCCTGAGGGCGGGCATTGGCGCACGAGGCTTCGCCAACGCTGGAATGTGTCGTCGGCTCGCTTCCTGATGTCACGCGGTCTCCAGTTCCTTCTTCCATTCCCCGAGCGTAGCAAGGCCGTTCATGCGGGCGCGATGCGAGAAGGCGCGCTGTGCGGCCGGTACATTTGTGTTCTCGCCCTTCCACGCGGTCAGAGGAGCCGCCTGGAGCGCCCGGCCATAGGAAAAGGTGACTTTCCAGGGCAGGCCGCCGATCTTGTTGATGGCATCGAGATGCGCGGTCGCCTCGACGTCGGACTGACCCCCGGAAAGGAAGGCGATCCCGGGTACTGCGCCAGGCACGCAACTCTTGAGCACGCGCACGGTTTTTTCGGCGACCTCCTCGACCGAAGCGCGCTTCGGGCTTTGCTGGCCAGGCACGACCATGTTGGGTTTCAGCACCATCCCTTCGAGCGTGACGCGCTGGCGATAGAGCTCATCAAAGACGGTCTTCAGCACCCACTCGGTGACCTCGTAGCAGAGCTCGATGTCGTGCCCGCCGTCCATCAGAACCTCCGGCTCGACGATCGGGACGATCCCCTCCTCCTGGCTGAGCGCCGCATAGCGTGCCAGCGCGTGGGCGTTGCAGGCAATGCAGGTCTCAGTCGGAATGCCGGGCCCGATGTCGATGACCGCCCGCCATTTGGCGAATTTGGCGCCAAGACCGCGATATTCGACGAACCGCTCGCGCAGTCCGTCGAGGCCTTCGGTGACGACCTCGCCCGGGCAAAACGGCAGCGGTTTGGTGCCCTTGTCGACCTTGATGCCCGGGATCGAGCCCGTCTGCTCGATCAGCCTGACGAGAGGTGTGCTGTCGCGCGCCGTCTGACGGATCGTCTCGTCATAGAGGATCACCCCCGATATCCGGCCACTCATTGCGTCGAGCGAGCGGAACAGCAGCTCGCGGTAGTCGCGGCGGCTGTCCGCGGTCGAAGCAGCGCCGATCGCGTCGAAGCGCTTCTTGATCGTGCCTGATGATTCATCGGCGGCGAGAATGCCCTTGCCGGGTGTGACCATCGCCTGCGCGATCGTGTTGAGCTCAGCGAGATTCATCGAAGCCTCCTTGAGCGGCAAGATGGAAGTAGCATAGCGGCCGCCATGCGCGGCAACGGTTCCGTCAGCTGCCTGATTACCAGTGATCGGCGCTCGCCGGAACACTCGCCCGATCGGCGCAGGACCCGCAAGCGAGCCGGTTAGAGAATCTTGCAGAACTCGTCAAACGTGAACCGTGGCGAGCGCGGCAGCAGCGCCGAGGCGTCGGCGTAGCCGAGGCTGCAGATGAAATTCGACTTGACCTTGCCGTCAGGAAAGAATGCGCGGTCGACGCCGGCATTGTCGAAGCCGGACATCGGACCGGTATCGAGCCCGAGCGCCCGCGCCGCGAGGATGAGATAGGCGCCCTGCAGCGAGGAATTGCGGAAGGCGGTTGTTTCAATCAGCGTCGGGTTGCCCGCAAACCAGCTGCGCGCCGCCTGATTGTGCGGGAAGAGCTTCGGCAGTTTTTCATAAAACTCAAGATCATAGCCGACGATCGCGGTGACGGGCGCGGCCATCGTCTTGGCCCGGTTGCCTTCCGAGAGATGCGGGGCGAGCCGTTCCTTGGCCGCCCGCGATTTCACGAAGAGGATGCGCGCGGGCGACGAGTTGGCACTTGTCGGCCCCATTTTCAGCGTGTCGGCAAGCTCGTGCAGAAGGCTGTCGGGAACGTCCCGTTCCAGCCATTTGTTGTGGGTGCGCGCCGTCAGAAAAATCTGATCGAGGGCAGAGCTGGGGAGCTTGGTCATTCGACGTCCCTAGACACGCGTTTCCGAGATTTGAGTTCATTTTCGTGTCATCCCGGCCGGAGCGAAGCGGAGAGCCGGCACCCGGGGCAGTGCGCCGAGGTTTTGGTTGCGCCGGATCCCGGATATCCGCAAGAGCGGCTCCGGGATGACCAATGCGGACAGGTTCCTAGATCTGCTCGACTGCCGAAACGTCGGGAACGAAATGGCGCAGCAGGTTCTCGATGCCCTGCTTCAGTGTCGCGGTCGAGGACGGGCAGCCCGAGCAGGCGCCGCGCATCGACAGGAACACCGTTCCGTGCCGATAGCCCTTGAAGGTGATGTCGCCGCCGTCACCGGCGACCGCTGGCCGCACCCGCGTTTCGATGAGCTCCTTGATCGTGGCGACGGTCTCGGCATCCTCCTCGGCATAGAACTCGTCACCCGGCGCATCGTCGCGCACCTCGGCGCCATCCTCCACGAGCGGCTCGCCGGACATGTAGTGTTCCATGATGGCGCCGAGAATGGCAGGCTTCAGATGCGACCACTCGCCCGTCGACTTGGTGACCGCGATGAAGTCCGCACCGAAGAAGACGCCCGAAACGCCCGGCACCGAAAACAGCGCCTTGGCGAGCGGCGAGCGCTCGGCCTCGGTGGGATCGCGCATGTCCAGGGTGCCCTCGCCCATCACCGGGCGGCCGGGCAGGAACTTCAGGCTGGCAGGATTGGGGGTGGTTTCGGTCTGGATGAACATGCTTCAACTCCTCGCAACCGGGTTAAGGCCGGCGGTTGAGTCTCGCCCGTGCGGGCTCTAGCAGCACATATGGCGATGCGCGGCGATAAATCACGGGATGCGTGGCGGGTTTGGCCATCAGGGATCACGCAAGCGCGTCGAGGTCCTCGTCCGCAAGCCCGCCCGGCACGATCGCGACTGGCACCGGAAATGACTCGGATTTGTGGGCAAGCATGCCCACCAGAGGCCCCGGGCCCTCGCTTCCGGTCCCTGCGGCGAGTACCAGGATGAAGATGTCCTCGTCCTCCTCGATGAGGCGAATGACTTCCTCGGCCTTGGCGCCGATGCGGACGATGCGTTCAGGCTCGATGCCGGCGATGGCGCGGGCCCTTGCGGCAAAGCGCTCCAGCGTCTCCTGCGCCTCCGCCTCGGCCTCGGCCTTCATGATGTCGCCGACGCCGAGCCATTGCTGAAAGTCGATCGGCTCGACAACAGTCAGCATGGTCACCGCCGCCGCGGTTCGGGCAGCGCGCCGCGCGGCGAAATACACCGCGCGATCACACTCGGGCGTGTTGTCGATCACCACGAGGAACTTGGCCCGATGGCCCGGCTCGTGCGCCCGTCGCTTCTTGCCCCGCATTCGGCCTCCCGACTTCCCGCGCCGATCGATGCTGCCAGCCGCGCGGCGCGCCTGCAAGGGCCGCCGCGACCCGAAGCTGCCGGACCGCGGCCGCTTGTCGGCTATGACCGCTGGCGGACGAGACCGACAATGTCCTTGATCGCATCCATCGTCGGCCGGGCGAGCGCGCGGGCGCGGTGCGATCCCTCGGCCAGCACGCCGTCGAGATAGGCGGTGTCGTTCTGCAGCCGCTGCATCTCGGCGCGGATCGGTCCGAGCTTTGCGACCGCAAGGTCGGCGAGCGCGGCCTTGAAGCGGGAGAATTGGCCCCCGCCGAACTCTTTCAACACTTCCGCCTTGGTGACGTCGTCCAATGCCGCGAACATGCCGACGAGATTGTCCGCCTCGGGCCGCGCCTCGAGGCCGGCGACCTCGGTGGGGAGAGGTTCGGGATCGGTCTTGGCCTTGCGGATCTTCTGGGCGACGGTTTCGGCATCGTCCGTCAGATTGATGCGCGAATAGTCCGAGGCGTCCGACTTCGACATCTTCTTGGTGCCGTCGCGCAGCGACATCACGCGCGTCGCCGGCCCCTGGATCAGCGGTTCGGGCAATGGGAAGAACGCCTCGCCATAGCCGAGCGCGGCGATGCGCTCGGCAAAGTCGGTGTTGAACTTCTGCGCGATGTCGCGGGCAAGTTCGAGATGCTGCTTCTGGTCTTCGCCGACCGGCACGTGGGTTGCCCGGTAGGCGAGAATGTCGGCTGCCATGAGGTTCGGGTAGGCAAACAATCCCACGGACGCGTTCTCGCGATCCTTGCCGGCCTTCTCCTTGAACTGTGTCATGCGGTTGAGCCAGCCCATCCGGGCGACGCAGTTGAACACCCAGGCGAGTTCGGCGTGTTCGGCCACCTGGCTCTGGTTGAAGACGATGTGCGACTTGGGGTTGATGCCGGCGGCAATGAAGGCCGCGGTGATCATGCGGATGCCGGCTTCGAGTTCCCGCGGGTCGAGCCAGATCGTGATGGCATGCAGGTCGACGACGCAATAGATGCATTCGTGGGTCTCCTGCATGGCGACAAAGCGCTTGATGGCGCCCAGGTAGTTGCCGATGTGCACGCCCCCTGTCGGCTGCACCCCGGAAAAGACGCGCTCGCGGAATTTCGACATGTCGAAGTGCCTCGGAAAGGCGGGCGTTATCGCATGCGCCAGCGAGAACGCAAGGGGCAGGCACTGCGGCCCGCAACTCGACAGTCTGCAGGAAACGGGCGGACAAGAACGGCCTGCGCCCGTGGGTGCAGGCGGGCTCAGGTGCCCGAGCCGGTGAATGTCCGGGGCGCGGCGCTGATCGTCGTCGTCGAGCCGCTGCCGATCTGCTCCACGGCAAGCCCGCGCTCGCTCTGGCCATCGGAGCGGAAGCGGAACACTCCGTCTATGCCGATGAAGCCCTGCGGGTTGGTAAGCACCGATTCCGAATAGCGTTGCCCCCCTTGCACACGGGCCAGTGCGGCAACGAGCGAGACGGCATCATAGGCGAGCGAGGCGATGCGGGCGGGCTCGGCCCCATATTTCGCCCGGTATTGTTGCGCAAAGGAATTGAAGCCGGAATTTTCCGGACTGGAGAACCAGGCACCCTGCAGGGCGGCGAGCCGGAGCACGCGCGGGTCGTTCCACACGCCGGTTCCGAGGATTTGCACGCGCTTCGAATCGATGCCGTTGGCGGTGAGCGCCTGCGCCACGGCCGGCATCGCGTCGGCCTGGTCGGGGATGAAGAGTGCGTCGATCGAATTGCCGAGGCTCGCGATATGCTGCACGGCCGTCGTGAGATTTCCCGGCGAGAACCGCTCGATCCCGGCGACGCGCACGCCGAGCCGCGCCGCCTCCTGCTGGAACTCCGCGAGCGCGACGTTGCCATATTCGTTGTCGGGCACGAGCGCCGCGAACGACTTCTTGCCGCTTGCGGCCGCATAGCCGATGATCCGATCGACATAGCCTTCGATCAGGAAGGAAAGAAGATAGACGCCGCGCGAGGCGACATTGGCATCCGTCGAGAAGGCGATGACGGGACGGCCGGTGACGCGTGCGGCGCCTGCGACCTCGCGCACGGAATTGGCAAACAGCGGTCCGATGATAAGCTCGTCGCCCTCGGCGATCGCCTGCTGGGCGGCCTCGCGCGCGCCCTCCGGGGTCGAACGATCGTCCTTGACCGAAATCGTGAGCTCGGTGCTGCCGGACTTGGCAAGCGAGATTTCGGCGGCGTTGCGCAGGGAGGTTCCGACGCTGCTGCCAAGCGGCAGGATGAGCGCAATGTGCACCGGCCCGTTGCCGAGCGAGGTCGGACCGAGCGGCTGCGATTGGACCGGAGTGGTCGGGGCCGACAGCGTCGGTTCGCGCGGCCCATAGCCGCCGAACTGTCCGCAGCCGGCAAGCAGCACCCCCATCGACATCGTTGCCGCCACCGCAAATCCGCGCCGCATCCAGGCGGTCAAATGATGAAGGGCAGTCAACCGCACGGACCTCTCCAGTCGGGCAGACGATCGCCCGTTTTAGGCCGCAACGGCTGCACAGCGCAATCCCGGACGATTTTTGGCGAGGAGGGCCCCACAAAAGACGCGCCGAGACGGTCGCAGTCGATCGTTGCACAACCGATTGAAAGATCGGGTATTTTGATACCTGTCGAGTTGCTCGCCTGGCACTGCAGTCGGAAGAGCGGCAAGCTGCGCCCGCTGGTTTCCGACGTTCCAGGGCAACGACTGCGAATCAGTCCTCGCCGGCGAATGCCGGCCCTACGGAATGGACCTTCGCGCCGTGCCCACAAGCGACCAAATATGTAGGGTGGAGCAGCAGAAGCAGAACCCGACGAGGAATCATGACTGGCGACAGCCCGGATGGTCTTGATCCTGCCGCACGGCCTTCGGGAAGGCCGCTACCGGTGCAGACGTTCACCGCGCTCGGGCTCAGGGCCGAGGCCGAGCCGATCGCGCCGGGGCTGCACGTTGTCGCAACGCCGATCGGAAATCTGCGCGACATTTCGTTTCGCGGCGTGGCGACGCTGGCGGCGGCAGACGCGGTCCTTGCAGAAGACACGCGGGTCACCAAGAAGCTCCTTGCCCACTACGGCATCGCGACCCCGCTCGTTGCCTACCATGAGCACAATGCAACCGCCATGCGGCCGCAACTCATCGAGCGGTTGCGGGGCGGGGCGGCGCTGGCGCTCGTCTCGGATGCCGGCACGCCGCTCATCTCCGATCCAGGCCACAAGCTCGTGGCGGAAGCGCTCGAACAGGGCATTCACGTCACTTCGGTCCCGGGTGCATCAGCTTTGCTGGCCGCCCTCGTCGTTGCGGGCCTGCCGACCGACCGCTTCTTCTTCGAAGGATTCTTGCCGGCAAAGAGCGCGGCTCGCCGCACCCGCATCGCGCAGATCGCGTCAATCCCGGGAACCCTGGTGCTTTTCGAATCGCCCCATCGGGTAGCCGAAACGCTGGCCGATCTTGCGGCGGTGCTCGGCCCGCGCGAGGCAGCCATCGCGCGGGAATTGACCAAGTATTTCGAAACCGTCCGGCGCGGTCCCCTGCCAAGCCTTGCTGCGGCGCTGGCGGGCGAGCCCCCGCCCAAAGGTGAGATCGTGCTGCTCGTTGCCCCGCCCAGCTTGCACCATCAGCCGTTAGAGCCGGAGCGTCTCGACGAGCGCATCGACCGCGCGCTCGAAACCCACTCGGTCAAGGACGCAGCCGCAATCATCGCCGGCGAAACGGGCCTGCCGCGCCGCCAGATCTACGCGCGCACGCTGGAACGCGCCGCCGCAAGGCGCTGAAGGATGCCGCCACGTGCGAAGCTCGCGCCGGGTGATCGCCTTCTCCTTCGGCCTGCGCGCGGAAAGGCTTGCGGCCCTGTGGCTGATCGCTAAGGGCTACCGCATCCTGGAGCGCCGCTATCTCGTAAAGGGGGGCGAGATCGACCTTGTGGCAATGCGCGGCGCAACCGTTGCCTTCGTCGAGGTGAAGGCCCGCCGGGCGCTCGATGACGCTTTGGCGACGATCACGCCGACGAAACGCAAGCGCTTGCATCGGGCCGTGCGCCATTGGGTCGCCCACAATCCTTGGGCCGCGGGACGGGTCTTGCGCGGCGATGCCGTCTTCATTGCCCCGCGCCGGTTGCCGCAGCATCTTGTCAATGCGTTCGAACTTGACGTCATGTAGGTGCGACTGCCTCCTGCCGAGCAAGACTGCAACGCTGGGCAGTTCAACGATCGTACGGGCGAAGAAATGTCGCAGGTATTCAGGCCGTCAGGGGCGCAAGGGCAGCGACATTGTAGAATGGGGCGCTCGAACCCATATGGCGCCTGAAAGCGAGCCATGCGGCTCGACTATTCAGGGCTAGACAGATGTCCGTGCGCCGCGCTTTTATGATTGCGTTCGCAATTGCCGCCCTGGCACTTGCGTTGCCCACCGACGCTTTCGCCCGCGCCGGCGGCGGCTTCTCCTTCGGCAGCCGCGGCTCGCGCACGTTCATGGCCCCACCAGTCACCTCGACGGCTCCGCGCCCCGCCGCGCCCATCGAACGACCCGGCGCGTTCAATCAGGGCTATGGCTGGTCGGTGCCCCAGCCCTCCGGTGGTCTTTTCTCGGGCGGCTTCGGGCGTGGCCTCATCGGCGGGCTTCTCGGCGCCGGTCTTTTCGGGCTCCTCTTCGGCAACGGGCTCTTCGGGGGGCTGGGCAGCGGCATCTCGTTGATCGGCTTGCTCATTCAATTCGGGCTTCTGTTTCTGCTCGTGCGTTGGGTGATGGGATTCATCCGCGGCCGGCAGCAACCGGCTTTCTGGCGGACCGCCGGCTCAGGCGGCGGCTCATTCTTGGGCGGCGGGGCAGCGAACCGGGAGAGCTTTGCCCGCACCCCAAGCGCGACAAGCCCGCTGCAGCTCGCGCCGTCTGATTTCGATGCCTTCCAGCAGCTCCTCGGCGAGGTGCAGGCAGCCTATGGCGCGGAGGACACGGCGGGGCTGCGCCGGCTGGCGAGCCCGCAGATGGTCGCGCACTTTGCTGCCGAAATCTCGGAAAACGCCCGCCGCGGGGTGACCAACCGCCTCTCCGACGTGACGCTTCTGCAGGGCGACCTTGCCGAGGCATGGCGGGAGGGAGGCAGCGATTTCGCAACGGTCGCGATGCGCTTTTCACTTGTCGATACGATGGTCGAAAGGTCGACCGGCCGCCTTGTCGCCGGCAACCCGTCGGCGCCGCAGGAAGTCACGGAGGTGTGGACCTTCGCGCGTCCTGCCGGCAGCGGCCCCTCGGAATGGCGGCTGTCGGCCATCCAACAGGCGTGAAGGGCCAACCATCGGGACCGACCCGGCGCACCCCTAAACCCTCCAGAGCCGAAGCAGAATGCCGGTTGACGGGCCAACCGCCGTGATGGCCTGTGGCGGGGTGGCCCCGGCCGCCCATGAATGAGGCCCGTCATGCAGCTTCGCGTCGCCGTTCAGATGGACCCCATCGAGCGGATCAACATTGCCGGCGATTCGACCTTCGCACTGCTGCTGGCCGCCCAGGAGCGCGGCCACCGCCTCCACTATTATGGGCCGGAAAAGCTGTCGATGCGCGACGGCCGCGTCTTCGCCGAGCTTCGCCCGATCGAAGTGAGGGATGTGGCGCGCGACCACGTCACGCTGGGCAGCCCCGCGACCGCCGATCTGACCGACTTCGACGTCGTGCTGATGCGCCAGGACCCACCCTTCGACATGGCCTACATCACCGCCACGCACCTTCTCGATCACATCCATCCAGGAACGCTCGTCGTCAACGATCCGACGCATGTGCGCAATGCGCCTGAAAAATTGTTCGTCACCGAATTTCCCGATCTGATGCCCCCGACGCTCATCACCCGCGACCGCGCAGCGATCGAGGCCTTCCGTGCCGAGCAGGGCGAAATCGTCATGAAGCCCCTGCACGGCAAGGGCGGCGAGGCGGTGTTCAAGGTGGCAAGGAAGGATCTGAACTTCGGGTCGCTGTTCGACCTCTTCGCCACCACCTTTCGCGAGCCGTGGGTGGTGCAGCGCTTCC